>JBBQYL010000028.1:0-35827 GCA_038208735.1 Burkholderiales bacterium
AGAGCCGCGGTTCGTCCCCGGAGAGTTGCAGGCGTACATCCCACCCGGGCGTTTCGGGTCTGACCGTCCGACCCCTAGACACATTCGGCCCGCTGCGCCAGCGATGAATCTTGGCCCAAATCCAACGCGATGAACCGCAGTCGCAACGCCTACAGTCTCGACATATCTCGACTCCGGGAGCGCCAGATGCAGCACACCGACAACCAGGCTCGGAAGGCGATGCAGGAAGCCCTGCAGCCGCCGTTCATGCGCTTGCCGATGGTCATGCGCTGGACGGGACTGGGCCGGTCGACGATCTACCGCTTGGTCGCAGCACACCAGTTCCCCTCGCCGGTGATGCTCGGCACTCGTGCCGTCGCCTGGCGCCTCACGGATCTTGAACGGTGGAGTGCCAATCGACCGACATCCAGGCAGTGAACCGTCTCGGCGGGTGAATCATCCGGGTGCGGGAAAGGCGAGTGGGGCACGGCGCCGCGTTGTAGATTCACGGGCAAGCAATCCATTTTTTTGGAAACTATAGTTGCCATTCTATGAATATTTGGATAATATGTTTTTCAAATGAACTCCGATCAACTGCGCAGCTCGGAAATCGCGCGCCCCGGCACTTCCGTGCTGGAGCGCCAACTGCTGCTGCAACTCGGCGACCGGCTTAAGGGCCTGCGCCGGGCCCAGGGCCTGGGCACCGTGGAGATGGCAGAGCGCGTCGGTGTCTCTCGCCCGACACTTCGTGCCGTCGAAGCCGGCGATCCAGGCGCCTCGATGGGCACTTACCTGCGCGTAATGTCCGTGCTGGGCGTCGCCGGTGACCTGGCACTCCTGTCAGGCGACCTGCTGCAAGCGCCGCCACCGGAGTCGGCTGCAGCGCGATCGCGTCGCCCGCGGCCTAACGTCCAGGTGACCGTCACGGCCAGCGAAGCCGGTCATCAGGCCCAGGACCTGCAAAGCCTCGCGCTGCACGAACAAGCCGTACGCCTGGTGCGTGCGCGCCCGGAACTCCTGGAACAAGCCCAGGACACCTTGCAGCGCTGGCTGGCAGCCGGAGACTCGCGATCCAGCGGGCTGTGGCGAGAGTGGCAGGACATCCTGCTTCATCGATCGTGGCGCAAGGTGCTCGGGCGCACACGGCGCGCCCAGGAACTCCGCCAGGCATCGCCGCTCGTCACCCTGCTTCCCGATGACGTGAGGCGCGACGTGCTGGCCCAGGTGCGTGCGCTGAAGAAGGGAGTCAAGCTCGGCGGCGTCGATCTCGAGGCGACGCCATGACGCGGGAGGAACTCGAGCACATCATCCGCGCCAGCGGCAACATCACGAATCAGTACGAGTTCGTCATCCTCGGCAGCCAGTCCATCCTCGGCACCATTCCCAACCCGCCGGCGTTCTTCACGATGTCGGCCGAGGCCGACATCTATCCGCTGGCCGACCCCGAGCTGGCCGACCAGATCGACGGCGCCATCGGAGAGGGCTCCAACTTCCACGACACCCATGGCTTCTACGCACAGGGCGTCGGCCCCGACACGGCGACCTTGCCGGAAGGATGGATGGGTCGGGCGAACCGGATCCAGAACGCCAACACCGATTTGCGAGTCGGCCTGTGCCTCGGCGTCGTCGACCTCTTCTTGTCCAAGGCATGGGCCGGACGGGACAAGGATCGGGAGTTCTGCATCGGCCTGCTTCAGCACGCCTTCGTCGAACTCCAAGACGCCCTGGCCCTGGTGCCGCTGATGCCGCTGGATGCCAAGCAGCAGCAGAGCCTGACACGTCGAATCAAGCGCTGGGCCGGCTGAGCCGCTCACGGATGTCGGCCCCAACATGGCGCCATTCTGTCGCGCTAAGAGCGCTCAAAAACGGCGATTCAATCGCCGCCTCCCGACGCCCGAAACTGCTAAAATTCGAAGACTCGATCTTCACTGCCGGACGTGCAAATCGACCTCACGAAAACGTGAAAAACGTACCTCTCCCGTGGGGTGATTCGTGGGGTTCGAGGGGCCGCCTGAGAAGAACTTCTTCTGGATCAATCGCCTGGCTTGCATGCAAGAATTCAGGTGCAGAACGTGGAGTGAGGTTTCGGGGGTCTCAGGACGCTTGATCAGCTGAGACGCTCCGCAGCCATTTGTGGCGGCGACCATGCGGAGGGAGCCGACTTCGCTCGCAATCGATGTCAAGCCTTCGTGCTCAATGTGCTGCGTCGTCAAGATGAGCCGGCATGCCCTTGTCATCGATGCCAGCGGAACGTCCGGCGAAGCCAGCGACCTCGAAGTACCGGGTCGGGCCCACCTGCTCATACACGAGAATCGTCTGCAGACCGTTCGTGCCCGGGGTGGAAACCAGCTTGCCATGCGTTGCTGCGCCTTCACGACCACCGACGAAGGCCTCGTCCAGGACACGTCCAATAAGCTTTCCCTTCGCGCTCTCGGCGATCGGCAAATGCATCGACTTGGCGATGGTCTGTCCCACGTCCGCATTGCTCACGGGCATGCGATCTACATAGCCCCGCTTGAACGAGGGTCCGATGGCGGCGGTGAAGTTGAAGGTATCCGCACGGCTGAAGCTGCCGTGCATTCCCTGCCCTTGCTGCAGCGTGCTGTCCGCGATCTCCGCCACGCAAGTCAGCCACGTCGGCACTCCGTGCCGTTGACGTGGAACGACTTGAAATTCACGACGATCGCAGGCACCGGCGTCGCAGCCGAGCCGCTGAGGTTGATCGACGAGAGCGGCAGCGTACCCGGGATGGGCCCGAGCGAATCGTCGAAGAAGACGCCGCTGACGTAGTCCTGTGCCAGCAGCGCACTGACGACCTTGGGGACCATCGCCATCCGGTCTTCGCCAGGCAGATAGACGAGGTCGGAGCCACCGTTTGCAGCGACGACGACGCTGGGATTGCCCGAGTCGTTGCCGATCAAGCCGCTGCCGGACGCGGCGTGTGCACCGCTGGCCACGACCGCGTTTGCCCGGTCGGGATCGAAGAGCGGAAGTTGGAGAGCATCCGCCAGGTCGAGCGCAAGAAAGCCGGGTGGCAGGAGACCCGCCGGCACATCGGCGTAGCTGGCCTTCGCGGCAGGACTCGTCGTGCTCGCCTTGGAGATCGTCGAGAAGCCATGATCCGACGTGACGATGACGTCGGTCGTCTCGGCCAGGCCGAGCGACTTCAACGACGACAGCAGCGCCGCCAGGTTGTTGTCCACGTTGCGGACTGCAGCCAGCGAGGTCGGCCCGTTGATGCCAGGCGTCAGCCTCAGATGGCTATCGCCCTGGTTGTGTTGGGTGCCGTCCGGATCGCGCGACCAGAACACCATGAGGAACGGCTTGTCCTGTTGCTTGAACCAGGGCAGGACAGCGCTCGTCGCCGCGGAGACGAAGAAGGCTTGCTGGCTGACGTTCGCCACCAGCGTTCCAGGCGCCGACGCCGAGCCGGAGGCGCCGTTGGCGCCGCGCGTCGGCGTTTCGATCCCGAGTCCTGCGGCCTTCAGCGCGTCCTGGATGGCGGGCAGCAGCGGCACGCCGGCAGGCTTGCCGGTGGAGTCGTCGATCACGCCCGAAGTCTGCCCGCGATCGGTGTGATTCATGATCAGCGCCAGCCCCTGCTTGCCGACGGTCGCGGTGTTGAAACCGGAAGCGCGGGCAAGCGCGAGGATCGTGCTCTCGTTGAGATAGTTGCCGTTCGTCCCACCTCAGCGTTTTGCAGCGCGCGGCTTGGCCGCCGGAACCCCGCTGGTGCCGACCACGCGCAAGGCGGCCATCATCCCGTTGTCCTCGTGATCGACCAGGTGGCAATGGAAGGGAATGTCGCCCGCCAGGTCTGCCGGAAAGCTCATGCGGATGCGCAGGCGGCCCGGTCGCACCGGGCCCTCCTTGCTGCGATAGCCCGTCGCGGTCGCATAGGGCACCTCCGCGACGTCGAGCAGCTCTGGCGCCGCGGAGAGTTTTCCGTCGACGTCCAGCACGCGGAAATGCAACTGGTGGATGTGAAACGTGTGCAGCTCGTTCGTCCAGTTCTCGATGACCCATTCCTCGGTGGTGCCTGCCTTCACGATGAGCGTGGGCGCGTCGCCCATCATGTAGGTGCGCAGCACGGCACCGGGCTTGCGTTCGAAGATGTAGAAGTCGGTCTGGTCGTCCGTCCCAGGACGGGGGTATTCCGCCATCGCGATCACGCGGCGGCGATCAACCTTGCGGGCCAGAACGCCGGAGAACAGGTTGGGCGCTGCGGCGCGAGGTGTGACGGGCGCGGCGCTGGCGGACGCCGCCTGGCCCATCGAGGCTCCGGCAACCACCAGCGCCAGCCGCCGTTCGGGCAGTCGATCGTAGCTGGCGTGGCGCAGTGCGTCCGGCGGCACGTTTGCCCAGACGCCCACGCAGGGCCAGTCCACCCCCTACCGCCCTCGGTGCAGGCCATGCCGAAGCAGGAATCCGGCCTGAGGTGGTCGCGTCCCTTGCCCTATGACCTGTCCGCGCACGGGCATGTGGACTCGACGCATCGCACGTACGCCCTCGACTTCGTCAATCGTGGCGCCGCCGGTGCGGTGTTCCGCGTGAGCATGGCCGGCAGCGCTGACGCGCCACGGACGTACACCGTGGAGGCCGGAAAGCGCCTCCACGATGCCTGGACAACCGTGCCCGCCAATGGCCACTACGACCTCGTCGTCACGGGCCCGGGCGCATTTCACCGGCGCTTCAGCGGCGACGCCGCGGCGGCCGCGGCCAAGTCGGCCATCGCGCCGGAAGTCCATGCCGAACACGACGGCTTCGGCGGCGAGGCTGTCCGCCTGTGGCTCTCCAACGAGGGCACGACTCCCGTGCGGCTCACGCTCGCGGCCAACGCGTACTCGCACGCGGCGGCGCGTCACTACCACCTCGCGCCGGGCGAGAGCATCGAGGAAGGATGGTCGGTGGCCGACAGCGTGGGCTGGTACGACCTGTCGGTGACCTGCGATACGAGCCCGGCCTTCCTGCGCCGCCTGGCTGGCCGCGTCGAGAACGGCAAACCGCGGGTGAGCGATCCGGCGACGGCCTGACCGGACACAGCAGGAAGCACGGCTCGAGTCGACTCTTGTCGAGCCATACGCCGCCAGCACGAGAAAGCCCCCCAGTTGCGCCGGTCGAGCAGCTAGCCAACGTGATGTTCCATCTGGAGTCAGCATGTCTCATCGGAATTTCCCTGCTCCAACCAGAGCGTCCCTTTATTTCGTCCTGGGAGCCGCATGCGCGTTGCCGGGGGTTTCTCACGCTTTTGGCGACGAGGGCCACGAGGCCGTCGCGCTCGTGGCGCGCACGCAGATGAACGCTCAAGCCATCGCCGAGGCGGATCGCTTGCTGTCGATGTACAAGGCCGCATTCAAGATGCGCGATGGCGGCATGACGTCCGACAGCTGGGCGCGCCAGGCCACCTGGGCCGACTACTACCGGACATCCCGGACGGCCACGGGCGCTGCCGAACCAGATCCACTCCTACGCCTGGCACTTCGTGGATATCGAACTGCGCGGCGGGTCGCTTCAGGTCGCCTGCTTCGCCTTTCCTGAACTGACTCCCGGCACGGTCGCTTCCGACGGGCCCGATCCGGATTGCGTGGTCAACAAGATCGAGCAGTTCGAAGCTGAATTGACGACCAGGTCGACGCCCGACGCCGAGAAACTGCTCGCATTGAAATTCCTGATGCACGTCGTCGGTGACCTGCACCAACCATTGCATGCCTCGGACAACCTTGACGGCGGCGGCAACGACGAGACGGCGACGGCCTTCGGATCCACGGCCGCGCTCCATTCGCATTGGGGCACCACGTTCGTCGAGCAGATCGGCGCGACGGCCGGCGGTCCCAATCTGGACGCGCAAAGTGTCGCCAACGCGCTGCGCAAACCCACGCCGATCGAGGCGGCGCGCTGGTTGGGCCCTGCGGATCCGGGCAATTGGGCATTGGAGTCCTATGCCTTGGCCCAGAACTACGTCTACGGCCCGTTGCCGACGCCGACGGTGACCAACGGCAAGACCGTCTACGCCCTGAGCGCGCAGTACACCAAGAACGTGACGGCGGTCACAGCAGACCAACTGCTGCGGACAGGGTATCGCCTCGCCGCCGTGCTCAATTCCTCGCTGGGGCGCTGATGAAGACATGCGCCGACCGTGATGGCCGTCGGCTGCCGGGGTCGGCGGAAGCACTGCTCGAAGCGAGGTTGGCGTCGATACTGGACTGATGCCCGAGGCAGCAGTCAGCGCTGCAACGTCCGAGAGAGTCGTTGAGAACTCAGGCGCTCCAACTCTTGAGTTGGCGCAGCTCCGGGGTTTTCTTGTGCTGGTGGTCGCTCATGCGCTCAAGCAACCCGTCAAGCGTGTCAATGCCTTCGCATAGATGCGGGCCCTTGTTCAACATGACGCATTCGGCTCGCGCCGCCATTGCCGCGTCCGTCATCTCGCCTCGTGACGGTGTTCCGCTGCTCACGAGCTGTTCGAGCACCTGCGTCGCCCAGATGGCGGGTACCTGCGCCGCTTCCGCGAGCCAAAGCATCTCCTCCTGCATCTCGGCCATGCGGTTGAATCCGATCTCGACGGCGAGATCTCCTCGCGCGATCATGATGGCGGTCGGCTGCGCCGCGGCGGCCTGCACCAGGATCTCCGGGAGATGTGCGACCGCACGCGCCGTCTCGATCTTCAGAACCAGCCCCAGGCTGCTCCAGTCGTCTCGCCGGCTCGCCAGCGCCCTTTGCAGCTGGAGGACGTCGGCGGCCGACTGCACGAACGAATATTCGATGGCGTCGGCATGCGATGCCACGAAGTCGAGGTCGTCCAGGTCCTTCGGCGTCAATGCATCGACAGAGAAATCGGTATCGGGAAAGTTCAGGCCTTTCTCAGGCTTCAGCTTCACGCCTTTGTCGGCACAGGTCTCGACCTTCGCCACCAGGCCCCAGTGCGTGACGCGAATCACCACCATCCCAAGCTTTCCGTCGTCGTAGAAGATGCGATGCCCGGCGTCGGCCGACTGCAGCGCGGCATCGAGCGTGCATTCGAGCGCAGGCTCCCCGAAGTCGCTCTTGGCATCCTTCAGTGAGCGTTCGAATGCGATCGCGATGTGGTCGCCACGCTCGACTCGGTGCCCGGCCTTGCTGGACACTTTTCCGGTTCTGATCTTGGGGCCGGCAAGATCCATGAACGCGCGCATCGGACGACCGTGCGCGGTGCCGGCAGCGCGGGCGCGCTCGATCATCCGCCCCCAGGCGTCGCGATCGTCGTGGGCGCAATTGATCCTTATCGCCTCCACGCCGCGCTGCGCCAACTTCGCAAAGAAATCAGGGTCGTCCGCGGACTCGCTCGGACAAGTGACCATCACCGCAACGGGCCGCATCGGATGGGCCTCGCCAAACATGCGCTCCGTGCGCAGGCGAAGGCGCTCCTGCCCGGCGAAGAACTCGTCGACGGAAGGACGCGCGCTGGACGGCTCATGCGCGATGACCGCCAGCGAAGCGCGCACGGCCGCCAGCGCCTCGAGGACACGGCCCTCAAGGTGGCCAAGCGACGAGAGCCCGAGTGTCATCAGCGATTGCTGCAGCGGCCTCAGATCGCGTCTTCGCAGTGCGAGCCATGCCGCGAGATTCATGGCGCTGGCCTCGAAGCTTTCCTGAACCTCCGGCCACGCGTGGCGCTGCGTCTGCGCCTCGTCTCGCAGCGAAGCGATCAACTCATCGAGCTGCTTCAGAAGCGCCTTCGTCTGGAAACGGTCATCGTGAGCAGTCATGAAACCACTTTAGGCAGCTGGTGAGTCCGTGGCATGACTCGACAGCGACATTCGCCGCGTCACTCGTACTCGACGCGAGATTTCGTGCTCGGCATGGACGCTGGTCACCGATCGGTCATTCGCCCCACGCCAAATGCCATTCGTCTTGTCGACGACTGGACGAACCATGGCCAATTGGCTGCGCAAGCCGATGCCCAAGGAGAACAAGTTCTTCCCCATGTTCGTCGCCGCCATTGTCCTGTCCCCGTTGGTCGGCTCCATCCGGGCGGTGATCCTCAACGACCCATTCAGGGCTTCTGGGCGGAGCTGGGCGGCGCCATCTCCGTGTTCTCGGCCTTCGCGATGGGCACGCCCATTTCCACCACCACACTATCGCTTGCGCCCTCGCGGGGGTAGGTACCGTCAAGAGCGTCGGTTCTGTGCGCTGGGGCGCGGCCGGCGAAATCGTCTTCGCCTGGATGCTGACGCTTCCGGCCGCGGCATTGATGGGCGCCGGCGTGTACGGGTTGACGCGACTGTTCTGAGCAGCACCTCACGGTGCCCTCCGAGAACCTGGTACTCGTCCTTGGGCATCGTGAAGCTGTCGCGCACGAGCTTGCTCTTGTGCGCCTTGGATGCCTTCAGCGGGAGGGCGACGACGGACTCGACGACGACCGCCACGGCCTCGGCGGTCTCCGTCGGCTTGCTGATGCTCTTGGGGATGCGCTTGCCGCGCAAGGTGCTCGGGGTATTGGCCATCATGGTCCTTTCGATACAACGGTATATACAGTTCATATCAAAGCCAGGTCGGTCGCCCTGTGTTACCTGGCTCTCGACCGCCGCTGCGAGAGACCTGGGTGGTGGCAATACCGATGAGGTTGCGGCAATAGTTCACAGCTAGGCCGTGGCGACACACAACGGTCACACGGAGGTATCGCGCCCCTCCGACACTGGTCTATTTCGGGCTGTTGCGAAGTGTCTGCGCGGCATCGTCTCTTTCGGCGACCGGAGCTGATCCAGCCCACGCGACTACCGCCCCACCAGACATCGACGCTCATTCGCATGCTTCAACTCATCCTTCGCTTCACGTTCAATGTGCCCGACATGACACGCCCCTTGCGCGGCTCCCTTCGAATCATCACCGTCGCGGCGGCCGCCCTGCTGTCCGCCCACGCCGTGCGCGCGGCGAGCGGCATCACGCGTGCCGGTTCCTCAGCGGCGGCGCCGGTCTACAAGGTGTGGGCCGACGAATACGCGAAGACCCACTCCGACGAACTGAGATATGACCCCATCGGCTCGGGTGCGGGCATGGCCAGGATCAACAGGCGCGAGGTCGACTTCGGCGCCTCGGACATCATCGCGAGCGGTGCCGATCTGAAGAAAAACGGCCTCGTCATGTTTCCGACGGTCATCACGGGCGTCGTTCCGGTGGTGAACCTGGCGAAGGTGACATCCAACTCGTTGCGTCTCAGCGGTGATGTGCTCGCGCGCATCTTCCTGGGCGAAATCACGCAGTGGGACGCCCCCGAGATCCACGCGCTGAACCCGGGCCTGAAGCTGCCGTCCCGCCCGATACACCTGATCGTCCGGGCCGACGGGTCGGGCACCACCTATCATTTCTCCGACTACCTCAGCCACGTGCATGCCGGATGGAAGCAGCGTTACGGCGTTGCAAACCACTTTAGCTGGCCGGTGGGCGCCATCGCGGTGAAGGGCAGCGCAGCGATCGCAAAGGCGGTGCAGCAGACGCCCGATTCGATCGGCTGCATCGACTACAACTACATGGTGGACGACGGACTTTCCGCCGTCTCGATGAAGAACGCCGAAGGTGCCATCGTGCAGGCGAACACCGAGACATTCCATCAAGCCGTGGTGCACAGCACCTGGTATTCGACGGGCGACTTCTTGACGGAACTCAATGACCTGGCCGGCGCGAAGTCGTGGCCCATCACGATGGGAACCTGCATCGCGGTGCCCCGCGTCGCAACGAACAGCGAGCGCACAGAACGTGCACTGCTGTTCATCACATGGGCCTGTCTCAATGGCGATGCGCTCGCACGACAGGCCAAGTTCGTGCCTCTGCCGGAAAAGGTTCGGGCCAGCGCGTACGCGGAGATCTCGAAGGTGTCTGGCCAGTCGGGCGAGTCGATCGGTGCAAGACTGATGAGCAACCTCCTGAAATGACCTTACAGATGCTTCGCACGGCCGCCGAGGTCCTGTCGTCAGGCCTTCTTCGCGCACACTACCAGCCCATCGTGGAGTTGCGGACCGGAAACGTGGTCGCGCATGAGAGCCTCATTCGACTGCCCGCCGAAGCCGCCTTGCACTCTCCCGACGAGTTGTTCAAAGCCGCTCGTTCGGAGCAGATCACGGTCACGCTGGAGCAGGCGTGCCTCGACGAGGGAATCCGTTCGTGGGTCAGCCATGCGCACGGCAAGAGGCTCTTCATGAACCTCAGCGCGTTCGCGATCATCGAGATGGTCGATCGACTGTCGGTCGCAGGCGTCATGCGAGCGCTCCAGACCGTTTCGATGCCACCCTCGGCCCTCGTCATCGAAGTGACGGAGCACGAACACGTCTCGGATATCCCCCGCTTGATCGAGGCCGCCGCCGCCCTCCGTGCCCAGGGACTTCGCTTTGCACTAGATGATTTCGGCGATGGCCGCTCCAGCCTGCGTCTCTGGGCGGAGTTGCGGCCTGAGGTCGTCAAGATCGACAAATACTTCGTTCGCGACCTGCCGCATCAAGCCATCAAGGTGCAGACGCTGAAAGGCCTGGCAAGATTCGCCGAGACTTTCGGAACGACACTCGTGGCCGAAGGAATCGAAACGCAGGATGAGTTGCGAATCGTCCGTGACCTGGGTATCGAGCTCGGACAGGGCTATTTTCTCGGTCGACCGCAGCGCGAGCCCGCAGCAGAGATCCTGCGCGCGGCGGCCCTCATCATCGACAGTTCCGAGATTGCCGTGCTCCCGGAAATCACGCGGGCGGCGGGTGCGGATTTCACGGTGGCCCGACTGGCCGTCCAGGTGCCCCCGCTGGCGCCGGAGACCTCGATCGACGACCTCGCCCGGTTCTTTGCAGAGGACTCGACGCGGCGTGCGGCTGCGCTGGTCAAGCACGGCGTGCCGGTCGGCCTGGTACAACGCCAAAGCTTCATGGACAGCTACGCGACCCCCTATTTCAAAGAGCTGTACGGGCGCAGGCCGAGCATCGAATTCTCTAACACCACGCCCCTGATCCTCGACAAGCACACCGGCCTGGACGCCATGACGGCCGTGCTGACGTCGTCTGACCAGCGTTACCTCACCGAAGGTTTCATCGTCACCGAAGGCGGCCGATACCTTGGGCTTGGCACCGGCGAGCAACTTGTGCGCGTGGTCACCGAAGTACGCATCGAGGCCGCCCGCCACGCCAACCCGCTCACGTTCCTCCCCGGCAACATTCCCATCACCGAACATATCCAGAGGTTGCTGGCTGCAGGCAGCGAGTTCGTCGCGTGCTATGCGGATCTCAATGACTTCAAGCCGTACAACGATCTCTACGGATACTGGCGCGGCGACGAGATGATCCGGCTGGTCGCACGCACGCTGGCCTCCCATTGCGACCCGCGACGCGACTTCATCGGACACGTCGGCGGCGACGACTTCATCGTGCTGTTCCAGAGCGACGATTGGCTGGAACGCTGCGAGAGAATCGTGGCGAGCTTCGACGAGAAGGCCATCACGCTGTTCGACGAGGAGGCCCTCGGCCGCGGGGGCATCGAAGCGGAGGACCGGCATGGCGTGATGCGCTTCTTCAAGTTCACGACACTCTCGATCGGTGCGGTTCCGATCCGCGCCGGCAAGTACACGCGGCCGGAGCAGGTCGCGTCAGCGGCCGCCTCGGCCAAGCACAAGGCGAAGCTCTCTCATCGAGGTCTGGCGGTAGAAGCGGTGTGAGTCAGGAAGTCCTGATGCCGCGCGTGATGGCACGCGGGGCATCACTCTGATCGCCGGGGTTAGTCCTCAGGCCGCGTTGGCCCGACGACGCTTGACCAAGGTACCCACCAGGCCAAAACCGGCCATCAGCATGGCCCACGATCCGGGCTCCGGAACCGCCGCCACGACCGCGGTGTACTGCATGCTCAGGAACCCGTTTCCATTGAATGGAAGTTGCCAGCCGGTGCCTGGAACCGTGCTGAGAAAAGCGTTGCCGACACCGAAGCCCGACACGTCCGCGGACGTCTGGGTTCGCGACAACTGGATGCCGGTGGCCGCCGGGTCGGCGCTGGTCAGGAAGACGACATACTTGGTATCCGATCTCAGGTCGAGCGCGAGGTGGTCGAACTCGATGGTCGTGACGCCCGTAGCGGCATTGAAGCTCTCCGACGGCGCGCCGATCGTTGTCAGCAAGACAGAGCCGATGCCGTTGACCGCCTGGTTCTTGGCATTCGTATCCGGATTCCACTGCGCCACGTTCAATTGCAAGGACTGTGACAGGTTGCCGACCGCATAGAAGCTGAAGGACGCGAGCATCTGTTCCGACGTCAGCAAGATCACCTCACCGACGGCCGGCGAATCGCCGCTGGGATTCGCACCGTTGCCGAAGTAGGCGAACGGCAAGCCGGTGGTAGCGCCGCTCGGGACATTGGTGAATGTGGCGGCCGATGCGCCCCCGGCATCGTCCCTGTAGTCCGGAAAGCAGGCAGGCGACGATGCTGCGCAGATCTTCCGCCGTGATTCGCCAGCCATCGCCGTATTCCGGTGCCCAGGTCGGGCTCGCATCCAACTGTCGAGTGTGGCACCACGACGGCGCGTACCAGGATGCCGCAAACACCGCTATGCTGGCCTGTCCGTACCGACGATCGAATGCCCCGTGTTCACCTCTTCACCGGATCACCGCCAACATCGCCGCGTCGAATTCTTTCGCGTGCCCGTGCTGCAGGAGCACGTGCCCGTCTGGGTGTTCAAGCCGGCCGATGCCGCGCACGCCAGCGCTGGCCTGGTGATGAACCTCGGCGAAGGCGGACTCCAGGTGCTTACCGCGAGCGACGACCCGCCGCACCGCCCCGCTTACGAGATCCAGTTGCTGCTGGGGGAGGACGAGGCGGTCACCCGGTTCGGAGGCCGCGTCACGCGCATGTGGACACGCGAGGCGACCACCGCGGGCTGGCTCTGCGGGCTGCGTTTCGACGACGTCCGCTCGCCTGCCGAGGCGTTTCTTCGCGCGTACCAGGCAGAGGATGACGCACGCCGCTGGGTACGATGCCTGCTGCTGCCGCCCTGACTGGCTGACGCTCAGCCCCAGGAGACGAATACGATCGTCCGGGTGGCCAGGCCTTCGAGGAAATCGACGACGTTCACGTCGGCCATGTGGTCGATGCCCTCGGCGTCGCGGAACACCCTGAGGATCTCGGGACCCAGTTCGACGAACCATTCGCCGGCCAGTAGCGGCCGAGCGTGGTCTCGGCGGATGACAGGTTGATGACGCACGGGCTGCACGCCCGGCATCGCGTCAGCGCGTCTGCGCCGCCGACCAGATGACGATGTTGGGCGTCGGCACGCAATAGACCGACGGCAGGACGAGCGGAATGGAGACGCATGGCGCGCCAGCGATGGCCATCACGTCCGCGGTGCCGCCGGTGACCGAGCCGAACACGGCGTAGCCGCTCGTGATGCCCGGGTCGAGGGGGACACTGTTGTCCGCCAGGTTGATGAAGAACTGCGTGGTGGCCGACGCCGTGTCGGGATCCTTCGTCCGCGCCATCGAGATCGACCACTGCGTGTTGCTCAGGCCCTTGCCCACCTCCAGCGGGATCGGTGCGCCGGTGGGCTTGAGCGTCTGCGTGACGCTGTCGAACGGCGCGACATACCCCCCGCCCTGCACCGAGAAGCCCGGCGAGACGAGGTGGAACAAGGTGCCCACATAGAACCCGCTGTGGACGTAGGACAGGAAGTTGTTCACCGTGATCGGCGTCTTGTCAGGCGCCAGCGTGACGACGATGGATCCGGCCACGCCCGCGTGATTGTCGAAGGCCATGGTGACCTGCGGCGCCGGCACGGTGAAGGCCGCCAAAGCGAGCACCGCTCCCCCGTTGGTGCGCTGGATCGTGAACGCGCCGGCACCCATCGCCGACACGCTGCAGCTGTAGCGTGCAGCGGACGGCCCGGACGACGCGGTGTCGATGGTGACGCCGTCGCAGCCAGTGGCCGACACGGCGATGCCCTGATCCAGGTTGCTGCCCGAGAGCGTCAGCACCAGCGTCTGGCCGTACATCGGCGCGCCGACGGCAGCGGTGCTGACGGTGGGCGTGTCCCCACCGGCTTGTTGAGGACTCGCGCCGGAGCCGCCACCCCCACCGCAGCCGGTGAGCGACGCGCCAGCCATGGCCAGGGTCAGGAAGGCGTCGCGCGCGCGGGTGGAAATGCTGTTGATCATGGCTTCGGAATTCGATGTTGTGAGCGATGGCCGTTTGCGTCGACGACCCACCGACACCAACGAAGCCGACCCGATCGTCGTCGTTGCACGTGACGCACCAGCGGGTGCGGTTGCGCCATGCCATATGCCGAACGGACCATGCGGCGTCATGGTCCAGCCATTCACCACGGGGTCATATGGCGCACCTACGATCGCACCGTCTGGACTCTGTGGAAGCGCTGAAATGGCATCGATTGGAGCGGGTAGCGCGATGCGCCGGCGCATGCGGAAGACCGGCTTCACATTGCTGGAGCTGCTGGTCGTCATGGTCATCATCGGACTGCTCGCGGGCTACGTCGGTCCCAAGCTGTTCGGGCAGATCGGCAAATCCGAGGTGAAGGTCACCCGGGCGCAGATCGACGGCTTCGGAAAGGCGCTGGACCAATACCGCGTCGACACCGGCCACTATCCCGGCACGGAGCAGGGGCTGGTCGCGCTCGTCGCGGCGCCCGCTGGCGAGACGAAGTGGTCGGGGCCCTACCTCGCGAAGGCCATCCCGAAGGACCCGTGGGGCAACGAGTACCGCTACACGTCCCCGGGCGAACACGGCGACTACGACCTGCTTTCCTTCGGCCACGACGGTCGTGCCGGTGGCACCGGCGACGACGCCGACATCACAAGCTGGTGAAGCCGGATCCAGCGATGCCTGCCTACCTCGTCCACTTCGTGCACCCGCGCACGGGCGCCTCGCGCACGCGGGTAGATGCGCCAGACGCTCAGGCGGCCGTCGGCGCGGCGCGCGTGGAGCCGCGCCAAGTTCTTTCGGTCGAACTGCAGGATGCGCCCGAGGCGGTGAACGACTCCGCGATCTCGCGCAAGCGCTTCCCGCTGAGGCTGTTCAGCCAGGAGCTGGCCGTCCTGCTGGCCGCGGGCATTCCCTTGCTCGAAGGGCTGGAGACCTTGCGCGAGAAGGAGGCCGTGGGGGCGGTCGCTCGCGCGCTCGACGGCGTCATCGCCGACCTGCGAGGCGGCCAGCCGCTGTCCGTCGCTCTGCGCTCGCAACCCGGGTGCTTCGACGCACTGTACGTGGCGGTCGTGCAATCGAGCGAGCGCACCGGCCAGCTCGAGCAGGCCTTGCGCGAGCACGCGGCCTACCTCGCATGGGTGGATACGCTGCGCAGCAAGCTGGTGAGCGCGAGCATCTACCCTCTCACGCTCATCGTGGCCGGCGTCGCGGTGATCGTGTTCCTGCTGCTCTTCGTGGTTCCGCGCTTCGCCGGCATCCTCGAGGGCGTCGGCGGCACGCTGCCGCCCAGCTCGCAGTTGCTGGTGGCCATCGGCCACATCGGCGGCGAGCATCCCTGGGCGACCGCCGCGAGCGCGTTGCTGCTGCTGGCCGCGCCGTTGTTCATGTGGCGCCAGCCGCGCGTGCGGGCCTGGGCCACCGCACGCCTGTGGCAGGCGCCGCTGCTGGGCCCCAAGCTGCACGTGCTCGCGCTGGCGCAGTTCTATCGCACCGCCAGCATGCTGCTGGGCGCCGGCGTGCCGGCCGTCGCAGCGCTCCGCACGGCGCATGGCGTGATCTCGCTGCGGCTGCGCGCGGCGCTGAACCAGGCTATCACCGACGTCGGTCGCGGCGAGCGGCTGTCCGCCGCCCTGCAACGCGCCGGCCTGACGACCCCGGTGTCACTGCGCATGCTGCGCGTCGGCGAGCGCAGCGGCAACCTGGCCGCCATGCTGCGGCAGGCCGCCGAGTTCCACGACGAAGAGCTCTCGCGCTTGACCGAGCTCATCACGCATCTCGTCAATCCGCTGCTGATGCTGGTGATGGGGGTCCTCATCGGCGGCATCGTGGTGTTGATGTACATGCCCATCTTCCAGTTGGTGGAGCAGGTGCAATGAGCGCCGTTCCGCTCGACGTCACTGCCGATGCGCACGCCGCGCTCGGGAACGGGGGTGCGCCGGGCGACTGGCTTCCGGCGCACGAAGGCCCATGGTCGCTGCATTTCGAGCAGTGGCCCCAGGCCGAGGCCCAGCGTTGGCGTGCCCTGCTCGCGCGCTCGGCGCTGGGCGCCCACGCCCTGCTGTGCGATCGCGCTTCCGACGCCATGCTGCTCGAACGCGTGGAATCACGACTGCAGCGCAACGTGCGCTGGGTCGAATGCGATGCCGCGGCCATCGATGCATGGCTGGATTCCGGCGCCGCCGGCTTTCGCGCGCTCGACGAGCTCGGCGACAGCTTCGCGGGCGCGCAGGTGGCCAGCGACGCGGAGGAACTGTCGGCGCTGCACCTGAGCGAGCAGTCCAGCCCGGTCGTGCGCCTTCTCGATTCGACGCTGTACGACGCACTGCAGGACGGCGCGAGCGACGTTCACCTGGAGTCCACGCTGCAGGGGCTGCGCATCCGCTACCGCATCGACGGCGTGATGGTGGACGTGCGCAACGTGGACGGCGCGGTGGTGGCCGAGCAGATCGTCTCACGCCTGAAGGTGATGGCCGAGCTGGACATCGGCGAGCGCCGCCTGCCCCAGGACGGGCGCTTCAAGCTGCGCATGCACGGCCGCGAGATCGACTTCCGCCTGTCCATCATGCCCACCGCATTCGGTGAGGACGCCGTGATCCGGGTGCTGGATCGCGCACGCGTCGCGCAGGGCGGCCAGCTCACCTTGGCCTCGCTGGGACTGCCGCCCGAGTCGCAGGACCTGATCCGCCGCCTGGCGCGCCAGCCGTACGGGCTGCTGCTCGTGTGCGGCCCTACCGGCAGCGGCAAGACGACCACGCTGTATGCGGCCATCAGCGAAACCAACAACGGCAGCGACAAGATCATCACGATCGAGGATCCCGTCGAATACCAGCTGGCGGGAACGGTGCAGATCCCGGTCAACGAGAAGAAGGGCCTGACCTTCGCGCGCGGCCTGCGTTCCGTGCTTCGCCACGATCCTGATCGCGTGATGGTGGGCGAGATCCGCGACCCCGAGACCGCGCAGATCGCCGTTCAGGCAGCGCTCACCGGCCACCTGGTCTTCAGCACCGTGCACGCCAACAGCGCGTTCGACGTGATCGGCCGCTTCATGCACATGGGCCTGGATCTGTACAGCGTGGTCTCGGCCCTCAACGGCGTGATGGCACAGCGCCTGATGCGCATGAACTGCCCCCAATGCAGTGTCTCCGTCCTGCCGCCGCGCGACCTGCTGGTGCGACTGGGCATCGAGGCCCTCCCGGGCCACGCGTACGCGCGCGGCCACGGCTGCGGCCACTGCAGCCAGACCGGCTACAAGGGTCGCAGCGCGGTGGTGGAGATGCTCACCTTCGACGACGAACTGCGGGACCTGATCGTGGCGCGCGCACCGATGAGCCGCCTGAAGCAGGCCGCTCGCGATCGCGGCATGACGCCCCTGCGCGACGCCGCCATCGCCGCCGTGTGCCGCGGTGCCACCACCTTCGAGGAGCTCGAACGTGTCACCATCGACGGCTGAGCGCGAGCCCGCACTCAGGGCCGCCATGGCGCGGGCGCAGGGGATGCGCATGCGTGTTTCTCGTGCCTGGGCGAGCGCGCGCGGACGCGTTCCGCGCCATGTCGCCTACCTGCAGGCAGGACGGGTGCGCTCGTGGTGCGTCAGCGATGCGCAGCCCCAGGCCGCATCCGAGGTCGATTCGTTCGCCGCGTGGTGCGAGGCCCATGCGGGCACAGACGTCGCGCTGCGCCTGGCCGGCCCGTTGACGCGCAACCTGGCCGTGGACGCGGCCCTCTCGCTGCGAGAGCCCGGTGCCCTGCGGGGCTACGCACGACAACAGTTCGAGCATTACCACGGCGCACGGGCCACCGACTGGCCACTGGCGACCTGGCCGGGTGGCGTCACCGCCCTGCACGGTATCGACCTCGGCGCGTTGCAGTCCACCGCGAGCGCGCACGACGTGCGGCTCGTCAGCGTCGCACCGGCCTGGGCAGCCGGACTCGACGGCGTGTCGGCATCCTGCCCCGAGTTCGGGGGCCCCGGTCGCAGCGCCCTGCTGCTGGTCGAAGGGGCGGCGGCCACCTGGCTGGTGGCGCACGACGGGCTCGTCGTCTCGCTGCGCCAGCGCTACCTCGACGCCGCGCATGTCGACGACATCGCCCGCTTGCTGCACGCGCTGGCCGACGAGGAAGACCCGCTGTCCGGGTTGCCCATCGTCGCCGGCTGGGACGTCGACGCTCCACGGCCGCTGCCAGTTGGTCTGGCCAGCGTCTTCGGCTCGCTGGGCAATGACGGCGTCCTCTCCGCCTGGCTGCAAGGTGCGACGCCGTGACCGCCGCCAGACCCGGGTGGCCACGGCCCGAGTTCCTCGCTGGCCCGCGACATCGGCCGGCGCTGGCTTGGCTGTGGACGGGCGCCGCCCTGCTCGTGTGCGCGTTCGCGGCGAGCGACTGGCTCGCGGCGCGCGACGAGCTGGCTTCGCAGCGCGAACGCCTCGCGCGCGCGCTGCGACATTCGAACCCCGCCTCGCCGCGTCCGCGCGCGGCGGCGGCCAGCGCTCCGGCCGAGGCCGACGCGATCCGCGCCGCGCGCGCGGTGATGGAGCGAATTGCGCACCCGTGGGATCGCATCCTTGCCAACGTGGAGGCCGAGACGCCATCCGGCGTGCAATGGCTTCAGCTGGATCATGACGCCGACGACGCCAACCTCCGGCTGGAGGGCGCGGCCGATGACGTGGGCGACGTGATGCAGTTCATCGACGGTCTGTCCGACCGATCCGGTTGGACCGACGTCGTGCTGGGCAGGCTGCACACGGCCGATGGCCCGGAGGCCAGCGCGACCCCCGTGCGCTGGCGCTTCGAGCTGCGAGCCGGCATCGACGCGCGCCGCATCACGCTCGCGGGCCAGCGTGGGGAGCGCTGAAATGGCGACCTCCCTGCGCATCTCACCGCGTGACGCGATCGCCCAGGCGCGTGGCTGGGGCTGGCCCTTTGTCACGGGCGCCGTGGTCCTCGCGCTGGCCGGCGGCGTCGGGCTGGGACTCGTGCCCGCTTTACGACGCGAGTCCGAGGCCGTCGCGCTCGACGCGGACGCCGCCGCGCATCGGGCGGCGCAGTCGGGCGCGGCCCTGCGCGAGGCGCGGGCCACCGGACCCACGTCCGACCGATTCATGGCCGGCTTTCCAGCCGCCGATGTGCGCCAGGCACGCGTGGCGGCGCTGCTCGCGTTGGCCGTGCATCACGCGCTGGAGCTTCGCCAGGGCGAGTTCCAGCTGGGCCAGGACAAGGCCACCGGCCTCGCGCGCTACGTCGTCACGCTGCCGCTCAGTGGCTCCTACGTGCAGCTGCGCGCGTTCATCGAGGAGGCGCTCGGCACAGACGCCGCGCTGAGTCTCGACCGGTTGCGGCTGCGGCGCGCGTCCACGGGCGCGGCCGTCGTCGAGGCCGAGCTGACGTGGTCCTTCTACATGCGGCCGCGCGATGCGCCATCCGCCGCGGGCACGCGATGACCCGCCTCCTTCCCGCCACAAGACGCCGCCGTCTGGGCCTCGCCGTCGTCGCCACGTTGGCCGCCGCCGTGTGGGCCGCGACGCAGGACGACGCGTCGCCGGAAGACGCCAACGTGCCATCCCGCGCCGCCACCACACGGACACCTCCGCGAACCGCATCGACCCCGACCGCGCTCGCCCAGGCGTGGCCCGACCCGCCCGCCATCGCCGAGCGTCCCTCCTGGCGCGACGCGTTGCCACAAGGCGTCGCGGCCTGGGGCCCGGCTCCGCCGCCACCCGTTGCGCCGCCGCCGGCGCGCGCGGCGGCGGCCTCCGCGCCGCCGCAGCCACCCGAATTTCCGTACACCCTGATCGGCCGCATCGACGACGGCCAGCCGTGGGCGATGTTGAGCAACCGCGAGCGAAGCTTCGGCGCCAAAGCCAGCGACGTCATCGACGACGTATGGCGCGTGGACGCCATCGATGCGTCCGGCGTGACGCTCACCTGGCTGCCCGGCGGCATCACGAGAATCCTGGCGTTTCGCACCTCATGACCCACTTTCGAACGACATCTCGCCGCGCTGCCGGGCCGCTGCTGGCGCTGCAATGCGCCCTGCTGTGTGCCGTGCTCGCCGCGTGCGCCTCGCCGGCGCTGGGCGACGCGGATCAACTCGCGCTCGAGGGCCGTCACGAGCAGGCCCTGGCCGTGCTGGACGCTGCCCGCCGCGTCGATCCGGGCGACCACGCGCTGCAGGCCGCGCAGCAACGAGAACGCGAGATGACCGTATCCGTTCTCGCCAACCAGGCCGCGTCCGCGCGCGCCGGCGGCCGCCTGGACGTCGGCCGCGATCTTCTTGCCCGCCTTGAGAAGATCGATCCCGATCACCCGCGCACCGCCGCACTGCGTGACGAGTTGCGGCGCGACGCGCGCCACCAGCAGATGCTCGCGCAGGCGAGCGTGGCGCTGGAGGCCGGGCACCTCGAGCAGGCGCAGGCTATCCTTCGCGACGTGTTGGTCGAGTCGCCCGGACTACCTGCGGCGCGCGCGCTGCAGCAGCGAATTTCCGAACGCCCCCTCGACATCGGTGTCGACGCCGCCGACGCGGCGCCCGGCGCACGGCGCATGACGCTGGAGTTTCACGACGCCCCGCTGCGAAGTGTCTTCGAGTCGGTAGGCCGAACGATGGGCATCAACTTCGTGTTCGACAAGGACGTGCGCACCGATGCGCGCGTCACGGTGTTCCTGCGCGACGTGACGCTCGACGAGGCCCTGCGTGTGGTGCTCGCCACGCAGCAACTCGATCGCAAACTGCTCAACGACAGGACGATGCTGGTCTACCAGAACACCAGCGCGAAACAGCAGGAGCATCAGGAGCTGGTGACCCGCAGCTTCTACCTCACCAATTCCGATACCAAGCAGGCCCAGGCATTGATCAAGACGATGGCCAAGACACGCGACATCTATGTCGACGAGCGCCTGAACCTGGTGATCGTGCGCGACACGGCGGAGGTGGTCCAGCTGATCGAACGCCTGATCGCCTCGATCGACCTGCCCGAGCCCGAGGTGACGCTGGAGGTGGAGGTGATGGAGATCGGCACCAACCAGCTCGACTCGCTGGGGCTGCAGTGGCCCGACACCGTGAATTTCGGCGTCCCGAACTTCGTCGGCCAGATCTCCAGCGCCAACCGCAACAGCCTGACGGCCACGGTGATCAACCCGGCGCTGGTGGCCACGCTCAACGGCTCGTCGGGCACCAGCAACCTGATCGCCAATCCCAAGCTGCGCGCCCGCAACCACGAGAAGGCCAAGGTTCAGATAGGCGAGAAGCTGCCGGTGTTCACGTCCAGCGCCGTGGCCAACGTCGGCTCCACCACCTCCGTCACCTACATCGACACGGGCCTGCTGCTGGAAGTCGAGCCGAGCGTGCAGCTGGACAACGACGTGATCATCAAGATCAACCTCGACGTCACGAACCTGATCGGCCAGGTGACCGGGCCGCAAGGCTCCATCGCGTACCGCGTGGGAACGCGCAACGCCACCACCTCGCTGCGCCTGCACGATGGCGAGACCCAGATCCTGGCCGGCCTGATCAACGACGAGGACAGCAAAGCGGTGCAGGGCATCCCCGGGCTGTCGCGGATGCCCGTGCTCGGCCGCCTGTTCGGAGTGCACACCGACACGCGCAACAAGTCCGAGATCGTATTGTTGATCACGCCGCGCGTGGTCCGTAATCTCGGCCTGCCCGAGGCCGCCACGCTCAGCGGGGCCGGTGGCAGCTACACCAACCCGGGCGCGCCCGGCACGCGCATCCGCGCGGGCGCGTCGATCGCGATGCCCGCAGCGCGGGGCGCCCGCGGCACCGCCGCGACGTCAGACTCGCCGGCTACCGCGTCGGAGGACGAGACCGCCGTGGTGGAGGTGGCGAGCACGGGCAAGGCGCCGGTCGGCGGCACGGTGTCGGTGACGCTGCGCAATCGCTCTGCCGCCGCCGTGCATGGCCAGTTCGGGTTCGACACGACGCTGCTGCAATCGGCAGGCGCCGACAAGGCCAGCCCATCCGACTTCAACCTCGACCCGCAAGGCCAGAAGGTGTTCGTTCTGAGGGTCCTGGCGGCCGGCGCGGGCAAGACGACCCAGCTGCAGATCGACCAGCTCGGCGCCACGAACGCCGCCGGCATGGCGGTGCCGACCCGCGTCGAAGGCGAGCTCGGGCTCGAGCTGCAGGCCCGCTGATGCGACGCGCCGCCGGTTTCACGTTGATCGAGATGGTGGTGGTGGTGGCCATCGTGGGGATCCTCGCGGCCGCGGCGCAGCCCATGCTGTCGCTCGCCCTGCGCCGCCAGAAGGAGTTCGAGCTGCACCACGCGCTGCGCGCGCTGCGAACCGCCATCGACGCGTACCACCAGGCGGTCGTCGAGGGCAAGGTGCCGCGCGGCACGGACGACCCCGACGGCTACCCTGCCTCGCTCGACGTGCTGGTGGAGGGCGTGCCGAGCGCGGCCGCTACCGACCGTCTGGTCTACTTCCTGCGCAGCGTTCCGCGGGACCCTTTCGCCGATCCATCGCTGCCTGCGGCGCAGACCTGGGGCCTGCGCAGCTACGCCAGCCCACCCGACGCGCCCCAGCCTGGACGCGACGTCTTCGACGTCTACTCGCTGGCGCCGGGCACCGGGCTCGACGGCCAACCGTACCGCGCATGGTGAACCGACACGCTCCACGGCGTCGCGCGGATGCATCGGCGCGCGTTCGCGGTTTCACCCTGATCGAGCTGATCGTGGTGATGGCGATCGTCGCGCTGCTCGTGTCCATCGCGGCCCCGCGCTACTTCCGCAGCATCGAGCGCGCGCGCGAGTCGACGCTGCGGACTTCGTTGAACGTGATGCGCGACGCGATCGACCAGTTCGAGTCGGACAAGGGCCGCTATCCAGATTCGCTCGACGAACTGGTGGAGACGCGATACCTGCGTGGGGTGCCGGTCGATCCGATGACCGGCAGCGCCGCGACGTGGGTACTCGTCACGCCAGGCGAGCCGATGCTCAAGGGCAAGGTATTCGACGTGCGCAGCGGCACGGCCGGCCGCGGCAGCGATGGCCGCCTGATCGCCGACTGGTAAGCCGATGCGCGCCGCGCGCCGCGACCAGCGCGGGTTCACCTTCCTGTGGCTGATCTTCGTCCTTGCGGTGGTCGCGGCCGGCCTCGCCGCGATCGCTCAGCCGATCCACCTGGCGGTGCAGCGCGAACGCGAGGCCGAACTCATGTTCCGCGGCGGAGAGATGTCGCGGGCACTGGGGAGCTACCGCGCCGCCTCGCCCGCCAGTGCCGCAGCGGCGCCCGCCACGCTGGAGGAGTTGCTGGATGACCGGCGCGGGCCGCGTCCACAGCGTCACTTGCGCCGGCTCTACGCCGATCCGTTCACGGGAAAACCCGACTGGGTCTTGGTGCAGAACGACGACGGCCGAATCACCGGCGTGCACAGCCGCTCCGACGTGATCGCGCTGCGCAGCGTCGACCTGCCGACGCCGCTTGACGGACCACCGCCGCGAGTCTCAGCGCGCCTTTTCAGCGCTGCCGTCGCGCCCGCAGCGTCGGCGGCCTCGCAACCAGCGAGCGCGAATTCCACGCAGGCGAAGCCTCCCGGCGGGAATCGATCACCTTTCCCCTAGTCCGAACGGCGCATCCAATGTGCAGGCGCGGTGAAGAAAGTCATCAAAGCTGACTAGTCTCTGCAATTGGAGGGAGGGCCCGGGATGTCGATCGAAAAAATACGGACGCACGACGTGCGCGAGGCTCAGGAGACCCGGCGTGTGCAGGCGATCGTGCACGCCATCGAGTGCGCCGTGGACGTGCGCCGGAAGTACCAGTTCTTCGTGTGGACGCAAGGCAGCTTCCAGACGCTGCTGCCGCACCAGCTCGCCGTTTGCGGCGTGTACGACCGCAACCGCAAGGAGGTTCGCCTCGAGGCCTTCAACAGCATCGTCGTGGCCGCACCGGTGTTGGGGGTGCTGACCGACGGCCAGTCGCCCCTGATGCAGTACGTGATCAACGCGTGGATCAACAACCGGGGCCGTGCGCTGGTGGTGCGTTTGTCCACGATGACCGCGCGCACCGTGGCGCCGTCCGTCGAGGCGCTGCAGGCGGCAGGCTTCGCCGAACTGCTGGTGCACGGCGTGTCGCGTCCACAGCGCGCCACCGAGATCGAGACGCTGTTCGTCTTCGCCTCGTCGGCCGCCACGGTGTCGCAGACGGAAGTCGACGGCATCGAGCTCATCCTGCCGCACCTGCACAGCACCTACCTGCGCGTGCAGGCGATCGAACGCGATATCGCCGAGACCGGCGCGCGTCCGCTCGCCCCGGGCGTCGGCTATTCCAGCGCCAGCATCAGCGAGCGCGAAGAGCAGGTGCTGGGTTGGGTACGCGAAGGCATGAGCAACCAGGAGATCGGCGTGCAACTGGGCATCAGCCCGTTGACCGTCAAGAACCATGTGCAGAAGATCCTGCGCAAGCTCGGCGCCACCAACAGGGCCCAGGCCGTCGCGCGCGCGATGAGCATGAACCTGCTGATGGGCGCGGTCTCCGACGCGGGCCCGTCCCGCAAGTGAGCACAGACTATCGGACTACCGCACGACGACGCCTGGTTCATCAAATCCAAAGCGCCAGCGTCCAAGTTCGCCACACACCACCTTCCATCGTTCCGCACCATCGCGGGCCGCCCCCCGAGGCGTCCTGGAGCACAAAGCACATGAAGCAACTCACCCGCGCACTGGCCGGTTCCATCCTCGCGATCGCGTCGCTGGCGACGCTGGCGGCACCGACCCGGACCGTCGTCCAGACCACCGACTATGGTCTGCTGTCGGTCCCCTACACGCAGAATTTCGGCCTGACGCTGGTGCCGATGGCGGCGGACCACACGTTCCTCAGCGACTACGGCTTCACCATCGACACCGCCGGCACCCTCACCAGCGCGGTCGTCACATTCGACCTGGGCAGCGTGTTCCAGTTGTCCGACCTCACGCTGACGCTGCTGAGCGGCCCGGGCTGGAGCGGCGCGGTGCCCGCCGAACTGTCGGGCGCGCAAGTCGCCGACCGCGACTCGCGCATCCTCAAGACCGGAACCGGCATGCCGTCGACGCAGACCCTGGAGCAGGTCGCCCTCGCGCCGGGCCATTACACCATCGAGGTGAGCGGGCACGTCACCGGCACGAGCGGAGGCAGCTTCGGCGGCCTGTTCAACGTGGCCGCCGTGCCGGAGCCCTCGGGGATCGTCCTGGCGCTGGCCGGCTTCGGGCTGCTCGCGCTGCGCCGGCGCCGCACGCCGGCGCCTTGAGCCTCGGCCGCGCCTAGCGCACCGCGCCGGGCGCGCGTGCCGAGCCGGGCAGCTTCGTGGCCTCGAGCTGATCGCGCAGGCGCTCGGCCTCGTTCTCCAGCTTCACCTGGCCGAAGCCGAGCACGGCATCGGGCGCGTCCGCATCGAGGTCGTGGCCACGCAGCCGCTCGATCATCTGCAGGCCCAGCGCATGCATCTCGGCGTTGGACTTCTCGGCTGCTGCCAGCGACTGCGTGGCGCGCTGCAGCAAGGCAACCAGCGCCGCATTGGCCCGCGCACGCTCGTCCGCGGTCCGCTGCGCCTCGGACAGGCGCTGCGACTGCTGTTCGAGCCGCGCCGCGAGGTCGCGGCGCTCGGCATCGTCGCGCGCTTTCGCGGCGACAGCCTCCTCGGCCTGGCGAGCGAGTGTCGCGTTCAGCCGCGCCGCCTCTGAGCGCGCGCCTGCAAGCTGCGACTGCGCGCGCTTGGCCGCGTCGTCGAGCTTGTCGCGCTGGCTCGCCAGGTCGTCCTTCTCGCGCGCCAGCGCGGACTGCTGCTCCTGTGCCTGGCGCAGCGCGGCCTGCGTTCGCCGCAGCGCCTCCTTTTCGCGCGAGCCATGGTCGTCCTG
The DNA here is from genome assembly GCA_038208735.1 of Burkholderiales bacterium. GTDB lineage: Bacteria > Pseudomonadota > Gammaproteobacteria > Burkholderiales > Burkholderiaceae_C > Scleromatobacter. The sequence goes on from JBBQYL010000028.1 coordinate 25,974, forward strand.
CGCGGCGCACGCCAGTGACAGCGTGGTGACGGCGCACAGCAGCAGGAGGCGCAAGGCGGATCGATGAAAGGCCATGGCGTCAGAACCTCGTGCTCACGTCGAACTGGAGCACGTCGATCTTCAGCGGCGCGCTGCTCATGTCGCCGATGACAGTGGTGGGCTGGCTCGGGTTGGCCAGCGTGCGCACATGGTCGTCGAGATTGCGCGTGGTGGTCCAGCGCAGGCCGACGGAGGCGCGGCGGTCGAAGGCGTAGGAGCCGCCCAGGCTGAAGCCGCGGTAGTTGGTGCCGCCGAGGTTCCACGTGGTGTCGGTGAACGCATCGAGCCAGGCGTCGCGTTCGAACTGGCGGTAGGCCAGGAACGTGTTCCAGGCGCCCTTCTGCGCGAGGTCGCGCGAGCCCACCTGCAGGCGTGCCTGAACCCCGGAGGTCATGTTCGCGAGCGTGGCCACGGCTGTCGTTCCCGCGCGCCGCTCGATGTCGGCGAGGTCGAACGCGCTGTTCTTCACGTAGTCGAACGACAGGCCGACCTGCACCGGATCGAACTGCCGCAGCGTCAGCGCCGCGGTGACGTTGACCGGCCGGAACTTCGAGGCCAGCCCCCAGACCGGCGCGCCGGTGTTGGTGGGATCGTTGATGTTGATCAGCGTGTTGCCGCGCAGCCGGGCGCCGGCCGGGTACTGGCTCTGCTCGTAAGGGACGGTCGGCCCCAGCGCGCCCGTGGGCGCGGGCGCCACCTCGCGACTGCCCTCCACACGATGGAAGTCGTAGATGGCCGCGGACAGGCGGATGCTGGTGGCGTCGGTGACGGCCCAGTCGCCGCCCACCTGGCCACCGAACAGCCACTTCGACGGGCCGCCGACATTGAACTGCTGCAGCACGAACGCGCCCGCGTTGGCGAACGCGTAGGCGCCACTGCCCACGTTCTGGATGCCGCGAACGGCCACGCCGTCGAGCGACAGGTCTTCCGGCCACAACAGGTCGGTGCCGAAGAACGGCGTCTCCATGCGGCCGCCGGTGAAGTGCAGGTCCTGCCGTGGCTCCCAGTCGACCCAGGCGCGATCCAGGCCGATCGTATAGCGGTTGGAGAAGCCGCTGCCCGCGCCAAGCGTCTGCGAGGCCGAGGTGGGGGTCGCGCCCGTGCTCAGGCGCATCCCGGCGGTGACGTCGTCGCCGACCGCCGCCTTGAAGCCGAAGCGCGCGCGCAGCGTGAGGCGCTCGTACGAGTTCTGCGTGTTGGTGAGATCCGGTGACCAGGCAGGCGACGCCGTCTGCGACTGGTACAGGTAGGCAGGTGCATTGCTCTTGCTGAACAGATCGCCCTCGGCGCGTACGCGCAGGTCGCCCTCCAGCGTGAACGTCTTGAGCCAGCCGGGAATCTGGCGCGCGTCGGCCCAGCTCTCCTCGCGGGCGGTGGACAGCACGTCGTTGCGGATGTCCTGCACGATCTGGGCCTTCAGCGTCTCCGGGATATAGGGCACGCGCACCGTGTGCGGCGCGCGGTCGCCCCACTGCGCCCCCGATGCCGCGCCCCCGGGTGCGGCCGCTGCCGCGGTCGGCACGGCCTTGGGCGCCGCCTGCTTCAGCAAGGCCTGCGCGCGATCCGCGCTGAGCAGGCCCTGGTCGACGAGCGCCTGGATCAGGCCCAGCGTCGTGGCGCGAAGTTGCTCGAGGTCGCTGCGCTCGTCCGCATGGGCGGCGCACACGGCGAGCAGCGCGGCGAGCGCGACCGCCGACGGGCGCAGCGCGCGCACGAGAGGAAGGGAGAGAGGATGGAGGTTCATGGCAGGCCCGTTCGGATGGATGGACGGCTGGATGGGAAACGCGGCACGCCTCAGGCGGGCCGCACGCTGAGGCGAAAGCGCATCGGCTGGGGCAGGCCGCCGTGGGTGGGCAGGTGCAGCAGCCGCGCGGTCTGGTCGAAGGCGGTGCGCAGCGCGGCATCGCGCGCGGCGTCGCCGGTGGGCACAAGCTCGAAGCGGCGGATAGTGCCGTCGGGATCGATCCACACAGAGAAGGTGGCCAGCACCTCGCCGTTGTCGGACGGCAGGTGCTTCTCGATCTCGTCGTGCAGCAACTGGCGCACGGAGGTCGCGTACAGGCGCTCCTGCGCGCGATCGGGGCCGGTGCCGGCGCCGTTGCCGCCGATCACCGGCGCGCCGCCGTTGTAGTCGTTCTTGACGTTGCCGCCGGAAAACACGCTGGGGCCGTCGCCGGCGGGGCCCTCCATCTTGATCGGTGCATCGGCCGGCTTGGGGGCCTCCTGCTTGACCGGCTCCTCTCGCATCGCCTGGCGCGGCTCGTCCTTGGGCGGCTCCGGTTTCCTCTCGTCCCTGGGCGGCGGCGGCGGCGGCGGCGTGTCGGGCAGGATCGAGATGCGCGCCGTCTGGCGATGCGGCGCAGACGGCCCACCCAGCATTCCCCGAATGAAGACCACCAGTCCCGCCACCAGCGCCACCACGACGATGACGATCAGCACGCGCCACACCAGGCGCCACGGCGAGACGGGATCGAGATCGGATTCGGCGAGCGCGCTCATGGCCTCAGGTCCCGATCCGGGACGTGACCAGCCCCATGTTGACCTGGAGCCTGTTGCACAGGTCGATCACCGCCACCACGGGCGCATAGCGTGCGTGCGCATCGCCCTTGATGGCCACCGACATCTTCGGGTCTGCCGCCTTGGCGCGTACCAGCTGCGCCTCCAGCTCGGCCATGCTCACGCCGACGCCGTTGATCACCAGCGAGCCCTCGGGCGTGACCTGCACGATCTTCAGGTCGTGCTTCTCGGTGCTCGGCTTGTTCGACGGCTTGGGCAGCGTCACGCCGAGGCCCTGCACCGAGGCGGTGGTCATGAGGATGAACACCACCAGCAGCACGTAGGCGAGATCCAGCATCGGCGTCACGTTGATGCTGTCGTAGGGCTTGACTTCAGTGCTGGCTTTCACGGCGCGCTCCCGGCTATTGCGACTGGCGCTTGGTGACGAGGCCGACCTCGTTGATGTCGAGGCGCTTGGCCACTTCCAGCACCTCCATCACCTTGTCGTACTGGGCCGCGCTATCGGCCTTGAGCACCACGGGCAGCGCCGGGTTGGCCGACTTGTATTGCGCCAGCGCGGTGCGCAGCTGATCGATGGTCACGGGATACGCATCGAGGTACATCGCGCCGTCGGCCGTGATGGTGATCGCGCGCGTCTGCGGGCGCGCGAGGTTGTTGGCCGCGTCCGTGGTGGGCGAGTTCACCTTCACGCCCTGCACCGAGGCGGTGGTCAGGATGATGAAGACCACCAGCAGCACGTAGGCGAGATCGAGCATCGGCGTGACGTTGATCTCGTCGTAGGGCTGGTTGTCGTCCTTGACGTCGGCGGACATGGCGTCTCCCGATCAGCGCGCGCCGTAGGTCTCGGCCACGCGGGTGACGAACTCGTCGACGAAGATCTGCATGTCCGCCGAGATGTTCTTGATGCGCGAGGCGAGGTAGTTGTAGGCGAACAGCGACGGGATCGCGACTGCGAGGCCCGCGACGGTAGCCAGCAGCGCCGAGGCGATGCCCGGCGCGATCGCGTTGACGTTGACGTCGCCGGCGGCCGCGATGGCGGCGAACGTCACCATCACGCCCACCACCGTGCCCAGCAGACCCAGGAACGGGCCGCCCGAGATCGCGATCGTGAGCACCACCATGGCCGAGTTCAGGCGATGCGACTCGCGCACCAGGTCGGCGTCGATCGAGGCCTTGACGGCATTGAGCGAGGCGCCCGACAACGGCCTCACGGCGTCCGGGTCGTCACCGCCGATCTCACGCTTGGCCAGCTCGCGCACGCCGGCCGAGTACAGGCGGAACAGCGACGAGTGCGGATGCCTGGCGCCCTGCTCGAGATGCAGCAGATCCATCGACGCGGCGCGGAACCGTTGAAGGAACTGCCGGTTGTCCTTGTCCGCGCGCATGACGTACGACGTCTTGGTGACCACCACCCAGCACGCCAGAACGAGCATCAGCGCGAGAATGATGATGATGGCCCAGGCATCGGTGGTGAGATTCTTCACGAGGATGAGGAAATAGCCCGGGCTCGAGCCCTCCGCGTCGGCGCCGTTGTCCTTCACGGACGCCACCAGCTTGCTCTCGGCGCCCTGGGCGCCCGCGGACACGCGCAGCCAGTCGGGGCTGCGCACGGTGCTGGCGATCTCGATCTCGTCGGCCAGGCCCTTCACGCCTTCGCCCATCTGCAGCGCGCCTGCCACGGCCGGCAACGCCGCGTCCGCGTGGCCCGTCTCCGTGCCGTTGACGTAAAGCGTCGCCTTGCCGGCGCCGACGGTCAGTGCGGCCTGCGTCCAGGCCTGAGGCAGCACGTCGCCGTCGGTGATCACCACCGGGCCCACATGGCCCTGCAGCTTGCCGCCCTGCAGCTCCAGCGACAGCGGCCCCCACTTCAGCAGCGTTCCGTTGGTGACGACCTCGGGCTTGATCCACATCGACAGCGTGACGGCGCCGCCGGCGTCGACCTTGACCTTGTCGACGCCCGGCCAGACCACCGGCACCCCGTTCAGCACCGCGCTGCCCGCCAGCAGCCCGTTGGGCTCGACCGCGATCTTCGCCGCCGTCTTCAGGCCGCCGACGGCGTCCGCGCCGACCGCGTCCTTGTCGCTGAAATGGATCGCCGCCAGCGTGGCCGGATCGAAGCCGCCGGCGCCCGGGGCCTCGGCGGACGGCTTGGCGTCGCCCGCGTGCACGTACAGGTTGTTCTTCTCGCTGCCCGGCGCCACCGTGGGCACCTGCACCCACAGGACGGCGAGCTCGTTGACGCTGTCGAAGCGTTCGATGCTGAACTTCAGCGGCGTCTTGTCGTCGCCCGCGAACACGCGCAGGTCGGAGCCGTCCTCCTTGGCCGAGAGGAAGTCGAAGTTGCCGGAATGCAGGCGCACCGCCACCGCCACGGCGGTCGCGGCGGCGTGCGTCTCCAGGCCTTGCGCCGAGGTGTTGAGCGTGATGCGTGTTCGCTGCGCCTCCCTGGCGTCGGCGGCCGCCGCAAGCAAGGGAGCGGCCAGGAGGCCGCAGGCGACCGCGAGCGTGGGGACGAGAAATCGCATGATCGGGCGGGGTCCTGGAAGGTTCGAGAAGGGGTTCATGGCTTGGCCGTGCCGTCGCCGAAGCCGAGGAAGTCGAGGACGAGGTTCAGGCGCTTGCGGCGCTTGCGTTCCTTCTCCTCCTCGCTGTCCCCGGCGTTCACCTGGGTGACGGCCGCGGCGCTCTGTCCGACGGCCGCGAGGCCGGCGGTGCCGCCACCGGTCGAGGCCGGGGGCGGCGCGCCGACGGCCAGGCCGCCCACGCTCAGGTTGTCCGCGCCCACGAATGAGACTGCGCCGAAGTAGGCGTTGCCCAGCGACTTGATGCCGGCGTCGCCGGCGTTGATCTCGCCCTTGGGGGCGTAGAGATCGAGCGAGCTGGCGGCGTTGAGCACGGCGATGCCGCTGCCGGAGAACGACCCCGAGGTGTCGATGACGAACTGGCCCTGCGCGTTGAGGTAGTACACCGGCGCCGGCGCGCCCACCACCGTCTTGCCGCCGCGGCCCGCGTCGAGGCTGCCGTTCGAGGCCCACATCAGCAGGTCGCCCAGGCCGACGGTGAACACGCGCGACTGGTCGACGTTGACGCTGTCGCCCACCACCATCGCGATGTCGCCTCCGTCGGCCGTGACGATGCCCAGCGTGCTCGCCGCCTTCTTGTTGGTGCCGGCCACGAGCGTGCCCACGTCGACGCTGCCGCGCGGCGCCAGCACGGTGATGTTGCTGTCTTGCAGTGTCTCCACCTGGCTCGCGCCAAGCGAGATGCGGCCCGCGCCGGCGGCACTCGGGAACACGGTATCGAGCGCCGCGTAGGCCGGCCCGTAGGCCGCCGTCTGCGCGGCCCCCGACAGCGCCGACGCCGTGCGCCCGGACTGGCGCAGCACGCCCACCAGCACCTGGTTGGTGAGCAGTGCCTGGCGCTCGGGCGCCATCGCCTCGAACGCGGCCAGCGCCTGTGCGCCGGTGGCGGCGGCGATGCCCTGGGCGACCACGAATTGCTGCAGCGTGTCGAGCGCGGCGTTCTTCTGCGTCTGGGCGAACGCGAGCACCTCTTGCGGCTGCTGCGCCGCCGGAACGCCCGCCACCCACGCGTCGGCCAGTGCGGCGCCGAGCACGCGCGATTGTTGGGTGGCGTCGAGCTTGGCGAAGCCGTCCTGCGCCTGCGCCAGCGTGACCGCCGCCGTGCCCGCGCGGCGCTGCGCATCGGCCAGCAACTCCGCATCGAACAGCGCCGGATCGACCAGCGCCTTCACCTGGGCCACCTGGTCCGCGATCGGCCGCGCCGCGTACTGTGTCGCCGCGCCGCTGCCGGGCGCCGGCAGCGTCTGGCCGGCCTTCAGCGCACCGAGCTGCGCCACCAGGTCGGGCGCGAACCCGGCGATGCCGGTGCCGCCGAGCGCCGGGAAGTACCAGGCCGTGGCCTGCGCATAGTCGCCTCCGGCTAGCGTCACGCCGGTGTCCAGCGACACGCCGGCCGCCACCGTGACGTTGCCGCTGGCGGCCGGCAGCGCGGCGTTCTGGCGATTGCCGACGGCGCGCACGCCGCCGGACGTGGACAGGTCGATGTCGCGACCGGCCACCATCAGCAGGCTGCCGGGGCCGTACAGGCTCACGCCGCCGTAGGCCTGGCCGGTGTCGGCGAACACGATGTCGCGTCCGGCCTGGATCAGCGCGAGCTCGCCGGCGCCCTGGGTCTGCAGGGTGATGCCGCGGAAGACGTCGCCTATCGGCTGCACCATGAGGATGTCGTGGCCCGCCAGCAGGCGCAGCGACGTCGTGGTGAGGATGCCGTCGTGGATCGTGACGTCGCCGGTCTGCGCCACGAGCTCCATCGGGGAGCGCGTGCCGGTGTCCAGCGGCGTCAGCCCCGGCGCGTTGTTGTTCAGCGGGTCGAGCACGCTCGCCGCGCCGTCCACCAGCACGGTGGGCACGGCCGAATGGGGATCGGTGCCGTTGACCGTCACGCCGTCGAGCGCCAGGTTGCCTTGCGCCAGCAGGGTCAGCTGCGTGGCGCCCGCGGGATCCTGGATCAGGCGGCCCGCGCGGATGTCGCCCTGCGGCGCGGTGAACGTGACGACGTCCGGCACCACCCGGTCGGCCACCGTGGAGGCGCCTGGCTCGCGCGTGTCGGCGGCGTACAGCGTCGAGCTGGCGTCGTAGGCGAGGTCGCCCGCGGCGGCCTGCATGCGCAGCGTCGCGTGGGGCGACAGTCCCTGGATATACCAGTCCAGCGGCGTGCCCAGGTATTGCCTGGTGGCCGGCACCAGCCCGAACGACGACACGATGCCGACGTCCACGTTGTCGAGCGCCGCGATGTCCAGCGCGGTGTCGCCGTACAGCACCTGCAGCGCGTCGGGAGCGCCGCCGGCAGCGATGTCGCGTCCCGCGAAGACGGTGCCGCTCTTGCCCGCGGCCAGCACGAAGCCGCCGAGCACGTCGCGCCCCGCGCGTACGCTCAGGTCGCCGCCGCCGAACGGCACGGTGGCGCCGGCGCTGCCGTCCGCGGCGCGCGCCACGTAGCCGCTGGCGGCGGCGGAGAAGTCGGCGTCCACGACGTCGCGGCCCGCGCTGGCGACCACGTTGCCGCCGCCGAACGTGGCGAAGCCCTGCTGAAACTGGTCGTAGCGGTTCCACCACATCGGCTGGCCGTCCGTCTTCCGGTCGGTGGCGCGCCAGGCCCATTCTGTGGCGTACTGCGAGGTGTCGGCGGCGCCGACGATGTCGCGTGCGGCGTGCACCTCCAGGCTGCCGCCGCCGTTCAGGAACGGGGACTGGCTCGCGGTGCCGCTGCGCAGGTAGGCCGAGTTTCCCAGCAGGTTGCCGACGTAGCCCGCGGGCGCGACCACCGGCGTGCCGGTGGTGTAGACATCGGCTTGCGCGTTGAGCAGGCTGACGTCGCGCCCGGCCGCGATGCGGATGTCACCGCTGGTGCTGCGCACCAGCACGTTGCCGGTGCCGCCGATGACGACGTCGCCCTGCGTGGCGGACGCCGTGGTCGCCATGAAGTTGGCGGCCGCCAAGTCGGCGCCGCCCACCAGGGAGATGTCGGCGCCCTGCAGGTAGCTGCCGCCGACCTGGGCGATCACCGAGGCCGGCTTGATGACGCTCGCCGCCTTGGGCGTCGCAGGCACCGTGCCGGAGGGCAGGAAGCCGTCGCTGATGCTGCCGGTGACGAAGAGGTTGCCCTGCGCGCGCAAGGTCAGGTTCATGGGCGCGCCCGTCGGCTGAGCCCGCGCGGTGCCGTTGGCCGCGAAGGACGTCAGGTTCCAGCCACCGGCCGCGGGGTTGCCCGCCATGGTGAGGTCGCCGCTCGAATCGATCTCCACGCCCGAGCGCAACTGCAGCGCGCTCGCCGGCGCGCCCAGCAGCGCGCCGACGCGCGCGAGGACAGGCGCGGTAGCGGCGCCCAGCGTCGCGTTGTCGGTGGCCACCGCGGTGATCAGCGTGGCATCGACCATCGACGCCGCGTACTGCTTGACGGATTCGATCTCGATCCGGCCGATGCCCGAGACACTGGTGCCGCCGCTGCCGCCGATGGCCACGCCGGTGCCGTCCGCGCCGCGCTGGGCGCGCACCAGCAGCGTGCCGTCGGCGCCGCCGGCGCTGCCGCTGGCATCGATCACGCCACCGTTGAAATCGATGCCGCCGGGCGTGCCGGCGAAGCTGCCGTCGGCCTGCAGTTGCCGGGTGCCACCCAGCAGCCGCACCTCGGCGCCGGTCGAGCCGGTGCTGTGCGCGCCGATCGCGGCGCCCGCGTCGATCTCCAGGCCGGCACCGCCCGCCAGGGTCACGCGCGCGGCGTCGCCGGTGGCCGCGAGCGTGCCGGCCACGCTCAGCACGCCGCTGTCCGCGCTCAGGGTGATGTCCTGGGCCGACAGGCGCGTGCCGGCGGCGAGTTGCTGGTCGCCGGTGCGGTTGCGAACCGACAGGCTCGCGCCGAAGTTGTTGGCCTGCGCCGCGATCGTGGCCGCCAGCGCCGCCAGGTCCAGCGCCGCGCCGCTGTCGATGCTCAGCGATCCGCCGCCCTGCCCCGTGGCCGCGGCGCCCAGCAGGCTGCCCTGCAGCACCACCGCGCCCGTCGGCGCAGAGAGCGTGATGCTGCCGGCCTGCGCGCCGCTGGCGGGGGCGGACACGTCGACCGTCGCCGCCGTTTCGATGACGATGTTGCCCATCGGCGCGGCCACGTTCAGCGTGCCGCCGGGCGTGGAGATGGTGATCTTGTCGATCTGCGTGCTGCGCCCGGACAGGTCGGTCACCGAGCCGGCGCCGAAGCGCACGGCCGTGGACACGGCATCTGCGCCGGTCGCCTCGACGTCGAGCTGACCGGACGGCAGCACCAGCCGGCCCTGCTGCGACACGGCCTGCGCATCGATGCGCACCTGCGCGCCGCTGCCGGCCGCGCCGCCCGAGGCCGTTCCGGCGGCGGTCAATGTGAACGTTCCGCCGACGTCCAGCGAGGCGCGGGCCTCGCGCGTGGCCTGCAGGGCCGCGCCCGCGATGGCGAGGTCGCCGCCGGTGTGCAGGTCGGCGCCGTCGCCCAGCACCACCTCGTGCGCCGCGCCGATCACCACGCGCTGTGCGCCGGTCACCGCCACGCTGCCGGAACCGATGGCCACCTGGCCGCTGCCGGCGGCCGCGTTGCCGCCTAGCGCGACGACCGACAACGTGTTGGTGCCGCCCGCGGCAGAGCCGTCGCGGCCTGTGGTGTTGGTCAGGGTCACGCCGCCGGCCTCGACCAGCGCCGCACGCCCGTCACCGATCAGGTTGATCGCGCCGGTGTCAATGGTGAGGGACTTC
>JBBQYL010000029.1:0-35674 GCA_038208735.1 Burkholderiales bacterium
AGGTGGCCAGCACGAGGCCGTCGCCGCCGTTGTTGCCCGGGCCCGCCGCGATCCAGGCCTCGCGCGCGTGCGGCGCGACCGCCCGTGCGAGACGCAGCAGCGCGACACCCGCGCGCGCCATCAGCGCATGCTCTGGCAACCCGGCCGCCGCGCGCTGCTCGATGCGCCGCGTGGTCGCGCCGTCGAACAGCGCGAGGTCGGAAGCGTCGAGCAGCAGGCGGCGGGGCAGGGTCATCGAGGGACCTTCACAGATGAAGGAAAGCTAACGCAGGCGTTGAGGGGCGAGGGCGGCGGCTTCCGCCGGCACCGTCTCACCGGCAATCATCGTGCACAACAGCCCGGCCGCGGCCTGGCTCAGCGCCCAGCCTTGATGCGCGTGGCCCGCGTTGAGCCAGACGCCCGGCACGCCACTGGCGCCGACCGCCGGCAGGCCGTCGGCCAGCGCGGCGCGCGTGGCCTGCCATACCTGGGCCTGCTGCCAGTTCACGGCGCCAGGGAAGGCATCGTCCACGGCGCTGTACAAGGGCTGCAACGCCTTGCGCGTGGGCGGCGCGGCCGGCGGGGCGGCCGCGGCCGACGGCGACGCCGCCTCGTGGCCGCCGGCCACGCGAACGCGTGCGCCGAGGCGGCTGATGGAGATGCCGCTGCGCACGTCGAGCAGCGCCGCACGCGGCCCACTGTCGGGCGCGGCCTCGCGCACGTGCTGCGCCACCGTCACCGAGAAGCCGCGGATCGGGCGCCACGGCAGCTTGACGCCCAGCGGCGCCAGCAGGCGTGCCGACTCGAGCGCGGCGCACACCACCACCGCATCGAACGGAACGTCGCGCGCCGGCTCGTTGGGTGCGGCCAGGCGCACCACGGGCTGCGGGCCCGCGCTGATGGAGGCCACCTCGTGCTGGAACAGGAAGCGCACGCCCAGGTGTTGCGCGTGGGCGCGCAGCAGCTGCGTCCACTCGCGCGTGTTGCCCACGCGGGCGTTGGGCAGCCACGCGGCGCGCGGGGCGTCGTCGGCCACCTGGCGCCCCGGCTCGAGCTGGCGCTGGCGCGCCGCGTCGGCGAATTCCACCGCGTCGCCCTGTTGCTGCAGCCAGGCGACGGCCGCCTCGGCCTGCGCCACGCAGGCGGCGTCCGGCAGCGTCAGCAGCAGGCCGTCGCCGCGTTCGAAGTCGAGCGCCAGGTCGCGGGCGAGGGCGTCGATGCGGGCCACGCCCAGGGACAGCAGCCGATGCAGCAGCTGCGCGCGCTCGGCGCGACGGGCGGCCTCCGGGCCGTCGCCCTTGCCGAACAGCGTGGGCGTGGCGAACGCCGCGCCGGTGCCCAGCAGGCGCGCGGCCTCGTCGGCGCCGCCCGACAACGCCTGCATGCGGCCGGGCGGCGGCAGCCACGGCGCGGCCAGGCCGGCGGCGGCGATGCCCGGCGGTGCGAAGCTGGTTTCCTCGGCGACGCTGGAGCGGCGTTCGACGACCGTCACCTCGTGGCCGTCGACCGCCAGCGCCTGGGCGGCCGCGACGCCGGCCATGCCGGCGCCGATCACTGCGATCTTCATCGAGCCCCCGCGCGAATGGGGGTGGGGGACGAATTGGTGCAAGGCCGCGTGCGGCCTGCTATACTCTTTGGGTTTTTCTGGGTAGCCATGCGGAAGCGCGGTGCCCGGTGAGAACGGGGTCGATTCAACTCGAATTTCGAATTGAGCGATCCCAAACACGCGAACCCGGCAATCAAGGTGTTGTGGTCGAGCAAGCAGGCGCTGAGACGGTTTCAAACCGCAAGTCCTGTGACTCGATGCAATGTATGCCGGGATTCTAGACCCAACCTTTGGAGTACCCCATGTCTGTATCCATGCGCGAAATGCTGGAAGCCGGTGTCCATTTCGGACACCAGACCCGCTTCTGGAACCCCAAGATGGCCCCGTTCATCTATGGCCATCGCAACAAGATCCACATCATCAATCTCGAGAAGACCCTCCCGGCTTTCGAGAATGCACTGAAGTTCATCCGCCAGCTGAGCTCCAAGCGCGGCACCGTGCTGATGGTGGGCACCAAGCGCCAGGCGCGTGACGTCGTCGCGCTGGAAGCCCAGCGTTGCGGCATGCCCTACGTCGACCAGCGCTGGCTCGGCGGCATGCTGACCAACTTCAAGACCGTCAAGGGTTCGCTGAAGAAGCTCAAGGACATGAACGCCCAGAAGGATTCCGGCACCATCGCCGTGATCAAGAAGGAAGCCCTGATGTTCGAGCGTGAGCGCATGAAGCTCGAGAGGGATATCGGCGGCATCCAGGACATGGCCGCCCTGCCGGACGCCATCTTCGTCATCGACGTCGGCTATCACAAGATCGCCATCCAGGAAGCCAACAAGTTGGGCATCCCGATCATCGGCGTCGTCGACACCAACCACTCGCCGCTGGGCATCGACTACGTCATCCCGGGCAACGACGACTCGGCCAAGGCCGTGGCGCTGTACGCCAAGGCCGTGGCCGACGCCGTGCTCGAAGGCAAGGCCAACGCCACGAACGAAGTCGTGCAGCAGGTCTCGGCCGCTGGCGACGAATTCGTCGAAGTCGGCGCCGAAGGCTGATCCCCTTGCCCGCTGCGAAGCGGGTCTGTGCGCAAGGGGGCTTCGAGGCCCCCTTTGCACAAGCGCGAAGCGCTTGCGCGCACATGACTCGCACGCGGTGGAAAGAATTTGTTCACTGTCGGCCAGGACACTGGCCGGCGCAGATGATGGAGTTTGAATATGCCCGCGATTACCGCAGCCATGGTTGCTGACCTGCGCGCCAAGACCGACGCGCCGATGATGATGTGCAAGAAGGCCCTTACCGAAGCCGACGGCGACGCCGTCAAGGCCGAAGAGATCCTGCGCGTCAAGCTCGGCACGAAGGCCGCCGGCGCCGGCTCGCGCGTCACGTCCGAAGGCGTGGTCGCCTCTTACGTCGGCGACGGCGTCGGCGCGATGGTCGAAGTCAACTGCGAGACCGACTTCGTCACCAAGAACGACGACTTCATAGTCTTCGCCAACAAGATGGCCAAGCTGATCGTCGAGAAGAACCCGGCCGACGTCGCCGCGCTGTCCGCCCTCGAATTCGAAGGCTCCACGGTCGACGCCGTGCGCCTGGCGCTCGTCGGCAAGATCGGCGAGAACATGTCCATCCGCCGCTTCCAGCGCGTGGAGAACGCCCAGCTCGCCCACTACCTGCACGGCACGCGCATCGGCGTGGTCGTCCAGTTCGAAGGCGACGACGCGGCCGCCAAGGACGTGGCCATGCACGTGGCCGCCATGAAGCCGAAGGCGCTGTCGCAGGCCGACGTGCCGGCGCACCTGGTCGAGACCGAGCGTTCGGTCGCCACCGCCAAGGCCGCCGAGTCGGGCAAGCCCGCCGACATCGTCGCCAAGATGGTCGAAGGCTCGGTCACCAAGTTCCTGAAGGAAGTCTCGCTGCTGAACCAGACGTTCGTTAAGAACGACAAGCAGACCGTCGAGCAGATGCTCAAGGCCGCCAACACGACCATCAAGGGCTTCACGCTCTACGTCGTGGGTGAAGGCATCGAGAAGAAGGTCGACAACTTCGCCGACGAAGTCGCCGCGCAGGTCGCAGCGGCCCGCGGCCAGTAAACAGGCCCCACCCGGCTTCCAGCCGAGCAGCACGACTCGGGGCCTTCGGGCCCCGGCTTACACTGCAGCACCGAACAACTTGACCAGCGCCCTCGGGAGCCCTCCATCCATGCCGGCGTACAAGCGAATCCTTCTGAAACTTTCCGGCGAAGCGCTGATGGGCGATGACGCCTACGGCATCAACCGGGCCACGATCGTGCGCATGGTGCAGGAGGTGCAGGAAGTCACGCGCCTGGGCACCGAGGTGGCCGTCGTCATCGGCGGCGGCAACATCTTCCGCGGCGTCGCGGGCGGCTCGGTGGGCATGGATCGCGCCACGGCCGACTACATGGGCATGCTGGCCACCGTCATGAACTCGCTGGCCCTGGCCGACACGATGCGCCAGGAAGGCATGGTCGCCCGCGTGATGTCGGCCATCTCCATCGAGCAGGTGGTCGAGCCCTACGTGCGGCCCAAGGCGCTGCAGTACCTCGAAGAGGGCAAGGTCGTCATCTTCGCCGCCGGCACGGGCAATCCGTTCTTCACCACCGACACCGCCGCCGCCCTGCGCGGCGCCGAGATGGGCGTGCAGATCGTGCTCAAGGCCACCAAGGTGGACGGCGTGTATTCGGCCGACCCCAAGAAGGTGCCCGACGCCACCCGCTACACGTCGATCACGTTCGACGAAGCCATCGGCCGCAACCTGCAGGTGATGGACGCGACGGCCTTCGCGCTGTGCCGCGACCAGAACCTGCCCATCAAGGTGTTCAGCATCTTCAAGCCGGGCGCGCTCAAGCGCGTCGTGCTGGGCGAGGACGAAGGCACGCTGGTGCACGTCTGAACCCGAGAAAAGCGTCAGGAGCGACACAGACATGAGTACCGCAGAAACCAAGAAGACCGCCGAGACCAAGATGGGCCGCACCATCGAATCGTTCAAGGCCGACCTGCAGAAGATCCGTACCGGCCGCGCCCATCCGGGCATGCTGGACCAGATCCACGTCGACTACTACGGCTCGCCGGTGCCGCTGAGCCAGGTGGCGGCGCTGTCGCTGCTCGATGCCCGCACCATCGGCGTCCAGCCGTGGGAAAAGCCGATGATCCAGAAGGTGGAGAAGGCGATTCGCGAGTCCGACCTGGGCCTGAATCCGTCGACCACCGGCGACGTCATCCGCGTGCCGATGCCCGCCCTCACCGAGGAGCGCCGGCGCGACCTGACGAAGATCGTCAAGGCACAGGGCGAGGATTCGAAGGTCGCCGTGCGCAACCTGCGCCGCGAAGCCAACGAGCAGGGCAAGAAGCTCCTCAAGGACAAGGCCATCACCGAGGACGACGAACGTCGCCTGACGGACGACATCCAGAAGCTGACCGATCGCACGATCTCGGAGATCGACAAGCTCGTCCAGACCAAGGAAACCGAGATCCTCGCCGTTTGAAGCGCGCCGTGAACCCGCCCGTGACCGCCTCCGGGGCTCCAGCGCGCGATCCGGACGTGCCGCGCCACGTGGCCATCGTCATGGACGGCAACGGGCGCTGGGCCAAGAAGCGCTTCATGCCGCGCATCTTCGGGCACAAGCACGGCGTCGACGCGCTGGTCAGCACCATCAACGCCTGCGCCAACCGCGGCGTCGAGCACCTCACCGTGTTCGCATTCTCGTCCGAGAACTGGAAGCGGCCCGAGGAAGAGGTGTCCGGGCTCATGGGCCTGGTGCTCAGCGCGATGACGCGCTATCTCACCAAGATCGCCGGCGACGGCGTTCGCGTGAAGATCATCGGCGACCGCGCCGCGGTGTCGCAGACGGTGCGCAACGCCTGGGAGCGCGCCGAGGGTGCCACGGCGCACAACACGCGCATCACCGTGTGGGTGGCGTTCAACTACGGCGGCCGCTGGGACATCGTGCAGGCCTGCCAGCGCGCGATCCGCGACGGCGTTGCCGCCGACGCACTCACCGAAGACACGCTGTCGCGCTACATGGCGCAGCGCGAGGCGCCGGATCCCGACCTGTTCATCCGCACCGGCGGCGAGGTGCGCATCAGCAACTTCCTGCTGTGGCAGGTGGCGTATTCCGAGCTGCACTTCACCGATTGCCTGTGGCCCGACTTCGACGACGCGGAACTCGACCGCGCTTTCAAGGTCTACGCCACGCGAGACCGCCGATTCGGCGGCGTCAAACCCGAAACGGCCGTGCTGGCCGGGAGCTCCGATGCTGCGTGAACGTGTGATCACCGCGCTGGTGTTGCTGGCGCTGCTCATCCCGGCGGTGATCGCCGAGTCGCCGCTGCCGTTCGCCGTGCTCACCATCGTCCTGATCGGCGCCGCCGGTTGGGAATGGGGCCGGCTGTGCGGCCTGCCGCGCGCCGGCGCCATTGCCTCGGGCGTCGTGCTGGCCGTCGCATGCGCCTGCATGGGCCTGCTGTGGCAGATCGAGATTCCCGCCGAGGCCTGGGGCGCGGTCGCCGCCCTGTGGGTGCTGGGCGGCGCGATCGCGCTGCGTGCGGGCCCCGACGGCTTCAAGACGCTCAACCCGGTGCTGCGCTTCGTGGTGGGCTGGATCCTGATCGGCGCCGCGTGGGCCGCGCTGATCGCCTCGCGCGAACGCGGCCTGGCCTACCTGGGCACCGTCTGCGTGCTGGTGTGGGCCGCCGACATCTTCGCGTACTTCGGCGGCCGCGCGCTGGGCAAGCGCAAGCTCGCGCCCAGCATCAGCCCCGGCAAGAGCTGGGAGGGCGCCATCAGCGGCCTGCTGGCGGTCATCGTCATCGCGGTGGTGGTGGTGCTGGTCACCGCGCGCCCGCACGGCAACCTGTTCGCGCTGCTGCACGGGCGCTTCGGCATGGTGGGCATGGTCATCTGCTGTGCCGCGCTGGTGGCGCTGGCCATCGTGGGCGACCTGGTGGAGTCGCTGGTCAAGCGCGCCGCCGGCGCCAAGGATTCCAGCGGCCTGCTGCCCGGCCACGGCGGCGTGCTCGATCGCATCGACGCGCTGCTGCCGGTGTTTCCCGCCGCACTCGCGCTGGTCATGAATTTCTGAGATGGCGATGACCCCCACCGCTCGCCGTCAACGCGTCTGCATCCTCGGCTCGACGGGCTCCATCGGCACCAGCACGTTGGACGTCCTGGCGCTGCACCCCGACACCTTCGAGGTGTTCGCGCTCACCGCGCAGCACCGCATCGACGAGCTGTTCGCGCAGATTTTGCGCTGGCACCCGCGCTACGCGGCCATGCCCGACGCGGCCTCGGCCAACGAGCTCGGCGCGCGCGTGAAGGCGGCCGGCGTGCCCACCGAGGTGCTGTCCGGCGCGCGGGCCCTGGAAGAGCTTGCGGCGCATCCCGACGTCGACCAGGTGATGGCCGCCATCGTCGGCGCCGCGGGCCTGCCGGCGTGCCTGGCCGCCGCGCGCGCCGGCAAGCGGCTGCTGCTGGCCAACAAGGAGGCGCTGGTCGTCGGCGGCCAGCTGTTCATCGACGCCGTCAGGCAGGGCGGCGCCACGCTGATCCCGATCGACAGCGAGCACTCGGCCATTTTCCAGTGCCTGCCCACCGACCCGTCGCAGTGGGACGCGGCCGTCGACCACATCGTGCTCACCGCGTCGGGCGGCCCGTTCCGCACGCGCGATCCGGCCACGTTGCGCGACGTCACGCCCGACCAGGCCTGCGCCCATCCCAACTGGGTGATGGGCCGCAAGATCTCGGTCGACTCGGCCACGATGATGAACAAGGCCCTCGAGGTGATCGAGGCACGCTGGCTGTTCGACCTCGCGCCCGAGCGCATCCGGGTCGTCATCCATCCGCAGAGCATCATCCACTCGATGGTGGTGGCGCGCGACGGCGCCGTGCTGGCGCAGCTCGGCACGCCCGACATGAAGGGGCCCATCAGCTTCGGCCTGTCGTGGCCGTCGCGCATGGCCTCTGGCTGCGAGCGGCTAGCCTTCACACAGATGGCCGCGCTCACGTTCGAGGAGGCCGACGCCACGCGCTTTCCCGGCCTGCATCTGTCCTGGGCCGCGCTGCGCGCCGCGCCGGGATCCACCGCCGTCCTCAACGCCGCCAACGAGGTGGCCGTCGAGGCCTTCCTCGCCGGACGCCTGCGTTTCGACGGCATCCACCGCGTGAACGCACAGGCGCTCGAGCGCGTGCTGCCTCATGCCAGCGACGCAAGCGCCATCGAGGCGCTCGTCGCCCTCGACGCGCGCGCGCGTGACGCGGCGCGGTCGCACGTGGCCGCGCTGGGAGAAACCGCCTGATGTCGCACCTGCAACAGATCTTCTGGTTCATGGTCACGATCGCGATCCTGATCCCGATCCACGAGTACGGCCACTACCGCGTCGCCAAGGCCTGCGGGGTCAAGGTGCTGCGCTTTTCCGTCGGCTTCGGCAACGTGTTGTGGAGCCGCCGCATCGGCCCCGACCAGACCGAGTTCGCGCTCAGCATGATCCCGTTGGGCGGCTACGTGAAGATGCTCGACGAGCGCGATGGGGCGGTGTCCGAGGCCGACCTGCCGCGCTGCTTCGGCCGCCGGCCGCTGTACCAGCGCGCGCTGGTCGTCGCGGCGGGTCCGTTCGCCAACCTGGCGCTGGCCGTCGCGCTGTTCGCGTTCGTGCAGTGGTATGGCGTCGACATGCCCACGCCCGTCGTCGGCAAGCCGGCCGCCGGCAGCGTGATGGCCGATGCCGGCTTGCAGCGCGGCGATCGCATCGTCGCGGTCTCTCAGGGCATGGACGGCAGCGACGACGACTTCCGCACGGTGCGCTCGTGGGACGACGTCATGGAGGCGCTCGAGGGCGCCGTCGTCGCGCACGAGCCGTTGCGCCTGCGGGTGACGCAAGACGGCGAGGCCGCGCCGCGCACGCTCACGGCCGCCATCGACCAGATCGATCCGTTCTCCGCGCCCAAGCCCGGCGACAAGACCCTGGGCCTGGGCCTGGTGGCCCGCGTCGGCACCATCGCGCCCGATGGCGCCGCCGTGGGGTCCGGCCTGCGCGTGAACGACCTGGTGCTGCGCATCGACGGCAAGCCGGTGGACGACGCCACCGCCGTGCGCGCGGCCATCGTGGCCAGCGGCGCGAACGGAACGCCGCGCGCCATGAGCTGGGAGGTGGAGCGCGACGGCCAGGTCGTCGTGGTTCCCGTGACCGCGCGCATGGAGACCAGCGGCGACGCCTCGGTGGCGCGCGCCGGCATCGGCTTCGAGCACGGCATCGTGCGCGCGGGCGCGCTGGAGGCCGTGCAGCTCGGCGCGGTGCAGACCTGGCGCCAGGCCAAGTCGCGCTTGCAAATCTTTGCAATGATGTTCACCGGCCAGCTGTCCACGAAAGTGATCGGCGGGCCGGGCACCATCGCCGTCGCCGCCAGCGCGTCGGCGCAGGCGGGACTGACGCAGTTCGTGGGGTTCCTGGCGATGGTCAGCCTGGGTCTCGGCGTGCTGAACCTGCTGCCGATCCCCATGCTCGATGGGGGGACGCTGCTGTATTATCTGTTCGAGGGTGCGACCGGTCGCCCGGTCTCCGAACTGTGGCAAATCTGGCTGCAGCGCGGCGGGGCTTTGATACTCCTGCTGCTCATGACTCTCGCCCTTTCCAACGACGTGGTCCGCTATCTGGGCCCGCAATAAACTCCTGATGTCTTCACTCCTTCCGAGCCTGATGCGCCCTGTTGCTGCCTGCGTGATCTTCGCGGCTGCCGCGCTTCCCTTCGCTGCACAGGCGATCGAACCTTTCCAGATCCGCGACATCCGCGTCGAAGGCCTGCAACGCACCGACCCGGGCAGCGTGTTCTCGGTGCTGCCGTTCCGCGTCGGCGACGGCTACTCGGACGAGAAGGCCGCCGCGGCGCTGCGTGCGCTGTTCGCCACGGGCCTGTTCAAGGACGTGCGCATCGACGTCGAAGGCGACGTCGTCGTGGTCATCGTCGACGAGCGCGCCACCATCGCGTCGGTCAACTTCCTGGGCACCAAGGAGTTCGACAAGGCCATCGTCGACCGCGCCGAACAGGAAATCAAGCGCCAGTACCTGGGCCACAGCCTGTACGCGGCCGAGGTCGTCACCACGGTCACGCCGCAGGAGCGCAACCGCGTCAACGTCACGTTTAAGGTGTCCGAAGGCGACGTCGCGCACATCCGCGACATCCACATCATCGGCAGCAAGGCGTTCTCCGAAGGCAAGCTGATCGACCAGATGGACCTGACCACCGGTGGCTGGCTCACCTGGTACACCAAGTCCGACCGCTACTCGCGCACCAAGCTCAACGCCGACCTTGAAAAGCTGCGTGCGTTCTACCTGAACAAGGGCTACCTCGAGTTCGACATCACGTCCACGCAGGTCACGATCTCGCCGGACAAGCAGACCATCAGCGTCACCATCACGGTCACCGAGGGGCAGCCCTACGTCGTGACGGCGGTGCGCCTCGATGGCAACTACCTGGGACGCGAGGCCGCGTTCAAGAACCTGGTGCTGCTGAAGCCGGGCGCCGAGTACCACGGCGACGACGTCACGGCCACCATCCGTTCGTTCACCGACCTGTTCGGCACCTACGGCTACGCGTTCGCCCACGTCGAGCCGCACCCCGAGATCGACCGAAAGACGGGCCAGGTCGTGGTGGTGCTGTCCGCCGACCCGGGCCGCCGCGCGTACGTGCGCCGCGTCAACCTCTCCGGCAACACCATCACCCGCGACGAAGTCATCCGCCGCGAGTTCCGCCAGTTCGAATCGGCCTGGTACGACGGCGGCAAGATCAAGCTCTCGCGCGACCGCGTCGACCGCCTCGGCTTCTTCAGCTCGGTCGACGTCGATACCAACGACGTGGCCGGCGCACCCGACCAGGTCGACCTCACGGTCAACGTCGTCGAGAAGCCCACCGGCAACCTCACGCTGGCCGCCGGCTATTCGCAGACCGACAAGATCTCGCTGACGGGCTCCATCAAGAAGGAGAACGTGTTCGGTTCGGGCAACTACATCTCGCTCGACGTGAGCACCGCCCACACCAACAAGAACCTGTCGGTCAGCGAGACCAATCCGTACTTCACGGACGACGGCATCTCGCGCACGTTCGACATCTACTACCGCACCTCGCGCCCGCTCAACAGCTCGGGCGACGCGTACGCCGTGTCCACGCCGGGCGCCGACATCCGCTTCGGCCTGCCTTACTCCGAGTTCGACACCGTGTTCGTGGGCATCGGCGCCGAGCAGACGCACATCGGCTCGCTGCAGGGCGTGCCCAACAGCTACTACGACTTCGTCGGCCAGTACGGCGCATACGCCAACTCGTTCCCCATCACGGCGGGCTGGGCGCGCGACGAGCGTGACAGCGGCGTCTCGCCCACGTCGGGCCGCTACGCGCGCATCAACACCGACTTCTCGCTGTTGGGCGACGTGCAGTACGCCCGCCTCAACGGCCAGGTCACCCAGTACTTCGATCTCGGCGGCCACTTCTCGCTGGGCATGAACGCCGAGATCGGCTACGGCACGGGCCTCAATGGCAAGACGTACCCCGTCTTCAAGAACTTCTACGGCGGCGGCCTGGGTTCCGTGCGCGTGTTTGAGCAGGGCTCGCTCGGCAAGGAGTCGGTCGACGTCACCGGCGCCTTCATCGGCGGCGCGAAGAAGTTCAACTTCAACAACGAGCTCTACATCCCCGTGCCCGGCGCCGACAAGGACAAGAGCCTGCGGCTGTTCGCGTTCTTCGACGCCGGCAACGTGTGGTCCGAGCGCGAGCACTTCGACTTCGGATCGCTGCGGGCCTCGGCCGGCCTGGGCCTGAGCTGGACGTCGCCGGTGGGCCCGTTCAAGCTGAGCTATGGCTTGCCGGTGCGTGCCCAGGCAAACGATAGAATTCAGCGGTTCCAGTTCCAAGTCGGTACCGCGTTTTGATGAAAGTCAGTTCCATGAAATTGTTTTTCGCCCTGCTGCTGGCCACGGTCTCCACGTTCGCTGTCTCGGCCCAGGCACAAGACTTGAAGATCGGGTACGTCAACAGCGAGCGCGTGCTGCGCGAGGCGGAACCGGCCAAGAAGGCCCAGGCCAAGCTGGAAGCCGAGTTCGGCAAGCGCGAGAAGGACCTGAACGACCAGAACGCCGCGCTGCGCGCGCAGGCCGAGAAGCTCGACAAGGATTCGCCCACGCTGTCCGAGGCCGAGAAGACGCGTCGCCAGCGCGAACTGGTGGAGCTCGACCGCGACCTGCAGCGCAAGCACCGCGAGTTCCAGGAAGACCTTACGCAGCGCAAGAACGAAGAGCTGTCCAGCGTGGCCGAGCGCGCCAACCGCGCCATCAAGGCCATCGGCGATGCCGAGCACTACGACATCATCCTGCAGGATCAGCTGGTGATCTATTTCTCCGGCCGCGTCGATCTGACCAAGAAGGTCATCGACGCGCTGAACGCCGGCAAGTAACCGGCGGGGCCGCGACATGAACTCAGTTCGCCTGGGTGAGATCGTTGCGGCGCTGGGCGGAGAACTGCGGGGAGACCCCGCGCACGAGATCGCACGCATCGCCCCGCTCGAGACGGCCGGTGGCGACGCGATCACGTTCGTCGCGCAGGCCCGCCTGCGCCCGCTGCTCGAGGCCAGCGCGGCCGGGGCGATCGTCGTCGCTCCCTCGCTCGTCGCCGCCGCGCCCAACGGCCGCCACCTGGTCGTCACCGACGATCCGTACCTGTATTTCGCGCGCCTCACGCAGTGGTGGGCGAAGCGGCTGCGTCCCGCGCCCGCCGCCGGCGTGCATCCGTCCGCCTTCATCGCGCCCGATGCGCAGGTCGCCGCCAGCGCCGCCATCGGCCCCATGGTGGTGGTCGAATCCGGCGCCGTCATCGGCGATCGGGTGCAGCTCGGCGCCCATTGCTTCGTGGGCGCCGGTTCGCGCGTGGGGGCCGACAGCCTCCTGCATCCGCGCGTCACCATCGAGTCCGGCTGCAGCATCGGCGAGCGCTGTGTGTTCCAGAGCGGCGCGGTCATCGGCGCCGATGGCTTCGGCATCGCGCCCACGCAAGGCCGCTGGGAACGCATCGAACAACTGGGCGGCGTGCGCATCGGCAACGACGTCGACATCGGCGCCAACACCTGCGTGGACAGGGGCGCGCTCGAAGACACCGTGCTGGAAGACGGCGTCAAGCTGGACAACCAGATCCAGATCGGGCACAACTGCCACATCGGCGCGCACACCGTGATGGCGGCGTGCGTGGGCATCGCCGGCAGCACCCGGGTGGGCCGCAACGTGATGATCGGCGGCGCCGCCATGATCCAGGGCCACATCGAGATCGTCGACGGCGTGGTGGTGTCGGCCTCCACCATGGTGATGCACTCCCTGAAGAAGAAGGGCACCTACACGGCCATCTTCCCGGTCGACGAGCACGCCAGCTGGGAAAAGAACGCGGTCACCCTTCGCAACCTGTACGCCCTCCGCGAGCGCGTCAGAGCCCTCGAGAAAACGCTCGCAAAGAATGAATGAGACTCCCATGTTGATGGACATCCACCAGATCATCAAGAAGCTGCCGCACCGCTATCCGTTCCTGCTCGTCGATCGCGTGCTCGAGCTCGAGAAGGACGTGCGCATCAAGGCACTGAAGAACGTCACCATCAACGAGCCGTTCTTCAACGGGCACTTCCCCAACCGCCCGGTGATGCCCGGCGTGCTGATGCTCGAGGCGCTGGCCCAGGCGTCGGCGCTGCTGTCGTTCTCGTCGGAAGGCGAGACGTCGGACGGTTCGCGGCTGTACTACTTCGCCGGCATCGACGGCGCGCGCTTCAAGCGCGTGGTCGAGCCGGGCGACCAGCTCATCCTCGAGTCGACCATCACCCGCAAGAAGGGCGCCATCTACAAGTACGCCACCCGCGCCACGGTGGACGGTGAACTGGCCGTCGAGGCCGAGCTGATGTGCACCGTGCGAGCGGTGCAGGCCTGCTGAGGCTCGCCACGATGTCGATGCCGCTCATCCATCCCACCGCGATCGTCGATCCGGCGGCGCAGCTCGACTCGTCGGTCAGCGTCGGCCCCTACAGCGTCATCGGCGCGCACGTGCGCATCGACGCCGGCACGAAGGTGGGCCCGCACTGCGTCATCGAGGGCCGCACCACCATCGGCCGCGACAACACGTTCTACCAGTTCGGCTCCATCGGCGCGATGCCGCAGGACATGAGCCACAAGGGCGAGCTCACCGAGCTGCGCATCGGCGACCGCAACACCATCCGCGAATTCTGCACGCTCAACACGGGCACGCGCAAGGAAGAGGGCATCACGCGCGTCGGCTCGGACAACTGGATCATGGCCTACGTCCACGTGGCGCACGACGTGCGCCTGGGCGACCGCACGGTGCTGGCCAACGGCGTCACGCTGGCGGGCCACGTGCACGTGGGCGACTGGGCCGTGGTCGGCGGGCTGTCGGGCGTGCACCAGTTCGTGCACATCGGCACCCACGCGATGATCGGCTTCCAGGCCCACGTGGCGCAGGACGTGCCGCCGTTCATGGTGGCCGAGGGCAACCCGATGGCCCTGCGCGCCGTCAACCTCACCGGCCTGAAGCGGCGCGAGTTCTCCGCGGAGCGCATCGCCGCCATCCGCAACATGCACAAGGCGCTGTACCGCAAGAGCCAGACGCTGGACGTCGCCAAGGCCGAGATCGAGGCGATGCGCGGCGACGACGCGGGCGTCGACGGCGACATCGACACGATGCTCTCGTTCATCGCGTCCGGCACCCGCGGCCTGGTCCGCTGATCCGGCGCCGATGAGCCCCGCGCCGGCATCCACCCAGTTCCCCCTCGGCCCCATCGACGCCGAGGCGTTGCGCCTGGGCATGGTGGCCGGCGAGACCTCCGGCGACCTGCTCGCCGGCCTGCTGCTGCAGGGCCTCAAGCAGCGCTGGCCCGCGCTGAGCGCCGCCGGCATCGGCGGCCCGAGGATGATCGCGCTGGGCTTCGACGCCTGGTGGCCGGCCGAGAAGCTGTCGCTGTTCGGCTACGTCGACGTGCTGCTGAACTATCGCGAGCTGGTGGGTATCCGCAATGCGCTGGGCGACCGGCTGATCGCCGAGCGTCCCGACGTGTTCGTGGGTGTCGACGCGCCCGACTTCAACTTCGGGCTCGAGAAACGCCTGAAGGCCTCGGGCATCAAGACGGTTCACTTCGTGTGCCCGTCGATCTGGGCCTGGCGCGGCGATCGCGTGCACACGCTGGCGGCATCGGCCGACCACGTGCTGTGCCTGTTCCCGTTCGAGCCCGACCTGCTGCGCGCGCACGGCATCAAGGCTACTTACGTGGGCCATCCTCTGGCGCGGGTCATCCCGTTCGAGCCCGACCGCGAGGCGGCGCGCGCGGCGCTCAACCTGCCCGCCACGGCGCAGGTGGTGACGCTGCTGCCCGGCAGCCGGCGCTCGGAGATCAAGCTGATCGCGCCGCGCATGCTGGCCGCCGCGGCGATCCTGCATCGCCAGCGTCCGGGCCTGCGCTTCGTGCTGCCGGTGGCGCCGGGCATGCGTGCGCTGGTCGAGCCGCTGGTGCTGCGCCACGCGCCGGGCGTGCCGGTGGACCTGCTGGAAGGCCGCTCGCACGAGGCCCTCGCGGCCTGCGACGTCACCCTCGTGGCCAGCGGCACGGCCACGCTGGAGGCCTCGCTGTTCAAGCGCCCGATGGTCATCACCTACGTGGTCAGCTGGTTCAACGCCCTGCGCATGAAGCGGCTGCGCCTGCAGCCCTGGGTGGGCCTGCCCAATGTGTTGTGCCGCGACTTCATCGTGCCCGAACTTTTGCAGGAGGCCGCCACCCCCGAGGCGCTCGCCCGAGCGACAATCGAATGGCTGGACGACAGCGCGCGCTGCGAGCGCGTGCGCGTCCGATTCCTGGAACTGCACCACCTGCTGCGCCGCGATACGGTGCGGGAGTCCGCCGATGCCATCGCGCAAGTTGTCAAAGCCTGAACAGATCTCGTTGCGTTTCGACGCCAATGAGGGACTGGTGGCGGGCGTCGACGAGGCCGGCCGCGGCCCGCTCGCGGGGCCCGTGGTGGCCGCCGCGGTGATCCTCGACGACCTCAAGCGCATCAAGGGGCTCAACGATTCCAAGCAGCTCACGCCGCTCAGGCGCGAGCGCCTGTTCGACGAGATCCGCGCGCACGCGCTGGCCTTCTGCGTGGCCGAGGCCAGCGTGGCCGAGATCGACGAGCTGAACATCCTGCACGCCACCATGCTGGCCATGAAGCGCGCCGTGGAGGGCCTGCGCCTGCCGCCGCACAAGGTGCTGGTGGACGGCAACCGGCTGCCCAAGATCCGCATCCGCGCCGAGGCCATCATCGGCGGCGACGCGCTGGTGGCCTCCATCTCGGCGGCGTCCATCCTGGCCAAGGTCACGCGCGACCGCATCTGCGTCGAGCACGAACTGCACTACCCGCAATACGGCTTCGGCACGCACAAGGGCTACGGCACCGCCGCGCACCTGGCCGCGCTCGACGAGCACGGCCCCTGCGCGTGGCATCGGCGTTCGTTCGAGCCGGTGCGACTGGCGGCCTTGCGGCGCGCCTGCCTCGAAGAATGACGGTCGTCCGACAGGTCACGTCGCGCCACAACGACCTGTTCAAGGACCTGCGCCGGCTGCTGACCGAGCCCACGGCCTACCGCAAGCTGGGTCGCGTGTGGCTGGAGGGCGACCACCTGTGCCGTGCGCTCCTCGAGCGCGGGCGCGCGCCGGTGCGCGCGATCGTCACCGAGTCGGGCTGGGCCATGCCCGCGCTCGAAGCGCTGGCGCGCAACGCGCCCGAGGTGGTGTGCATTCCCGACGCGCTCATGAAGGAGCTGAGCGGCCTGGAGTCGCCGGCGCCCATCGGCTTCCTGATCGACACCGACACCGCCGCCAAGGCGCTGCCGGCCGTCGACACGATCGTGCTCGACCGCCTGCAGGATCCCGGCAACGTCGGCAGCATCCTGCGCACGGCGTCGGCCATGGGCGTGGCGCAGGTTATCGCGCTCAAGGGCAGCGTCGCCCTGTGGTCGCCCAAGGTGCTGCGCGCCGGCATGGGTGCGCACTTCGCGCTGACCTTGGTGGAGGGCGCCGCTGTCGGCGACGTCGCCGCGCTGGGCCTGCCCATCGTCGGCACGCATCTGCGCGCTGCGCAGTGGCTGCACGAGACCATGCTGCCGCGCCCGCTGGCGTGGGTGTTCGGGCACGAAGGGCAGGGCATGAGCGACGCGGTGACCGCGGCCTGCACGCTGCGCGTGCGCATCGCGCAGCCGGGTGGCGAGGAGTCGCTCAACGTGGCGGCGGCGGCGGCGATGTGCCTGTACGAATCGGCGCGGCAGCGCGGCGTTGCCGGCGCCTGATTCCCGCAGTTACCATCGCACGAAAGCGGAGGAGGAATCGATGCTGCGACGTCATCTGGTCGGTGGTCTGGCGATCGTGCTTGCGACACCCTCGCATGTGTTGGCGTCCGCGGTCGGGAAACCCATCGACGCGCCGGCGCTGGCGTCGGCGCCGCGCTATCGTTTCGGCATCCTCGACGGCGACGACGCCGCGGGCTATCGCCTGTGGGCCGAGGCCACGCGCGTTCCGCGGCGCTACAAGGCTTCCGGATTCCGCTTCGGCGTTGAGATCGACAACCCCGGCGGCGCGACGCTCGAATGGTACGAACTGATCCGCTTTCCGACGGAGAGCCGCCAGGCCACCGGCAACCTCAAGCGTGACGAGGCGCGCGTGCTGCGTGCCGACACCCAGACCTCGTCCGATACCCTCATCGTCGACGATTTCTGGTTCGACGAGGGCGACCCCCTCGGGCTGCATCGCCTCGATCTCGTGGTGAACGGCGTGCCGGTGTGGGGTGTCGACTTCGTCGTGGTGGCCGGCTGACGCAGTCGGTGCCGGCGCCCGCGCGCGTCAATAGATCAGCTTGTCCGGCCGGATGTCGCGCAGGATGGTGGCTGCGATCTCCTCGATCGACTTGTGCGTGGACGACAGCCACGAGATGCCGTTGCGCTTCATCATGGCCTCGGCCTCGCGCACCTCGTAGCGGCAGTTGTCCAGCGCGGCGTACTTGCTGTTGGGGCGGCGCTCGTTGCGGATCTGGGTGAGGCGCTCGGGGTCGATGGTCAGGCCGAAGCACTTGGCCTTGTAAGGCGCCAGCGTGGCGGGAAACTGCCCGCGCTCGAAGTCTTCGGGGATCAGCGGGTAGTTGGCCGCCTTGATGCCGTGCTGCATGGCCAGGTACAGCGTGGTGGGGGTCTTGCCGCACCGGCTGACGCCCACCAGGATGACGTCGGCGGAGGCCAGGTTCTTGGCCGACTGGCCGTCGTCGTGGGCCAGCGAGAAGTTGATGGCCTCGATGCGCTCGTTGTATTCCTCGCTCTTGGCCGCGTCCGAGAAACGGCCGACGCGGTGGTTCGACTTCATGCCGAACTCGTGCTCCAGCGGCTCGACGAAGGTGCGGAACATGTCCATGACCACGCCGGCGCAATCGGGCGCGGTGATCAGGGCGCGGATGTCTTCCGTGGCCATCGTGATGAAGACGATGGGCTTCTTGCCCTCGGCCTTGGCCGTGTGGTTGATCTCCTCGACCACGGACCGGGCCTTCTCGACCGTGTCGATGAACGGGCGCCGCACCTTGCGCGGCTTGCCGGCGAACTGGGCCAGGATCGAGCCGCCGAAGGTCTCCGCGGTGATGCCGGTGCCGTCGGAAATGAAGAAAACGGTACGGTTGGGCATGTCTGGGTGTCGGGTTAGGGCAGCTGTCCTACGTGATCATAGGCAGTTCCTCCTTAGAATCGCGGTCAACTGAGCCCTAAATCTCTCCGCACGTCCCGATTCCCATGTCCCGCTTCGAACCACAAGTCCAATCAAAAAGCGTCGAAGCGCTGGTGAATCTGCACGCGCGGACCCCGGTTTTCCATCATCAAGGAGTTTTCCCATGTCCAACCCCGCACTGGCCGCCCGACTAGTCATACCTTTCGAAGAGCTGAGGATGACCGACGTCGACGTCGTCGGCGGCAAGAACGCCAGCCTCGGCGAGATGATCAGCCAGCTGGCCGCCACGGGCGTCCGCGTCCCGGGCGGCTTCGCCACCACGGCGCACGCGTTCCGCGAGTTCCTGAAGTTCGGCGGGCTCACGGAGCGCATCGCCGCGCGCCTTAAATTGCTCGATACGGACGACGTGCGGGCGCTGGCCGAGGCCGGCAACGAGATCCGCCGCTGGATCGAGGACGCGCCGTTCCCGCCCGAGCTCGAGCAGGGCGTGCGCGAGGCGTTCGCGCGCCTGTCGGCCAGCGACCCGAACGCGTCGTTCGCCGTGCGTTCGTCCGCCACCGCCGAGGACATGCCCGACGCGTCGTTCGCCGGCCAGCAGGAGACCTTCCTCAACGTCGTCGGCATCGACGGCGTGCTGCACAAGATGCGCGAGGTCTTCGCCTCGCTGTACAACGACCGCGCCATCAGCTATCGCGTGCACAAGGGCTATGCCGACACCGAGGTGGCGCTGTCCGCCGGCGTGCAGCGCATGGTGCGCTCCGACCAGGGCGCGGCGGGCGTGATGTTCACGCTCGACACCGAGAGCGGCTTCACCGACGTCGTGTTCATCACGTCCAGCTACGGCCTGGGCGAGACGGTGGTGCAGGGCGCGGTCAATCCCGACGAGTTCTACGTGCACAAGCCGGCGCTGGCCGCCGGCAAGGTGGCGGTCATCCGTCGCAGCCTGGGCTCCAAGCTGATCCGCATGGAGTTCGCCACGCCCGAGGAGAAGGCCAGGGACGGCCGCCTGGTGCGCACCGTCGACACGCCGCCCGAGCAGCGCAACCGCTACTCGCTCAACGACGCCGACGTCACCGAGCTGGCCAAGTACGCGGTCATCATCGAGAAGCACTACGGCCGCCCGATGGACATCGAGTGGGGCAAGGACGGCGGCGATGGCCTGCTGTACATCCTCCAGGCGCGTCCGGAGACGGTCAAGAGCAACGCCGGCGCCCAGCCCGAGCACCGCTACAAGCTCAAGGGCTCGGGCACCGTGCTGGTGGAAGGCCGCGCCATCGGCCAGAAGATCGGCACCGGCCCCGTGCGCGTGTGCCGCAACATCTCCGAGATGGACCAGGTCCAGCCCGGCGACGTGCTGGTGGCCGACATGACCGACCCGAACTGGGAGCCGGTGATGAAGCGCGCCGGCGCCATCGTCACCAACCGCGGCGGCCGCACCTGCCACGCGGCCATCATCGCCCGCGAGCTGGGCATCCCGGCCGTGGTGGGTTGCGGCGACGCCACCGACCTGCTCGCCGATGGCGCGCTGGTCACGGTCGTCTGTTCCGAAGGCGACACCGGCTTCGTCTACGACGGCCTGCTGGAGACCGAGGTGAGCGAGGTGCAGCGCGGCGAGATGCCCTACAGCGCCATCAAGATCATGATGAACGTGGGCAACCCGCAGCTGGCGTTCAACTTCTCGCAGCTGCCCAATTCGGGCGTCGGCCTGGCGCGGCTCGAGTTCATCATCAACAACAACATCGGCGTCCACCCGAAGGCGATCCTCGACTATCCCAACATCGATCCCGACCTGAAGAAGGCCGTCGAGTCGGTGGCGCGCGGCCACGCGTCGCCGCGCGCGTTCTACGTCGACAAGCTGGCCGAGGGCGTCGCCACCATCGCGGCCGCGTTCTGGCCCAAGCCGGTCATCGTGCGCCTGTCGGACTTCAAGTCCAACGAGTACAAGAAGCTGATCGGCGGCTCGCGCTACGAGCCCGACGAAGAGAACCCGATGCTGGGCTTCCGCGGCGCGTCGCGCTACATCAGCGGCGAGTTCCAGGACGCCTTCGCGATGGAGTGCGAGGCGCTCAAGCGCGTGCGCCACGACATGGGCCTCACCAACGTCGAGATCATGGTGCCGTTCGTGCGCACCGTGCGCCAGGCCTCGCGCGTGGTGGAGATGCTCGCCGAGCGCGGCCTGAAGCGCGCCGCGAGCGGCGGAACCGACGGCCTGCGCGTGATCATGATGTGCGAGGTGCCGAGCAACGCCATCCTCGCCGACCAGTTCCTGGAGCACTTCGACGGCATGTCCATCGGCTCCAACGACCTCACGCAGCTCACGCTGGGCCTCGATCGCGACTCGGGCCTGGCGCAGCTGGCCGAGGATTTCGACGAGCGCGACCCGGCCGTCAAGGCGATGATCTCGCGCGCCATCAACGCCTGCCGCGCCACCGGCAAGTACGTGGGCATCTGCGGCCAGGGCCCCAGCGACCACCCCGACTTCGCCGCCTGGCTGGCCGACGAGGGAATCGTGTCGATCTCGCTGAACCCCGACTCGGTGGTGGAGACCTGGACGGCGTTGGCGGCCCGCAAGTAGGCGACGCGTCCCGCTCGATCGACGGCCCGCGCGACACGGGTCGTCCGCGTTCAGGAGGCCCGGGTCGGCGCCTCCTGGCCCCCTAGGTTGAGCCAGTCCCGGTCACCGTCCGGACGCGAGGGCTCGTGATAATTCCTGTGGGGAACGGCGCGCCGTCGGCGGTCGTGTATCCCCTTCAAGGAGCTCCCGCATGGAAAGGTTCTCGCACGCCTACAAGATGTGCCGCAAGGTGATCGGCGCTGGCAAGTTCTCGGACGACTGGCAGAAGTTCATCACCAAGGACGCCAACCTCGGCGCCCTGCTTGGCAGCAGCGGCCCCAACCCGAAGCATGCGGGAAGCCTGGACAAGCTGCGCCAGAAGATCTTGGCCACGCCGGAGGGCAAGCGCGGGACGCTTCTGACGGCGGCCGCCACCAATGCCAAGGACGCAGGCTCCGTCACCGACCGCGTGGCCAGCCTCAAGATGCTCTGGCACCTTTATCTGGAGAGCGAGCGCGGCAGCCAACAGGTGTGGATCTATTCGCCGCCTGTCGACTACGCCGTATGGGTGTTCGATGAGATCACGGGTGCCGACACCACCTATGAGCCGAAGGTCGACAAGGTCAGCGAGGTCTATACGGTCGACCAGCGCAAGGTCATCAGCACGGCGTTGGCGCAGGCGCTGCGAGCGTGCTCGAACGCCGTCGCCAAGCTGGGCTCGCCAACGCCGGCCACGCTGGCCATGCTGCGAACCTGGTTCGCGGACGAGGACACCACTGACGCGCAGCTGAAGGTGGCTGCCGGCAAGCTGCTGGCGGGTTTCAAGAAGATCGCCAACGTCTGCAACTCGAACCACCTGGTCTTTTCCGACGAGCCCATCGACCGCTCCGGCGGTGGCTGGAAAGACTACGCTTTCGTCGATCCGACCGAGACCCTCAACGTCATCTACGCGCAGGGCGCCTTCCTTCGCGCCGCGGGCTCCACCGGGCGGGTCTGGCTGTGCGTGGAGACGATCGTGCACGAGCTGTCCCATCGAGTTGCCAAGACCGACGACTTCGCATACGACAATACGGGACTTCAGCCCGCCAAGACCGGCATCACGTTCAGCCACGCCATCCGCAACGCCGACTCTTGGGGTTACTTCTGCGTCGATCTGGCCGGGATGCTGGCCGATGCGGATCGCACCAAGGTGCTGGGCCGCGGCACGTTGCTCAAGGCTGCATGACGAAAGGCGCATCCACCATGAAGAAGATTTCCGCCCCCGAAGACGTCGAACCCGTCACCGTCGGCAAGACACGCTACGAAGCACCGCACTGGGGCAAGACGATGGGCTACACGCAGAACGGCGGCCACGTGTCGGCCGTCGACGTCGCCACGGGCAAGACGCTGTGGACAGTCGAGCTTTACCATATCGACTACAAGCCCAACATGGAGACCGACAAGCAGGACTCCTTCCTCGTGGCGCTCGATTTCGATTCGGCCAGCTCGCGCCTGGTGGCCGAGAACGACCGGGGCCGTCGTTTCGCCCTCGACCCGTTCTCGCGCCAGGTGACGGCGCTGTGAAGCCACGCCGCGGCCGTCTCGTTGCGGCGGCCTTTGCCGCGGCGATGCTGGGTGCCGTCGCATGCGGCAAGGGGCCCGCCGCCGCGGCGGCGTCACCCCTCGCCAAGAAGCGCGCGGGCCCCGAGACTGTCGCGCCGGTGGTGATGGGCACGGTTCTGTTCGAGGCGCCGGTCGATGGCAAGGCCAAAGGCCTGGGACAGAACGGCGGCATCGTGGTCGCGCACGACGCTGCAACGGGGGCCGAGCTGTGGTCGGTACGTCTCTACACCACGGTCTACGCCGCCAACCTGGAAGGCGACAAGCAGGACATCTTCATCGTCGAGATGAAGGCCTCGCCCGAGGGTCGAGCGCTCCTCGTCACCGATGAGCGCGGCCGGCGCTGGCGCGTCGACCTGGCCAGTCATGCGGTCTCGCCGGACACCGCGCCCTGAGGGGCGTTGCGGCACGCAGCCTGTGCTATGATCGCAGGCTTTCCTTGCCGCACCCGGGTGGTTTTCGGCGTCTTCATCGGCGTCGTATGCCTTAGTTGACGCTTTCGGGGCGGCTTCATTCCAGCTTGCTGGAAATCCACAAGGAGTGTCCATGCGTCACTATGAAATCGTTCTGCTGATCCATCCGGATCAAAGCGAACAAGTTCCGGCCATGCTGGAACGCTACAAGGCCCTCGTCACCAACTCCGGTGGCAAGGTGATCCGACTGGAAGACTGGGGCCGCCGCCAGCTGGCCTACTCGATCCAGAAACTTGCCAAGGCTCATTACATCTGCATCAACATCGAATGCGGAAATGAAGCCCTGAAAGAGCTGGAAACCGGCTTCCGCTTCAACGACGCCGTCCTGCGCCACCTCACGGTGCTGCGCGACAAGGCCGACACCGCCCCGTCCGTCATGATGAAGGCCGTGGAGAAGGAAGAAGCCCGCAAGTCGGCATCGTCGCAGGAGGCGACGGCCTGAAGGCAACCGCCGCGTTCGCCTGAGCCGCAGCGATGAATCGATTGATTCTCTCTGCCGAGCTGGTGGAACGCGGTGCGACCCGGTACACCCCGGCCGGACTTCCAGCGCTCGACCTGAGCCTGAAGCACGAATCCGAGGTAGTAGAAGACAAGCAGCCCCGCAAGGTCGTCATGACGATCCGGGCGGTGGCGATCGGTGGAATCACGCGAAAGATCGCGACCCTGGCCCTCGGGCAGGTCGCCAGCTACGCCGGTTTCATCGCCCCCTCCCGCAATGCGAAGGGGCTTGTCTTCCACGTCACCGAAGTCGACGCCTGACAGCACGTCCCCCATTTCCATTCATTCGGATCATTTTCCAGAGGTCATCGCATGCCCCCGCCGAAATCAAGGTTTTCCAAGGACAAGCGCCCCAAGCGCAACCAGCAATCCCTGCTGTTCCGCCGCAAGCGCTTCTGCCGTTTCACGGTCGCCAAGGTCGATCACATCGACTACAAGGACGTTGACGTCCTGCGCGATTTCGTTGGCGAAAACGGCAAGATCACGCCGGCTCGCCTCACCGGCACCCGCGCGTTCTACCAGCGTCAGCTGACCACCGCCATCAAGCGCGCGCGCTTCCTGGCGCTGCTGCCGTACAGCGACCAACACCGCGTCTGAGGAGACACCCACCATGCAAATCATCCTGCTGGAAAAGGTCGGCAACCTCGGTAACCTGGGCGACGTCGTCAAGGTCAAGGACGGCTACGCACGCAACTTCCTGATCCCGACCCGCGTGGCACGTCGTGCCACCGCGTCCGCGATCCAGGAATTCGAAGTCAAGCGCGTCGAGCTCGAAAAGGCCGCCGCCGAGAAGCTGGCCACCGCGCGAGCGTTCGGCGAGAAGCTGGCCGGCAAGACCGTCCGCATCTCGCAGAAGGCCGGCGTCGACGGTCGCCTGTTCGGTTCGGTCACCAACGCCGACATCGCCGAAGCCCTCACCAAGAACGGCTTCGATGTGGCCAAGTCGCAAGTGCGCCTGCCCAACGGTCCGCTGAAGACCGTCGGCGAGCACGCCGTGGCCGTTGCTGCGCACACGGACGTCGTCGTCGACGTCACGGTGCAGGTCGTCGCCGAGCAAGACTGAGCTTCCGGAGCGAGCCGCGCGCTCGCCCTCAGCCCACGAGGCCCGGTTCGCCGGGCCTTTTTCATTCCAGAAGCGAAAATAAGCGTTATCCACAGCCCTTGCACAAGGTTGTGCAGTGCGCTCTCCGGCGGATCTCCGTAGCATCGATTCCAATGACGACCGTCTTCGATTCAGCTCTCCCCAGCCGTGGCCAATCGCGCGACGACGATGTCGCCAAGCTGCGCGTCCCCCCCCAGTCCATCGAGGCCGAGCAGAGCGTGCTGGGTGGCCTGCTGCTGGACAACGGCGCGTGGGATCGCGCGGCCGACGTCGTCACCGAGGCCGACTTCTACCGCTTCGAACACAAGATCATCTTCGGTGCCATCGGCGCGCTGATCGGCGCCAGCAAGCCGGCCGACGTCATCACCGTCTACGAGCACCTGCAGATGGCCGGCAAGGCCGACGACTCGGGCGGCCTGCAATACCTCAACGCGCTGGCGCAGAGCGTACCGAGCGCGGCCAACATGCGCCGCTACGCGGAGATCGTGCGCGAGCGCGCCATCCTGCGCAAGCTCATCTCCGCCAGCGACGAGATCTCGACCAACGCGTTCAATCCGCAGGGCCGGTCAGTCACGCAGATCCTCGACGAGGCCGAGGGCAAGATCTTCAAGATCGGCGAGGAAGGCAGCCGCAACAAGCAGGGCTTCCAGAGCATGGACGTGCTCGCGGTGCAGCTGATCGACCGCGTCACCGAGCTGGCCGAGAACGGCGCCGAGGACGTCACCGGCGTGCGCACCGGCTTCTACGACATGGACCGCAACACCGCGGGCCTGCAGCCGGGCGACCTGATCATCCTGGCGGCACGGCCCAGCATGGGAAAAACGGCCTTTGCTTTGAACATCGCCGAGAACGTCTCCGTCAACGAAGGCCTGCCGGTCGTCGTGTTCTCCATGGAAATGGGCGCGTCGCAACTCGCGCTGCGGATGGTCGGCTCGCAAGGCCGCATCGACCAGCAGCACCTGCGCACGGGCCGCCTCGACAACGACGAATGGGGTCGGCTGACCGAGGCCGTGGAGCGGCTGTCCAAGTCGTCGGTGTTCATCGACGAGACGCCCGCGCTCACGGGCCCGGAACTGCGCGCCCGCGCCCGCCGCCAGGCGCGCCAGTGCGGCCAGCTGGGCCTGATCGTCATCGACTACCTGCAGCTGATGAGCGGCTCGGGCAACGCCACCGAAAACCGCGCCACCGAGATCGGCGAGATCTCGCGGGGCCTGAAGGCGCTGGCCAAGGAACTCAACTGCCCGGTGATCGCGCTGTCGCAGCTGAACCGAAGCGTGGAGACGCGTCCCGACAAGCGCCCGATGATGTCCGACCTGCGCGAATCCGGCGCCATCGAGCAGGACGCGGACATCATCATGTTCATCTATCGCGACGAGTACTACAACAAGGAAACCAAGGAGCCGGGCGTCGCCGAGATCATCATTGCGAAGCAACGGAACGGCCCTGTCGGGACGACAAAGCTGGCATTCCTGCGGCAGTGGACGAAGTTCGAGAACCTGGCGCCGGACTACCAGGGGCCGGGCGAGTACTAGGAGTCTGCGCGGCAGCAGGCGCCTTCTGCCGCGCAGATTCCTAGGCGGCCAGGCGCCGCGCGCGAGCCAGGCGCGGGCTGTCCGGCGCCTGGTCTTTCAGGTCGTCGAGCGCGGCCGCCGCCTGGGCCCGGGCGTCAGCGGCCCGACCCAGCGCCAGCAGGATCTCCGCGCGATCCATGGCCGACTCCGCCCGTTCGACCAATGACGGGAAGCGATCCGGCACGCCCTGCGCCAGCGCCAGCGCGCGTGCCGCCTCTGCGCGGTCGCCCAGGCGAGCGCTGGCCAGTGCCAGCAGCTCGTTGGCCTCGCGCCAGCCCATGCCGGAGGTGGCATGCAGCCCGTCGAACAGCGTGACCAGGCCGCGCGCCGTGGCGCGGGCGGCGACGGCGTCGCCGGTGGCGAGTTCGGTGCGTGCGACGAGCGCCAGTACCTTCGTCCAACCCGGGCTGGGGACGTCGGGCTCTTGCCAATGGGCCCGGACCTGGTCGATGAAGGCCCGGGCCTCCGTGGCGCGCGTCAGCAGCAGCAGCATGCGTGCCTTGTCGAACTGCAGGGGTGCGCGGCGGCTGCCCGGTTCCGACCGCGCCAGGACCCCATCGACGGAAGCGAACAGCGTGGGCGCCGCGTCGACGTCGCCCGCCATCCACGCGACCCGCAAGCGCGAGCGGTCCAGGCGCTCGGCAGCGCCGGACGACGTGGCCGACAGGCGCGCCGCCTGTTCGTCGAGCAGCCGGCGCGCCTCCGCGTAGCGGCCTTGCGAAGCGACCGCGACGGCCATCCGGCCGATCACCGAGTTCACCACCAGACCCTGTCGCCCCGAACTGGGCAGCGCCACGTCCAAGGCCCGGCGCAGCACGGCTTGCGCGTCGGCGGGCTGGCCGGCGGCGAGCAGGGCGTCACCCAGTTGGGAACGACTCTCGATCCGCTCGTCCTCGTCCGCCGTGGGCCGCTCCCGAATCACGTTCGCCCGGCGCGCGTAAGCCAGGCTGGCGGACTCGTCGTAGGCCTCCCAGAGAAAGCTCAGCTCGGTGTCGACCTGGCCTTCCAGCCTGCCCCCGGGCTGGTAGCGCACGATGTCGTGCTCGACGCGCTCGAGCGTGGCC
This sequence comes from Burkholderiales bacterium, assembly GCA_038208735.1. GTDB lineage: Bacteria > Pseudomonadota > Gammaproteobacteria > Burkholderiales > Burkholderiaceae_C > Scleromatobacter. Next base: position 27,158 of record JBBQYL010000029.1, read on the forward strand.
TGTGCTTCGGCGCGCCTGCCCAGGACGACCAGCAGGAATCCGAGGTTGTACCGGCCCTCGAAACGCAGGCGTTGCATCTCGGCATCGTCGGGCGCGGCGTCGGCGCGCGCGATTCCCTCGCGCATGATCGCCTCGCACTCCCGGTGGCGGCGCAGCGTGCACAGGTTGAGGGCCTGGGTGAAGAAGGCCTCCACGGCGTGATGGGGCTCGCCGCCGTGTTCGCGCAGCAGCGACAGGTAGCGACGGCCCACCTCGACCGTGCTCTCGTAGTCGTCCATCTGGCTCAATTGCCGCATGACGGCCCCCAGCAGGGCGCCGACCTGTTCGGGCGAGTCGGCGCGTCGGGTCGCGAACTCGTCGAGCTTGGCCAGCAGCGCTGAGCGCACCGCATGCGGCTTGCCCATTTGCGCGGGCTCGTCGGTGGCCATCGCCGAGATGCGCATCAGGGTCTCGACGTAGAGATCGCGCACGACGCCCAGGTTGGCCAACTCCGACGACGCGCGGGCGGCCTGGCGGCGCGCCTCCAGGGCCTGTTCCCGCGCGACATGGGTCTGCCACAGCGAAACGCCCGTGCCGGCCACGATGGACATCGCCACCACCGCGGCCATCGCCACGCCCACGCGGTGGCGGCGCACGAACTTCAACGTCCGATAACCGGCGCTCGCCGGCCGGGCCCGCACCGGCTCGCCCTCCAGGTGGCGCCGGATGTCCTGCGCGAAGGCGTCGGCGCCGGGGTAGCGGCGAGCGACCTCCTTCTCGAGTGCCCGGCCCAGCATCGCGTCGACGTCGCCACGCAGCGCCCTGCGCAGCGCCGGGGTGCCCGCGACGGCGCTGGCGCGCGGCGAATTGACGTCGGCGATCGCCTGGGCCAGCGAGAGGGGATGGCGGTCGAGGCGATACGGCCGCTGCCGCGCCAGCAGCTCGTAGGCGACCACGCCCAGGCTGTAGACGTCGCTGGCCGTGCCCAGCGGCTCGCCGCGAATCTGTTCGGGACTCGCGTAGTCCAACGTCAGCGCGCGGCCGCCCACCTCGGTCAATTCGGAGTCGCCGGCCGAGCCGTCGTCGACCAGCCTGGCGATGCCGAAGTCCAGCAGCATGGTCTGGCCGTCCTGCGTCACCAGGATGTTGGCGGGCTTCAGGTCGCGGTGCACCACCAGCCGCTGGTGCGCGTGGGCTACCGCCGCCAGCACCTGCAGCAACAGTTCGAGACGATCGCGCAGCGGCAGGTCGCGTTTCGCGCACCAGGTGTCTATGCGTTCGCCGTCGACGTATTCCATCGCGATCCACGGGCGGCCGTGGGCATCCAGGCCGGTGTCGTACAGGCGAGCGATGTGCGGGTGCGCCAGGCCGGCGAGGATCTCGCGTTCGCGCGCCAAGCGCTCGGCGAAGGCGTCGCCCCACACGGCGTGCGGCAGCTTCAGTGCCACCGGCCGGCTCAGCAGGCCGTCGATGCGTTCGGCGAGCCAGACGCTGCCCATGCCTCCGCGGCCGAGTTCGCGCACGAGACGATAGGGGCCGACTTCAAACCCGGCGGCGAGGGCCTCGGCCGGCTCTTCCGGCGGCAACGGGATGTGCGGCAGCGTCTCGAGAAAGCCGGCCGATCCGATTCGCGCGTTGGTCCGCAGCAGTTCGGCCAGCGCCTCCCGATGCGTGCTGTCGGCGCCCTGCAGTCCGGCCAGCCAGCCCGCTTGCGCGTCCGCCGGCAGTTGCAGCGCCTCGTCGAGGAGGCGGTTCAACTCGGGCCAATCGGGATACGACAACAGATCGACCATGGGATGTCCGGGAACGCGATGCTCGTGATCTTGCCTGAAACGGCATGCGCGGCATGCAACGCCTCACCTCGGCGCTGTCACACCGGCGTCGCAGACGGATCGGACACTGGCGTCATGAGCTCCCTCCTCCAGCAGACGCTGCGCAGCGTGCGCCACGATCGCAATCTCCAGGACGCCTTGTTCTGCACGGCATGCTGGCTGGCCTTCGCCAGCGCCGTCGTCGCCTCCGTCGCCTTGCCGGGGTAACGCGGGTTCAGCGCACGCAGCGCGTGAGCGCGTCGCGCACCGGTACGGCCTGGTCGCCTTCGCGCTCAGCCATCATCCGCAGCGCCACGCCGTTCGACCAGCCGAAGCCGTCCTGCAACGGATATTCGCCTCCGCCGCCCGCCCCGCCGGAGCCGTCGACCACGTACTTCTCGACCAGCTTGTGCTCGCTGGCGTACATGCGCTCCACGCTGGCCAGGAAGCGCGCCTCGATGGCCTGCGCGAGGGCGGGGCGGCCGTAGCGTCGGGCGGCCTGGTCGGCGATCCATTGCAGCGGCGCCCAGCCGTTCGGGGCGTCCCATTGCTGGCCGGTGCGCACGGTCGTCGTCGCGAGGCCGCCCGGCTGCAGCAGCGCGCACTCGGCGGTGCGCAGCGTGCGGAGGGCGCGGCCTCTTGGCGCGGCACCCACGAAAAGCGGATAGAGCATGGCGGCGGTCCTGCCGTCGCGCAGCTTGCCCAGTCGCCAGTCGTAGTCGGCGTAGTACCCGCCGGGGTGCCACAGGTGACGTTCGATCGCCGTCACTCGCCGGCTGGCGAGTCCGTCGAATTCCGCGGCGCAGGCCGGGTCGCCGGCGAGCGTGCAGCTCTTGCCGATGGCGCGTTCGAGTTCGACCATCAGCGAGTTGAGGTCGACCGGAATGATGGCGGTGGTGCGGATCGTCGCGATGGTGCGGCCGTCGCCGAACCAGCGCGAGCTGAAGTCCCAGCCGCTCTCGGCGGCCGCGCGCAGGTCGCGCCACACCTCCGCCTGCGGTCGCTCCGGCGCCTGCCTGGCGGTCTGCACGTCCTGCAGCCAGGACTCGGGGCGCGGCGTGTCCTCGTCGTCCCACCAGCGGTTGAGCAGCGCGCCGTCGGGCAGCCTGACGACGTTGGCGGCCGCCTGTCCGGGCCTCAGCGTGTCCGCCCCGCGCATCCAGTACGCGTGCTCCTTGCGCATCTGCGGCAGCCATCGCGCGAGCACGGCGTCGCCTTCGCGCGCCGCCGCGAGCTCCACCATCAGCGCGAAGAATGGCGGTTGGGAGCGGCTCAGGTAGTAGCTGCGGTTGCCGTTCGGGATGTGGCCGAAGCGGTCGATCTCGGAGGCGAAGTTCTCGATCATGTCGTCGACGAGATCCTCGCGGCCGTCCTGCTGCAGGCCCAGCATCGTGAACCAGCTGTCCCAGTAGTAGCCTTCGCGGAACCGGCCGCCCGGCACGACGTAGGGCCTGGGCAGCGGCAACAGCGAGCCGTTGCGAGGCACTTCGGCGCTGTCGCGAGTGAGCGCGGGCCACAGCCACGCGATGTGCTCGCGCAGGCCCTGGCCCTCGGGCGGGTTCACCGGCGTGTCGAGGGGCGGCGTGAAGTGCGCGTCGACGAAGGCCTTCAGCGAGAAGCCGGGCTGGTCGCGCTGTGCGCGGTAGCTCGCGAGGATGGCCGCGGGGTCGTCGTCCCGCGGCGTGGCATCCGCGAAGCTCTTCTGGTCGGGATACAGCTGCGCGGACTGCACAGCCACGAAGAGCTCGGCGTAGAGCCGGTCCGGCGAGGCGGGCCAGGCCGGCGCGGACGCGCGCTGCGCCGCGGCGGGCAGGGCGGCGGCCAGGGCGAAGGCGACGCACAGTGTCCAGGCACGGACGTGGGAACGGAAGTTCATCGGGCAAGCGTGCAGTGGCAGCCGACGTTCGCGTGCCGAGGACTCAATCGCGCAGGCCGGCACGGCGGCGCACTGTCTCCAGCGCCAGCGCGCGGGCCTGCCAGGGATGCTGGCAGCGGAAGATGCAGCGCCCGTGCGTGTTGTGCGCCAGCTTCGCGCACAGCACCTGCGAACGTCCCGTCAGCAGGCGCCAAGCCTCCACGGCAAGCTGCATGCCGATCAGCGGTGGCAGCAGGTTCAGCCAGCCCGCGGCCGCGGCGTCGCCGGACAGGTCGACGGCCAGCAGCCGAGCCAGGTTCATGCCGAAGCCGGACAGCGGCGCGGCGCACGCCACGATCAGCATGAACAGCAGCCCGTACAGCACGCCTGTGAGGCGGAACCAGCTCTGGTGATTGCTGGTGAACAGGAGCATCAGCATCGCGCCGGCCGACAGCACCAGCTCGGTGACGAACGTGGCCCACAAGGTGGTGGGGCCCAGCGAAGCTGAAAGCAACGTGGGCGACGATGCGGCCGGCAGCAGCACCCCGGTGCGCAGCAGCGACACCGCCGCGAGGCCCGCGGCCACCTGCGCGATCAGGTAGAAGAGGGCGTCCCAGCGGCCGATCTTGCCCAGGCGCAGGTAAGCCAGGGTGATGGCAGGGTTCAGGTGGCTGCCGGAGCGACGGCCCCAGGGCGAATAGATCATCGCCATGACGACCAGGCCGACCGTGATGCCGGCCAGCACGCGGCGCGTCATCGCGTCGGGCGAGCCGGGAAACCAGGCGGTGGCCGGCGCCTGCATCCATGCCGAGACGACGCCAGCCACCAGGACGAACAGGCCCAGGAACAAGGCCTCCACGCCGTATTCGGGCCAGTGCCGTCGCAGCGTGGCGCCCAGGGTCAGGTCGGCCTCGTGGCTCAGCGGCGTGCCGGGTTCGGGGCGTGGCGCCGCGCGGCGATCGCGGAAGAGGCGACCTGGCGCGGGCAGGCCGGCGGATGGGGTGGGGGGCATGGACTTGTTCAACTGGAAGCGACGCGGCAATCGATGTTCCGAGTCACCCCAGCTTGCCCGACGGTGGAGTTTTCATTGCGTTGAAAAGCGGGACTGTATATATTCACAGCATGCCTCTGCACCGCAGCATCCCCATCACGCCCTTGCCGCTGGCCCCGGCCGGCGGCGGCTTCCGCGTGGTCGATCCGGCCGACGCGGCCCGGGGCGAAACGCCGGCGCCAGCCGCGATGCTCAAGAGCCGCGGCACGGCGTGGGCCATCGCGCACCGGTTCGAGAAGGACGCCCGCGAGGCCGTCGACGACGGGTGGGGCGCGCTCGACCAGGTCGCCGACGAAGAGCGCCTCGCGCCCGACACCACCCTCATCGAGGAACGCTGCCGCAACATCCTCAGCACCAACGAGTCGCCCGACATCAGCTTCGACGTGGCCATCAACCCTTACCGGGGTTGCGAGCACGGCTGCATCTACTGCTTCGCGCGGCCCACGCACAGTTACCTCAACATGTCGCCGGGCCTCGATTTCGAGACGCGCATCATTGCCAAGGTCAATGCCGCCGAACGCCTGCGCGAGGCGCTGTCCAGGCCGGGCTACGTGCCCTCGTGCATCAATATCGGGTCGGCCACCGATGCCTACCAGCCCGTCGAACGCAAGCTGGGCATCACGCGCTCGGTGATCGAGGTGCTGGCCGAGACGCGGCATGGCTTCGCCATCGTCACCAAGTCCTCCGGCGTCGAGCGCGATCTCGACCTGGTCGGCGAGATGGGCCGCGCCGGATTGGCCGCAGTCTACATGTCGGTGACGTCGCTCGACAGCCAGTTGTCACGCGTGATGGAGCCGCGCGCGGCGGCGCCGCACCGTCGCCTGCGCACGATCGAGGCGCTCGCGCGCGCGGGGGTGCACGTGGGCGTGAGCGCGTCGCCCATGATCCCGTTCATCAACGAGCCCGAGCTCGAGCGCATCCTCGCGGCCGCGCGCGACGCCGGCGCCAGCAGCGCCTTTACCACGGTGGTGCGGCTGCCGTGGGAGGTGAATCCGCTGTTCCAGCAATGGCTCGAGGCGCATTTCCCCGATCGGGCGGCGCGCGTCATGGCGCGGGTGCGCGACATGCGCGGAGGCAAGGACTACGACGCCAGCTTTGGCACGCGCATGCGCGGCACCGGGCCGTGGGCCAAGATGCTGCGCGATCGATTCGAGCTCGCGGCGGCGCGGCTGGGGTTCAACCGCGAGCGCATCGACATGGACATGACGCGGTTCGTGCGGCCGGCGCCGCCGTCGCCCACCAAGGCGGTGGCGAACGCGGCCGCGGCCGCGGCCGCCGATCGACAAGGGAGTCTGTTTTGAATCGCACCAATGAATCGCGTCGCGGCGCCGACGCACCCCAAGGCGCCGTCGCGCGCCGGCCCTGGCCGTTCTACGCCGCGTTGCCCGAGGCCGGCGGCCCGGATGCCGCTCAAGACATGGCGCAGCAAATGGCACCGCAAAAGACGAGACCTGACACCGGAATGAAAAAACCGCCCGGAGGCGGCTTGCAGCGACTTACTTGAACAGGTCTTTCACCCGATCCGTCCAGCTCTTCGAGTTGGGCGAATGCTTGTCGCCGCCCTTGCGCAGCGACTCGTCCAGCTCCTTGAACAGCTTGCGCTGGTGTTCGGTGAGCTTGATGGGGGTCTCCAGCGTGATGTGGCAGTACAGGTCGCCCGGATAGCTCGAGCGGATGCCCTTGATGCCCTGGCCGCGCAGGCGGAAGGTCTTGCCGTGCTGGGTGCCTTCGGGCAGCTCGATCTCCACCTTGCCGGTGAGCGTGGGCACCTCGATGGAGCCGCCCAGTGCGGCCTGCGTCATGGGCACGGGCACCGTGCAGTGCAGGTCGTCGCCGTCACGCTCGAAGATGTCGTGCGCCTTGATGCGGATCTCGATGTAGAGGTCGCCGGACGGGCCGCCGTTGGGGCCCGGCTCGCCGTTGCCCGACGAGCGGATGCGCATGCCTTCGTTGATGCCCGCCGGAATCTTCACTTCCAGCGTCTTGGTCTTCTTGATGCGGCCCTGGCCCGAGCACGTGACACAGGGCTCGGGGATGATCTTGCCGGTGCCGTGGCAGTTGGGGCAGGTCTGCTGCACCGAGAAGAAGCCCTGGCGCATGTGCACCGTGCCGGCGCCCGAGCAGGTGGGGCAGGTCTTGGGCGAGGTGCCGGGCTTGGCGCCCGAGCCCTTGCAGGTCTCGCAGTTCTCCCAGCTGGGCACGCGGATCTGCGTGTCCTTGCCGGCCGCGGCCTCTTCCAGCGTGATCTCCATCGCGTAGCTGAGATCGTTGCCGCGGTACACCTGCTTGCCGCCGGCGCCCCGGCGCTGGCCACCGCCGGCGCCGCCGAAGATGTCGCCGAAGATGTCGCCGAAGGCCTCGGCGAACCCGCCGAAGCCTTCGCCGCCCGCGCCGTGGCCCAGGTTCGGGTCGACCCCGGCGAAGCCGTGCTGGTCGTAGGCCGCCTTCTTCTGCGGATCGGAGAGCATCTCGTAGGCCTCCTTGGCCTCCTTGAACTTCTCTTCCGACGCCTTGGCGCCTTCCCCCTGGTTGCGGTCGGGGTGGTGTTTCATCGCGAGCTTGCGATAGGCCTTCTTGATGTCGTCGTCGGACGCACCCTTCGCCAATCCAAGGACTTCGTAGTAATCGCGTTTGCTCATGGGGCAATTATCTTTTCAGGGCGCCGCAAAACCGGGCAGGGCGATCCCGCATGCGTGGGAGAACGCATCCGGATCGCCTTTATCTAGCGAGAAAGGCCGGCAGCCTGCAGGGCGCGAACGCCCCGCAAGTCACCGGCCCGTGCGTGAACCGGAGGTTCAGCTCTTCTTGACTTCCTTGAAGTCGGCGTCGACGACGTTGTCGTCGGCGTGCGCTGCCTGCGGCTCGGCCTGGGCGTGGTCACCCGCGCCGGCACCGGCGCCGGCGGCACCCGCCGCGGCCTGCGCCGCCTGCTGGTCGGCGTACACCTTCTCGCCCAGCTTCTGGCCGGCAGTCATCAGGGCTTCGGTCTTGGCCTCGATCACGGCCTTGTCGTCGCCCTTGATGGCTTCTTCGACTTCCTTCAGCGCCGTCTCGATGGCTTCCTTCTCGGCCGCTTCCAGCTTGTCGCCGTGCTCGCTCAGGCTCTTCTGCACCGAGTGCACCATGGCGTCGCCCTGGTTGCGCGCCTGCACCAGTTCCACCTTCTTGGCGTCCTCGGTGGCGTTGACTTCGGCGTCGCGCACCATCTTCTGGATCTCGTCCTCGGTCAGGCCCGAGTTCGCCTTGATGGTGATCTTGTTTTCCTTGCCGGTGGCCTTGTCCTTGGCGCCCACGTGCAGGATGCCGTTGGCGTCGATGTCGAAGGTCACCTCGATCTGTGGCGTGCCGCGGACCGACGGCGGGATGCCTTCGAGGTTGAACTCGCCCAGGCTCTTGTTGCCCGTGGCCAGCTCGCGCTCGCCCTGGTACACCTTGATCGTGACGGCCGGCTGGTTGTCGTCGGCCGTGGAGAACACCTGGCTGAACTTGGTGGGGATCGTGGTGTTCTTCTTGATCATCTTGGTCATCACGCCGCCGAGCGTCTCGATGCCGAGCGACAGCGGGGTGACGTCGAGCAGCAGCACGTCCTTGCGGTCGCCGGAGAGCACCTGGCCCTGGATGGCGGCGCCGACGGCCACGGCCTCGTCGGGGTTCACGTCCTTGCGCGGCTCCTTGCCGAACAGCTCCTTGACCTTGTCCTGCACCTTGGGCATGCGGGTCATGCCGCCGACCAGGATGATGTCGTCGATGTCGGTCAGCTTGACGCCGGCATCCTTGATGGCCGTCTGGCAGGGCGCCATCGTGCGGTCGATGAGCTCTTC
>JBBQYL010000030.1:0-34025 GCA_038208735.1 Burkholderiales bacterium
ATAGTGCGGGTTCCCGTGTGAAAGTAGGACATTGTCAGGCTAATATCAAGTAGACCGCCCGAGCTAGTAATAGCTCGGGCGTTTTGCTTTGTGAAAACGAAAACGCCCGGCTTGCCGGGCGTTTGTCATTGGGAAGGCGAAACGCCTCAGTTGAGGGTCAGCAGCAATGAACCCTGACGCGCCCAATGATCGGCCTCTTCGCGCAGCAGGTAGGCGGTACGTGGATGCTCCTCCGCCCACTGCGGCGTGAACGTCAGGTGCGCGCCCGTGCCCACGCGCGCCAGCTTCAGGCCGCTCGCGTCGACTTCGCCGCGGGCGTGGCATTCGATCACGGCCAGGCGCAGACACAGCACCTGCCAGGCCGTCAGCTCACGCGACAACCCCGCCTCGATCTTGCGCAGTCCCCCGCGCTGGCCCAGCACCAGTTCGCCAAGGCGACGCTGCTGGCTTTGCGAGAAGCCTGGCGCATCGATGTGCGACACGATGTAGGCGCTGTGCCGGTGATGGTCGTGGTGCGACACCATCAACCCCACCTCGTGCAATGCCGACGCCCAGCGCAACTCGTTGTGCATCTCGGCGTCGCCGTCCGGCCACGCGCTGTCGAAGAAGCGCTGCGCCGTGCCCGCCACGCGCTCTGCCTGCCGCACGTCCGCGTGGAAACGGCGCTGGAGCTCGGCGATCGTCGCGTCGCGCAGGTCGTGGCCACTGGCCTCGTTGCCGGCGGCGAGCCGCTCGGCCAGGTCGACGATCACGCCCTGGCGCAGCGCCCCCTTGGCGGCCAGCAGTTCGTCGATGCCGAACTGCGCGCAGATCGTGTACAGGATCGCCAGGCCGCCGGCGATCACCGCGCGGCGTTCCGGCTTCATGCCCGGGATGTCGAGCTTGTCGATGTGGCCCAGCTCGATGCAGCGCTCGATCAGCCAGCGCAGGCCCTCGGCGGTGATGCGGCCGTCGGTCTTGCCGCTGGCCTTGAGCACGTCGGCCACCGCGCCGGCGGTGCCGGAGGATCCCAGCGCCTCGCGCCAGTGGTGGCGCGCGAAAGGCACCAGCGCCTCCTCGAGCTCGGCGCCCGCGGCCACCTGGGCGGCGCGGAAGGCGGCGCGCGTGTAGCGGCCGTCGGGAAAGTAGCGCATCGACAGGCTCACGCAACCCACCTTGAACGACTCGGCCACGCGCGGGCTGCGCCCGTCGCCCAGGATCATCTCGGTGGAGCGGCCGCCGATGTCGATCACCAGGCGCGGCTTCGGCGACGGCTGCAGGAAGGCGACGCCGGCGTAGATCAGGCGGGCCTCCTCGCGGCCCGAGATGATCTCGATCGGGTGCCCGAGCGCGGCCTCGGCGCGCACCAGGAACTGGTCGCGGTTGCGCGCCTCGCGCAGCGTCTGCGTGGCCACCGCGCGGATCTGCATCGGCGCCGACATCTTGAGCGTCTGCGCGAAGCTCGCCAGGCACTTGAGGCCGCGCTCGGTGGCCTCTTCGGTGAGCATGCCGTCCACGTCGAGCCCGGCGCCCAGGCGAACGGTCTCCTTCAGGTAGAGATGGCGGCGGTAGCGTCCGACCTGCACCTGCCCGATTTCCAGGCGGAAGCTGTTGGAGCCCATGTCGATCGCGGCAAGCGGTCCGACAGCGATTGGAGAGTTGACAGACATGCGCGCGATTGTGCCTGCCTCACGTGCCGGACCCGAGGCCATGGGCGAGGAATCCGACAGCGACGATGCCCGCCGAGCCGCGCCCGGTTACTTCACCACCAGCACCGGCACCGGGCAATGCACCAGCACGCGCGTGGTCTCGCTGCCCAGTAGCAGGGCGCTCATGCCGCGCCGACCGTGCGAGGCCATCACGATGAGGTCGCACGAATGCGTCTTGGCGTGGTCGACGATGGCTTCCCAGGGATGTTGCGCCTCCACGGTGAAGGCCTGGCAGTCGACGCCCTCGCGACCGGCGCTGGCCACCACCTCCTTCACGCGGCTCAGCGCAATGCGCTCCTGCGCGTCGTAGAACTCCTGCGGCGGGATGGGCTGCATCTCCGAGATGGCGCTGTACGGGAACGGCTCCTTCACCGTGATCGTGCTGAGCCGGGCGCCCAGCGCCTTGGCGAGCGCGACGCCCGTCGCGACGGCCTTGGCGGTGATGTCGGTGCCGTCGGTGGGAATGAGGATGTTGCGGTACATGGCGTCCTCCTGCAGTGGCATGGGCTGCACAAAGTGTGCGCCTTTCCTGCGCGCGCCGCAGCGGGGAAACTCAGCCCTGCTTGACGTTGCTCAACCGACGGCCACGGGACGCGCCGGATCGGACGACCACTCGCTCCACGAGCCCGGATAAAGCGTCGATCCGGCCAGGCCGGCCACCTCCATCGCCAGCACGTTGTGGCACGCCGTGACGCCCGATCCGCACTGGTGCACCACCTGTTCCGGCGCGACGCCTAAGGCCTCGAAGGCGGCGCGCAGCTCGGCCGCCGGACGGAAGCGGCCCTGGGTGTCGAGGTTGTCCTTGAAGTAGCGCGAGCGGGCGCCCGGGATGTGGCCGGCGCGGGCGTCCAGGGGCTCGACCTCGCCGCGGTAGCGTTCGCCGGCCCGGGCGTCGAGCAGGGTGACGCGTCCCAACGACTTCTGCAGCGCGTCGGCGTCGAGCGTCGTCACCAGGCTGGCCGCGGCCGGGTAGGGCGCGTGCGCCGCGACGGGCATCACCGCGCCGGACTGCAGCGCGCCGCCGATGGACTTCCAGGCCTGCAGCCCGCCATCGAGCACGCTGGCCTCGGCATGGCCGACCCAGCGCAGCATCCACCACGCGCGCGCCGCAACCATGCCGCCCTGCTCGTCGTAGAGCACCACAGCGCGCCCGGGCGTGACGCCCAGGCGCGTGAGGGTGGCGGCCCAGTCGGCCGGCGCGGGCAGCGGATGGCGGCCGTTGCGGCCGGTCTTGGCGCCTGCCAGGTCGCGATCCAGGTGCACGTATAGGGCGCCCGGCAGGTGCGCCTCGGCGAACGCGAGTTCGCCGGCGGCGGTGTCGGACAGGTCGAAGCTGCAGTCGATGATCAGCGGCGTGGCGCCGGCGGCCAGCGCGGCGCGCAGCCGTTCGGGCGAGACGAGGGGCGTGGTCAGAGCGGTATCGGTCATGGCTCAGTTGTCGAGGGGCGGTTGGATGGTGTCGGGCGCGCTGGTGGCCAACGTGGTGGCGCGCAGGCGCGAAGCCGCGAGGCCGGCGCCCACGATCAGCGCCATGCCGCCCACCGCCATCCACGTGAGCGGATCGTGAAACAGCCAGATGCCGTAGACGAACGAGAACGCGATCCCCAGGTACTGCAAGCTTGCGTTCGACAGCGGCCGGCCGATGGCGTAGGCCCGTGTCATCAGCACCTGCGCCGTGGTGGCGAACACCCCCGTGGCCAGCAGCAGCAGCGGGCCGGCCAGCGTGCGGTGCGCGTGCCAGCCCTGGACGGCCATCAGCGCCAGGCCGGCCAGGAAGCCGCCGATGGAGAAGTAGAAGACGACGCGGATCTCGGGCTCGCCCACGCGGCCCAGCGTGGTGACCTGCAGGTAGGCGAGGGCGGACAGCATGCCCGAGGCGAGTCCCACCATGCCCGGGGCCAGCTGGTCGCGGTCCATCGAGGGCTGCAGCACCAACGCCACGCCGACGAAGCCCACCAGCACCGTGGCCACCAGCCGCGGGTCGACGCGTTGCGCCCCCAGCACCACGGCGCCGCCGATGAGAAACAGCGCCATCCACACCGAGGACATGTAGTTGAGCGTGACCGCGGTGGCCAGCGGCATGTGGCCGATGGCGTAGAACCACATGGTGAGCGCACTGACGCCCACCACGCTGCGCCACGCGTGCATCGCCGGCACCTTGGTCTTCAGCGAGATCCCGCGCGCCCGGGCCACCAGCGCGATGCCGATGACGCCCACCAGGCCGCGGTACATCACGATCTCGCCGGCGCCGTAGGTGTCGGAGGCGAACTTCACGCAAACGCCCATCGTGGCGAACAGGAACGAGGCGCAGATCATCAGCAGCGGGGCGGACATGGCGGCATTGTCGCCCTTGGGCAGGCGCCTCACCGAGCGGGGTTCAACGCGCCGCGGTACCACTGGTGGAAGTGGCGCATGCCGTCTTCCATCGGGCTCTGGTACGGGCCGGCCTCGTCGTCGCCGCGTTCGCACAAGGCCTTGCGGCCCGCGTCCATGCGCAGCGCGATCTCGTCGTCCTCGACGCAGGTCTCGAGGTAGGCCGCCTGCTCGGCCTCGACCAGATCGCGCTCGAATGCGGCGATCTCCTCGGGATAGTAGAACTCCACCACGTTGGTGGTCTGCTGCGGGCCCTTCGGGTACAGCGTGGACACCACCAGCACGTGCGGGTACCACTCCACCATGATGTTGGGAAAGTAGGTGAGCCAGATGGCGCCGTGCCGGGGCGGACGGCCCCCGTTGAAGCGCAGCAGCGCCTCGTGCCACTTGCGGTAGGTGGCGCTGCCCGGCCGCTCGAGGCCGTTGGACACGCCTACCGTCTGCACCGAGTAGTTGGCGCCGAATTCCCAGGCCAGGTCGTCGCAGCTGACGAAGCTGCCCAGGCCGGGGTGGAACGGGCCCACGTGGTAGTCCTCGAGGTAGACCTCGATGAACGTCTTCCAGTTGTAGTCGCACTGGTGCACATGCACCTTGTCGAGCACGTAGCCGCTGAAGTCGAGCTCGGCGCTTGGGCCCAGGCGGGCGAGGTCGGCGCCCACGTCGCGGCCGTTGTCCTCGAACACGAGGCCGTTCCAGCGACGCGTCTTGTAGCGGTTCAGGTGCAGGCAGGGATCCTGCGCGAAATGGGGCGCGCCCAGCAGCTTGCCGTCGAGGCCGTACGTCCACCGGTGCAGCGGGCACACGATGTTGGACGCCGTCTGGCCGCGGCCCTTGAGCATCACGGCCTGGCGGTGGCGGCAGACGTTGGACAGCAGCTCGACGCCGCCGTCGGGCGCGCGCACGAGCACTCGCCCCTCGCCTTCCTGCGGCAGCGCGTAGTAGTCGCCGATCTCGGGTATCGCCAGCTCGTGCGCGAGGTACCTCGGGCCGTGCTGGAAGATGAGCTCCTGTTCGCGTCGGAACAGGTTCTCGTCGAAATAGGTGGAAACGGAAAGTTGAGAGCGCGCGCGCTCCAGAGCTTCAAGCGTAATGCTCAGGTCCGACATGATCCCCAGGATCTCGAAAAAACCGATGTCAACCCCCACCCGGTGGCCCCGCGGGTGGATCTTGGTGCAGCTTTTCGGCGGCCGCTGGCGTGGAATGCTTCCACGCCGTGTGCCCGGCTTGCCGAACCGACCATTTTACTCAGACCGGTGCGCGGACTCCACTCATCACGCCGAATTCCCGCACGAACGCTGCGAAAAGGTGCACCCGGTTGCAATCGACGCCGGGGCAACTTGTCGAGATGACTACAATTCCTGTTTGACGAGCCCGACCCATGGACTGCACCGACCCTCCCTCGCCCGACGACGCACCCACCAGTTTCGAGGATGCCCAGTCGGAGCTGGACGAATTGGTCCGCGCCATGGAAACGGGCCAGATGCCGCTCGACGGCCTGCTGAGTGCCTACAAGCGAGGCGCAAGGCTCCTGGAATTCTGTCGCTCCAGGCTGGATGCCGTCGAGGAACAAGTGAAAGTCCTGGAGGAGGGGCAGCTGAAGCCCTGGACTAGACCATGAAGATCGATGATTTCTCGCACTGGGTGCGCGCGCGTCAATGCGACGTCGAACGCGCGCTCGAGCGCTGGGTGCCCGAAGACTCGCCCGCGGGCCTCGGCGGCGTCATGCGCTACGCCGTGCTCGACGGTGGCAAGCGCCTGCGCCCGCTGCTGGTCATGGCTGCCTCGGAGGCCGTATGCGGCGATCCGGCGGCGGCCTTGCGTGCGGCCGTGGCCGTCGAGCTGATCCACGCCTACTCGCTGGTGCACGACGACATGCCCTGCATGGACAACGACGTCCTGCGACGCGGCAAGCCCACCGTGCACGTGAAATACGGCGAGGCCCAGGCCATGCTGGCCGGCGACGCCATGCAGGCGCTGGCCTTCGACGTCCTCACGCCCGACGTAGGCCTGTCGCCGGTGCTGATGGCCACTCTCGTGCGCCTGCTCGCGCGCGCTTCCGGGCACGACGGCATGGCCGGTGGCCAGGCGATCGACCTGGCCAGCGTCGGCCGCCAGCTCGACGAGCGCGCGCTGCGCGACATGCACCGCCGCAAGACCGGCGTGCTGTTGCAGGCGAGCGTCATCATGGGCGCTGCGTGCGGTCCGGCCGGCGCCACGGCGCTCGAGGCCCTGGCCGACTATGGCGCCGCCGTCGGCCTCGCCTTCCAGGTGGTCGACGACGTGCTCGACGTCACGCAGGATTCCCATGTGCTGGGCAAGACCGCGGGCAAGGACGTCGACCAGAACAAGCCCACCTTCGTGTCCTTGCTGGGCCTCGATGCGGCACGCCGGTACGCACAGGACCTGCGCGACCAGGCCCACGCGGCGCTCGCGCGCAGCGGATTGGGGCAGGCTGCCTACCTCGCCTGCCTCGCGGACAAGATCGTCGAGCGCGACAATTGATGTACAAGCAGGTCTTGCAGCCTTGGGCGGTGCACGGCTTGCCGGGAACCTCGAACGCCACATGACCACTGACCTCCTCGCCACCATCGCCAGCCCGGCCGACCTGCGACGCCTGTCGCGCGCCGAACTGCGACCCCTGTGCGACGAGCTGCGCCAGTACGTCCTGCACAGCGTCAGCAAGACCGGCGGCCACCTGTCGAGCAACCTCGGCACGGTGGAGCTCACCGTGGCGCTGCACTACGTGTTCAAC
Source organism: Burkholderiales bacterium (assembly GCA_038208735.1). Classification (GTDB taxonomy): domain Bacteria; phylum Pseudomonadota; class Gammaproteobacteria; order Burkholderiales; family Burkholderiaceae_C; genus Scleromatobacter. The sequence goes on from JBBQYL010000030.1 coordinate 6,814, forward strand.
ACGCCCTACGACCGCATCGTGTGGGACGTGGGCCATCAGACCTATCCGCACAAGGTGCTCACCGGCCGGCGCGAACGCATGGGCACGCTGCGGATGTACGGCGGCCTGGCCGGATTTCCCAAGCGCGACGAGAGCGAGTACGACGCGTTCGGCACCGCCCACTCGTCCACGTCGATCTCGGCCGTGCTGGGCATGGCCCACGCAGCCAAGCTGAAGGGGGAGAACCGCAAGGCCGTGGCCGTCATCGGCGACGGCGCGATGACCGGCGGCATGGCCTTCGAGGCGATGAACAACGCGGGCGTGTCGATGGCCGACATGCTGGTGGTCCTCAACGACAACGACATGTCCATCAGCCCGCCGGTGGGGGCGCTGAACCGCTACTTCGCCCGCCTGATGAGCGGCAAGTTCTATTCGAAGGCACGCGAGGGCGCGAAGTCGGTGCTCAAGAACACGCCGCTGTACGAGTTCGCGCGCCGCTTCGAGGAACACACCAAGGGCATGGTCGTGCCCGGCACGATCTTCGAGGAGTTCGGCCTCAACTACGTGGGCCCCATCGACGGCCACGACCTCGACTCGCTCATTCCCACGCTGGAGAACCTGCGCGACGCCAAGGGCCCGCAGTTCCTGCACGTGGTCACCAAGAAGGGAATGGGCTACAAGCTGGCCGAGGCCGATCCGGTGAACTACCACGGCCCCGGCAAGTTCGACGTGGCCGTGGGCCTGCAGAAGCCCGCCACGCCCCCCAAGCAGACCTTCGCCGACGTGTTCGGCGCCTGGCTGTGCGACATGGCCGAGGCGGACAAGCGCCTGATCGGCATCACGCCGGCCATGTGCGGGGGCTCGGGCATGACCGACTTCGAGAAGCGCTTCCCCGAGCGCTACCACGACGTCGGCATCGCCGAGCAGCACGCCGTCACCTTCGCCGCGGGCCTGGCCTGCGAGGGCCTGAAGCCGGTCGTGGCCATCTACTCAACGTTTCTGCAGCGCGGCTACGACCAGCTGATCCACGACGTGGCGCTGCAGAACCTGCCGGTGGTGTTCGCGCTCGATCGCGCGGGCATCGTCGGCGCCGACGGCCCCACGCACTGCGGCGCCTACGACATCGCCTTCATCCGCTGCGTGCCCAACATGAGCCTGCTCACGCCGGCCGACGAGCGCGAGACGCGGCGTGCCCTCAGCACCGCGTTCGCGCAGCAGCACCCGGTGGGCGTGCGCTATCCGCGCGGCGCCGGCGCGGGCGTGAAGCCCGATGCCGACCTCGAGGTGCTGGAATGGGGCAAGGGCGAGAAGCGCCGCGAGGGCCGCCGCGTGGCACTGCTGGCCTTCGGCCCGCTGCTGTATCCCGCGCTCGAGGCCGCCGAGAAGCTCGACGCCACCGTCGTCAACATGCGCTTCGTCAAGCCGCTTGACGTCGAACTCGTGCTCGAGATGGCGCGCACGCACGAGGCCCTCGTGACCCTCGAAGAGGGCAGCATCATGGGCGGCGCCGGCAGCGCGGTGCTGGAGGCGCTGGCCGCCGCCGGCGTGCTGGTGCCCGTGCTGCAACTGGGCCTGCCCGACCGCTTCGTCGAGCACGGCGACCCGGTGCGCCTGATGCACGAATGCGGCCTCGACGCCGAAGGCATCGAGCAGTCGGTGCGGCGCCGCTTCGGCCCGTCGCTGGCGGTCGTCCGCTCCACCGCGGCCTGACGCCCGGGCGCGCCTTTCGCGCGCTATGCAGGCCGTGGTGGGCGGCAGCGCCGACGTGGTGTCGGGGGCGTTCGAGCACACGCTCATCATGCAGCCCAAGGGCATCCGGCTGCGCGCGTTCGCGCTGCAGGGCCGCGCGCCGCAGGTCGTGCTGGGCGTCAATCCGAAGACGATGCCGGGCTTCAAGTCGATGGCCGATCTCAAGGGCCGGAAGATCGGCGTCACGGCGCCAGGATCGTCCACCAACGTGCTGGCCAACTTCGTGCTGGCCAAGGCGGGGCTGAAACCGTCGGACGTCTCCATCATCGGCGTGGGTGCGGGCACCGGCGCGGTGGCCGCCATGCGCACTGGCCAGATCGACGCCATCCATCAAGGCGGTGCCCGAGACCTCCCTGCTGGGCGACCGCGCCGTCTACATCGACGCGTTCCTCGCCAGCAAGGGCGCGCTGTCGGCCGACGGCATGATCCCCGCCGAAGGCGCGGCCACCGCGCTGCGCGCGCTGCAGAGCGTGGACGACTCGCTCAAGGGCGGCAGGTTCGACCTCGCCGCCGTGTGGACGAACGACTTCGCCAGGCGCGCCAACGCGAAGAAGGCATGAGCGTTCCCGCGCTCAGCCTCGACGGCGTCAGCTGCACCTTCGCCGCGCGCGACGGCGTGGCGCGCTACACGGCGGTGCGCGATGTGTCGCTCGCGGCGGGGGCGGGCGAGTTCGTCTCCGTCGTCGGCCCCACCGGCTGCGGCAAGAGCACCTTGCTGAACATGGCCGCCGGGTTGCTCGCGCCCAGCGGCGGCGTGGTGCGCGTGTTCGGCGAGCCGCTGGCGGGCCTCAACCGCCGCGCCGGCTACATGTTCCAGGCCGAGAGCCTGATGCCCTGGCGCACCGCGCCGGGCAACGTGATGGCGGGCCTGTCGTTCCGCGGCATGGCCGACGCCGAGGCGCGCGCCCTGGCCACGCAGTGGCTGCAGCGCGTGGGCCTGTCGGCGTTCGGCGACCGCTATCCGCACCAGCTCTCGGGCGGCATGCGCAAGCGCGTGAGCCTGGCCCAGACGCTGGTGCTCGACCCGGACATCATCCTCATGGACGAGCCGTTCTCGGCGCTCGACGTGCAGACGCGCGCGCTGATGGAAAACGAGGTGCTCGAGTTGTGGGGCGCGAAGAGGAAGGCGGTGCTGTTCATCACGCACGACCTGGACGAGGCCATCGCGATGAGCGACCGCGTGGTGATCCTGTCCGCCGGGCCGGCCTCGCATCCGATCGGCGAGTTCCGCATCGACCTCGCGCGACCCCGCGACGTGGCCGAGGTGCGCGCCGCGCCGCGCTTCGTGGAGCTGCACAAGGCGATCTGGGACGTGTTGCGCGAGGAAGTGCTCACGGGCTACCAGCAACAGCTGGCGAAGGCGGCGTGACGGGATGGCGCGCCCACCCGGAGTGAATCGTCTCTGGCTGCGCTTCTGGCAGCTGGCGGTGCTGGTGGCCCTTTTCGCCGCGTGGCACGTGCTCACGGTGCCGGGCCTGGTGCCGCACTTCCTGTTCAGCGACGACAACCAGGCGGCGTTCTTCTTCGGCGAGCCGCTGAAGATCTTCGACCGCATCGGCCACTGGTTCTTCGTCGACGCCGACATCTACAGGCACCTGGGCGTCACGCTGCTCGAGACCGTGCTGGCGTTCGGCATCGGCACCGTGCTGGGGCTGGGCACCGGCCTGTGGCTGGCGCTGAGCCCGTTCGCGGCCGCGCTGCTCGATCCGTACATCAAGGCGATGAACGCGATGCCGCGCGTGATCCTCGCGCCCATCTTCGCGGTGTGGTTCGGCCTGGGCGTGGCCGGCAAGGTGGCGCTCGGCGTGACGCTGGTCTTCTTCGTCGTGTTCTTCAACGTGTACCAGGGTGTGAAGGAAGTGAGCCCTGTGATCCTGGCCAACGCGCGCATGCTGGGCGCGAGCCGGCGCCAGCTTCTGCGCCACGTGTACCTGCCGAGTGCCACCAGCTGGGTCTTCAGCTCGCTGCGCACCTCGGTGGGCCTGGCCTTCGTCGGCGCGGTGGTGGGGGAGTACCTCGGGTCGTCCCAAGGCGTCGGCTACCTGATCCTGCAGGCCGAGGGCAGCTTCGACATCGACACGGTGATGGCGGGCATCCTGGTGCTCACCGTGTTCGCGCTGCTGCTCGACGCGCTCGTCGGACGGGCGGAGAAGGCGCTGATGAAGTGGCAGCCGCAGGCGGGCGAAAGCGAGCGTCCCTGAGGCGACCGCTCGAAACTGGGGACGGGCGCGGCATACCCGACGTGGTAGCGTATCGGCCTCGACCGGCGCAGCCGGCATGTCCCATCCAAAAGCCAGGGAGGCTTGAAATGAAATTCGCTATCCATACCCTCGTCGCCGCGTCCGCGCTGGCCCTCCTGGCCGCCTGCGGCGGCGGCGGCGATTCGTCGAACCCGCCGTCCGCCACGCCGCTCGCGATCACGTCCACCAACCAGACCGACGTCGCGCGCGCCAGCATCAACGGCGGCCTGGCCATCTCGCTGGCCCAGGGATCGCTGGGCGGAGGCGCCTCGGCCACCGCCGTGGTCGGCCGGTCGCATGCGCTGGGCGCGACGATGGTTCACGTGCTGCACGCGGCCATCGGCCAGCGCAGGAGCGTCGCGAGCGTCGGCGCGCACGCGGCGGCCGTCTCCTCGGCCACCGACTCGTGCGCCGACGGCGGCACCGTCACCACCTCGTTCGACGACAAGGACGGCAACGGCGTGGTGTCCAACGGCGACGTGCTCACCGCCGCGTTCTCGCAGTGCCGCGACAGCGCCACGCTGACCATCAACGGAACGGTCACCGTCACCATGACGGGCACGCCGACCGCGTCGCAGTTCGCAGCCAGCGCGCAGTTGCAGAACGTGTCGGTCGTCGACGGTGGCGCCACGTCCACCCTCAGCGGCACGGTGAGCATGACCGAGTCGGACAGCCCCGGCTCGAGCGATTCCGCGATCACGGTGGGCAGCGCCGGCCTGACGATCACCGTGGCCTCCGCCAGCTACAACGACAGCCTCGTCTTCGATGCCGGCACGGTGGTCACCACCGACGAATCCAGCGCGAGCGGCACCACGTCGATCACGGCGTCCGGCGCGTTCACGTCGCACTCGCTGGGCGGCCACGTCACCATCGCCACGCCGACGCCGATCGTGCAGGCCGATGCCGATGCCTACCCGGGCTCGGGCGTGATCCGCGTCACCGGCGCCTCCGGCAGCACGCTGCTGATCACCGTGCTGGGCAATTCGCAGGTGCAGCTGCAGCTCGACGCCAATGGCGACGGCACCTACGCGAGCACGACCTCGGTCGCGTGGACCACGCTGGTTCCCTGACCGGCGCCACGCGGGCGCGCGTCACTCGATGACGCCGTCCTTTCTCAGCGCGGCGATTCGCTCGGCGGAGACGCCGGCCTGCGCCAGCACGTCGTCGGTGTGCTGGCCCAGGCGCGGCGCAGCATGGCGCACGGCGCCGGGCGTGCCCGACAACTTGGGCACGATGCCCGGCGCGGCGATGGTGCCGCCGCCCATCGCGGGGATGCGTTCGATGTTGCCGCGCGCGGCGTAGTGCGCGTCGTGCGCGATCTCGGCGATCGTGTAGATGCGGCTCGCGGGCACGTCCGCGTCGCGCAGGCGCTCCAGCACCTCTTCGAGCGCGTGCTGCGCCGTCCACCCGCCGATGGCCGCGTCGATCTCGGCGGCACGCCGTGAGCGGCCGTCGTTGGCGGCCAGCGCCGGGTCGTCGGCAAGATCCTTGCGACCGATCAGGCCCATCAGGCGCTTGAAGATGCTGTCGCCGTTGCCGGCCACCAGCACCGCCTGGCCGTCCACGCAGGCGTAGGCGTTCGACGGCGTGATGCCCGGCAGGGCGCCGCCGGCGGGGCGGCGCACCTCGCCGAAGGCGTCGTACTCGGGCAGCAGGCTCTCGGACAGGTTGAACATCGCCTCGTAGAGCGCGAGGTCGATGCGCTGGCCCTGGCCCCCGCGCGCGTCACGCGCGTACAGGGCCAGCATCACGCCGAGGGCGCCATGCACGCCCGCCACCGTGTCGCCCAGCGAGACGCCGCTGCGCACCGGCGTGCGGCCCGGCTCGGCGTTGAGGTAGCGCAGGCCGCTGAAGGCCTCGGCCACGGCGGCGAACCCGGGCTCCGACGCGCGCGGCCCGGTCTGGCCGAAGCCCGACAAGCTCAGCATCACCAGGCGCGGGTTGAGCGCGTGCAGTGCCTCCCAGCCCAGGCCCCAGTCGTCCATGGCGCCGGGACGGAAGTTCTCGATGAGGACGTCGGCGTCACAAAGCAGCTCGCGCACGAGGGCCTGGCCCTCGGGCACGCGCAGGTCGATGCACACCGACTCCTTGTTGCGCGACTGCGCATCCCACCACACCGAGGTGCCCTCGCGCAGCTTGCGCCACTTGCGCAACGCGTCGCCGGTCTTCGGGGGCTCCACCTTGATGACGCGCGCGCCGAAGTCGGCCAGCGTCTTTGCCGCGAAGGGGCCGGCGATGAGCTGGCCCAGTTCGACGACCTTGATTCCTTCGAGCACCTGCATGGACGACTGCCTCCGGTTCGCTGGAGGCCATTGTGCGCATGGGAAAGCGCAGTCGGATTGCCGGTCTCGCCAAGAGACCGTTCGCGCCAGGTGAAAGCGGCGCATTGGCCGGGGCGAGGCCCCGGCGGCGGGATATCAGGCCGCCTGCAGGTTGCCCAGCATCGACGCGTGCACCTTCACCAGCATCTCTTCGCCGGCGGCGGTCAGGCGCAGGTTGCCGCCGTTCCATTGCAGCCAGCGCATCGCCACGAAGCGGTCGATGGTCTGCTCCGGGATGTCGCAGGCGCGGCGGCGCGCCAGGGCGTCCACCGTGGCAAGCAGGGAGTCCTGCAGCGCGGTATTGATCTTCGAGAGGGCGGTGGCGGTCTTCATGGTCGTTCCTTCAGCGTTGAGCGAACGATACCGACCGCCACTGTCGACCACCGTAGTCGTCGGCACTGTTCCCGTGTAGGACAGCGCCGACTCGACAATTCAGTGCAAGCCGGGGTCGCTTTCGCGGGCCGCCTTCATGGCCGCCTCCCACACGCGCTTGGGCAGGTGCCCGCGCAGGCGCTCGACCAGCAACTCGGCGATCTCGTCGTTCACCTGGTGGCCCACGTGGGGGATCACGTCGGCGGTGACGTCGGCGCCGATCGCCACCAGGTGTTCGGCCGCGTCCACCGTGAAGCCGTAGGGGATCACCGGGTCGGCCTTGCCGTGGAACATGTGCACGGTGGTGGCGGCGTTGGGGCGCTCGGGCAGGCGCGCGAAGCGGCCGGCGATGGAGACGACCCGACCGGCCAGCGCCGGCCGGTCGCGCGTGGATTCGAGCGCCATGATGCCGCCCTGCGAGAAGCCGATCAGCGCCACCGCGTCGGTGCCGACGCCGGCTTCGCCCTGCCAGCGCGCCACGGTCTCGGCGAAGGCGGGCAGCGCCTCCTCCACGCGGGCGGGGCGGTTGTCCTCGCTGATGTCTTGCACCGAGAACCACTGGCGCCCGTTGCCCGAGTCGGCGGGCAGCGGCGCGGCGATGCTCACGATGAACGCCTCGGGGAATTCCTTGGCCAGTACCTGGCCGAGCGGCACCAGGTCCTGGGCGTTGGCGCCCACGCCGTGGAACAGCAGCATCAGTTGCTGGGCCGGGCCCTGGGGGCGGGCGACGATGACGGAGTCGGACATGGCGTTCTCTTCGGGATCGGTGGGTCGATCCCGGATTGGATCACGCCGAGGCGAAGTTCGTCAGACGCCCGTGGAGGCGAACTGGGCGTGCACGTCCTCGCACCAGGTCTCGAGGTCGGCCTCATTCATGCCGAGGGCCGCCAGCGCGATGGCGCCGCCCTTGCTCCACTCGATGTGGCGGTTCAGGCCCTGGTAGCGCTGGATGATGGTCTCGCACACCAGGCCGAGCGCCACCAGCTCGCGCACCTGGGGCGGCATCGGCCCCATCCAGGAGCTGTATTCGTGCTGCAGGCGCGTGGCCAGCACGGCGGTCTGCGACACGCCCCAGGTGCGCGCGGTGAGCGCGCCCACCAACGCGTGGTCGACCCCGTGGATGGACTGCTCGAGCGCGGTGATGCTGCCCTCGTGCACGTTGCATCTTGCCAGCGTGGTGACGTAGCCGTTCCTGCCGGGAAAGCGCTGCAGCAGGATGGCGATGCCCAGCTCCACGAACAGGCCGTAGGTGTGGGCCAGCGCGGGCGGCACGACGCGCCGGGTGCGCGCCAGGTAGGTCATGGCGCGGGCGCGCTTGGCCGACACGTCCCAGAAGCGGACGAAGCCCGGGCCGGTGGTGGGCAGCAGCTTGCGCAGCACGATCTCGGTGAAGATGGCCTGGCACTGGGCGAAGCCCAGCAGCTGGAAGGCCTGGTCGACGGTGTCGGCGCGGCGGCTCAGGCCCATCAGCGGCGAGTTGGCGTACTTCAGCAGCGCGGCGGACAGCGCCACGTCGGAGCCGGCGATGTCGGACACGCGCTTGAGCGACGGGTCGTCGCGTTCCAGCTCCTGCTGGAGGTCGATCAGCATCTGCGGCCGGGCCGGGATGCCGATGTCGCGGACGAGCGCCTGCAGCGCCTTCCCGTCGAGGTCGGCGAGGGCGAGCAGCTGGTCGCCGCCCATTTCGGGCAGTGAGGTAAGAGCGGAGGCATCCATGCGCGAGGGTTCCGTGTTGACTGATCCGTTGCGTGCTTATCGGCACTTCGGCGGAACAGTTGAGCGGGAAGTGCCACGCGACGGGCGCAAGCGCAAGTCAGGCGGCGTCGACGGCTCCGCGAATATGCGCCAGGGCGGCCGGATCGTCCAGCGTCGTCAGGTCGCCCGGATCGCGCCCCTCGCACAGCGCCTGGATGGTGCGGCGGAGCAGCTTGCCGGAGCGCGTCTTGGGCAGGCCGGCCACGAAGCGCACCCGCGCCGGGCGCGCCACCGCGCCCAGGGTGTCGTCCACCCGCTTCATCACCTCGAGCTCCAGCGCACGCGCCAGCTCGGCCGTGGCGACGCGCGCCGGGTCGCGCGGCACCGCGAACGCCATGGCCACCTGGCCCTTGAGCGCGTCGGCCACGCCCACCACGGCCACCTCGGCGATGGCCGGGTGGCCGGAGATGCTTTCCTCGATCTCGCGAGTGCCCAGCCGGTGGCCGGCCACGTTGATCACGTCGTCGGTGCGGCCCAGGATGAAGAAGTAGCCGTCGGCGTCGCGCACGGCCCAGTCGAAGGTGGAGTAGACCGTCCGGTTCGGCACGCTGCGCCAGTAGGTCTGCACGAAGCGATCGTCGTCGCCCCACACCGTCTGCATGCAGCCGGGCGGCAATGGGTACTCCAGCGCCAGCACGCCCTTCTGGTCGGCGCCCGTCAGCTCTGCGCCGGTGGTTTCGTCGAGCAGCACCGCGCGATAACCGAACACCGCCTTGCCCGGCGAGCCCAGTTTCGTGCGCGCTGGCTCCACGCCGTTCAGCAGCGTGAGGATGGGCCAGCCGCTCTCGGTCTGCCAGTAGTTGTCGATCACCGGCTTGCCGATCCCTTGCGTGATCCAGTCGGCCGTGGGCGCGTCCAGCGGCTCGCCGGCGAGGAACAACGCGCGCAGCGACGCCAGGTCGTGCTTCTTCAGCAGCGTCGGATCCTGCTTCTTGAGCACGCGGATGGCGGTGGGCGACGAGAACATCACCGACACCTTGTACTTCTCCACCAGCCGCCACCAGATGGCGCCGTCGGGCTCCTTGCCGAAGCCCTGCGTGGGAAGGCCCTCGTACATGAGCGTGGTCATGCCGCCGATCAACGGACCGTAGACGATGTAGCTGTGGCCCACCACCCACCCGATGTCGCTGGTACAGAAGTACGTCTCGCCCGGATGGCCGTCGAAGATCGCCGGGATGGAGGCGGCCAGCGCCACGGCGTAGCCGCCCGTGTCGCGCTGCACGCCCTTGGGCTTGCCGGTGGTGCCCGAGGTGTAGAGCGTGTAGCTGGGATGCGTGGCGTCCACCCAGGTGCACGGCACCTGTGCCTGCGCGTGACGCGCGCGCAGGTCGGCCCAGGCCATGTCGCGGCCCGCGACGACCGCCGACGGCGCCAGGCCCCGATCCACCATCACCACCTTGGCCGGCTTGTGCGCGGCCAGCCCGATGGCCTCGTCCAGCAAGGGTTTGTAAGCGATCACCTTGCCGCCGCGCGAGCCGGCGTCGGCACTCACGATGACCGTGGGCCGCGCGTCGTCGATGCGCGTGGCCAGGCTGGCGCTGGCAAAGCCGCCGAACACCACCGAGTGGATCGCGCCCAACCGCGCGCAGGCCAACATCGCGAACGTGGCCTCGGGAATCATCGGCAGGTACAGCAGCACGCGGTCGCCCTGGCGCACGCCCAGCTCCTGCAGCGCCGCGGCCATCGTCATCACCTCCTGCAGCAGCTGCGACGTGCTCCAGGAACGCTCCTGGTCGACCTCGGTGGAGACCCACACCAGCGCCGCGCGATCCGGATGCGTGGCCGCGTGGCGGTCGACCGCGTTGTGGCACAGGTTGGTGAGTCCGCCCGGGAACCACTGCACGAACGGCGGGTTCGAGGTGTCGCATACGCGATCGAACGGCCGCTCCCAGTGGATGCGCCGTGCCTGCTCGCCCCAGAAGGCCTCGGGATCGTCCAGCGAATATCGGGTGAGCTCGGCGGCGTTCATGGGCATGCTGTCTCCGGCGGTTCGAGTTGTCTGCCGGATGGTGCCATGAAGCGTCGGGTCAGGCGCGAGGCACGGGATGCTCGCCGCGCAGCGCCGCCCATGCCAGGCCCCACGTGAGCAACGCGACGATGGCGACGCCGGCCAGCATGGGACGCGCGGTGCCGTCGACGACCAGGCCCATGACCGCGATGACGATCGCGCCGCCCACCATCTCCATCGTGCCCATCAGGGCCGAGGCGGCGCCCGCGATGTCGCCGTGGTTCTCCAGCGCCATCACCGACGTGGACGGAATGACGAGGCCCAGGAAGCCGAACCCGATCATCAGCATCACGATCAACGTCGGCAGGTTGTCGATGCCCGCCAGATTCAGCGCGGCGCCGGCGGTCATCGTCAGCGCGAAGCCGGCGGCCGCCACCGACACCAGTCGGCGCAGGCCGTAGCGAGCGCCCAGCCGGCCCGCGAGCTGCGAGGCGCCGATGAACGACGCGGCGTTGACCGAGAACGCCAGGCTGTACTGCCGCGGCGTGAGGCCGTAGTGATTGATCAGCACGAACGACGAGTTGGAGAGATAGACGAAGAACGCGCTGACGCCCAGCGACAGCACGCCCGCCATCGCCATGAAATGCGGGTCGCGCACCAGCAGCGCGAACGCGCGCAGGGTGCTGGCCACGCCGCTGTTGGCTCGGTCGACGGAAGGCCGCGTCTCTTCCAGCGCGAAAGCGGTCAGCGCGAGCCCCAGCAGGCCGATCATGGCGATCGCCCAGAAGATGGCCGACCAGCCGCCCGCGTCGATGATCAGGCTGCCCACCACCGGCGCCAGGATCGGGCTGACGCTGAACACGAGCATCAGCAGCGACATCAGCCGCGCGGCTTCCGCGCCGGTGTGCAGGTCGCGCACCACCGCCAGCGTGATGACGCTGGGCGCGCCGCCGCCCAGGCCCTGCACCGCGCGGAACGCCACCAGCCAGCCGATGCTGGGCGACAGCGCGCAACCGATGCTGCCGACGACGAACAGGCCGATGCCCACGTACAGCGGTGGCTTGCGCCCGAACATGTCGGAGGCCGGCCCGTAGGCGAGCTGGCTCAGCGCGAACGACAGGAAGAAGGTCATCAGGCTCAGCTGCACCTGGTGCACGTCGGCGTGCAGCGCACGGCCGATGGCCGGCAGCGCGGGCAGGTACATGTCGATGGCGAAGGGGCCGATGGCCGAGAGCAGGCCCAGCACGAGTGCGAGGCGCAGGAAGTTGTGTTTCATCGAGGACCGCTGGAAGCGCGGCGAAGTATAGGGAGGCGCCTGGGACAATGCGCGGGCGATGACCGATGCCCTTCAAACCCTGGCCGACCTGCGCGCCGGCCGCCTCGCCGGCGCGACCCACCTCGACCTCCGCCACTGCGACCTCGACGAATTCCCGCGCGAGGTCTTCGCGCTGGCCGACACGCTGCAGATGCTGGATCTGTCCGGCAACCGGCTGCGCGCGCTGCCCGACGACCTGCCGCGCCTGCGCGCGCTGCGCATCCTGTTCTGTTCCAGCAATCCGTTCGACACGCTGCCCGCGGTGCTGGGCCGCTGCGAGCAACTGGACATCGTCGGCTTCAAGGCCAACGCGATCGAGCGCGTGCCGGCCGAGTCGATTCCCGCCAACCTGCGCTGGCTGATCCTCAGCGACAACCGCATCGACTCGCTGCCCGAGACGCTCGGCGCCTGCCATCGGCTGCAGAAGCTCGCGCTGGCCGGCAACCGGCTCGCCACGCTGCCGGCCGGCCTCGCGCGCTGCGAGCGCCTGGAGCTGATCCGGCTGTCGGCCAACCGCTTCGCCACGTTGTCCGACGCCTTGCCGCCGGGCCTGCTGGCATTGCCGCGCCTCACCTGGCTGGCCTGCGCGGGCAACCCGTTCAACGCCGCCCAGGAGGCGCGAGCGTTGCAGTCCTCGCCGATCGCGCACGTGCCCTGGCACGAGCTGGCGCTGGGCGCGTTGCTGGGGCAGGGAGCGTCGGGCCACATCCACGCGGCGCGCTGGCGTCCTGCGGCGGGCGGCGAGCGCGCGGTGGCCGTCAAGCTGTTCAAGGGCGACGTGACCAGCGACGGCCTGCCGGGCAGCGAGATGGCCGCGTGCATCGCCGTGGGCGTGCATGCGCACCTGATCGGCGTGGAGGGCCGCGTCACGGGCCATCCGCAGGGCGTGCAGGGCCTGGTGATGGGCCTCATCCCGCCGCACTACGCGAGCCTGGCCGGCCCGCCCGACTTCGCCAGCTGCTCGCGCGACGTCTACGCGCCTGCGCGGCGATTCACCGCCGCGCAGGCGCGCGCCGTTGCGCGCGACACGCGCGACGCGCTCGCGCACCTGCACGCGAGCGGCGTCATCCACGGCGACTTCTACGCGCACAACATCCTGGTGGACGACTCGGGCCACGCGCTGCTGGGCGACTTCGGCGCGGCGACGTTCCTGCCCGAGGACGACGTGGCGTGCCGCGAGGCCCTGTTGCGCATCGACCGGCGTGCGCTGGCGATCCTCGTGGACGAGCTGGCCCGGCGCTGCGACGAGCCCGCAGCCGTCTGACTGTCGCGTTGGAAGGCACCGGGGCGGGAACATGCCTGTCATGCCAGGGTAAAGTCGGCGCCACGCGGGCCGATACCTTCAGGGATTCCCCCGCTTTCGCGGGTCGCCTTGCCCGAGATCCTCCGTGCCCCCTACCTCCTTCGACGCGACGCCCTCCACGCCTGCCCCCCTGGCTTCGGCGGAGTGGGCCACGTGGCGCCGCCTCGTTCAGGTCTACCAGGGCCGCGACACCGAATCGGCCGAGATCCGTGCCCGGCTGGTTCAATGGGTGACGTTCGTCTCCCCTTGGCTGATGTCCGTCAACATCGCGAGCTCGCTGCTGCTGGCGCTGATGCTGCCGGTCCAGGTGGCGCCGTGGCTGCGCTGGGCGTGGTGCGGCGCGATCTGCGGCCTGTGCCTGCTGGGGCTGGCCGGCTGGCTGCGCCACCGCCGGAAGACGCCCACCCGCGTCAGCCCGCGCGTCGTGCGCAAGAGCACCGTCCACGCAGGCATCCTGTCGGCGCTGTGGGCCACGCTGCCCTGGACGGTATTTCCCCACGCCGCGCCGTCGGCGCAGATCCTCATCGCCGGCGTGATGCTGGGCCTGGTGGCCGGCGGCGGCTTCGTGCTGACGCCGCTGGCGCCGGCCGCGATCGTGTTCAGCGTGATCATCGGCGTGTCGACCACCGCCGCGGTCGCCCAGATGCACGACCCGCTGGCCTTGCTGCTGTCGGGCCTGATGGCCGGCTACACCGTGGTGACGGTGGCCGCCATCGTGCTCGGCGCGCGCCGCTCCGCGGGCGCCCTGCGCGCGGAACGCGAGGCCGAACGCCAGGGGCAACTGGTGGCGTTGCTGCTGAAGGACTTCGAATCGCAGTCGGCCGACGTCATGTGGGAGACCGACTCCACCGGCCGCCTCGTGCGCATCACGCCCAAGCTGAGCGCGCTGATGCGCCTGGACGGCGACGCGGTGGGCAGGCGCTCGTTGCTGGCCTGGTTCGAGGAGCAGAACCACGCCGCGGAGGACAAGAAGGCGATCCTGCAACTGCGCCAGGCATTCGGCAGCGGCCAGGCCTTCCGCCAGCGCGGCATCCTGGTGACGGTGGGCGGCGCGGCGCGGTGCTGGTCGATCACGGCACGGCCGCTGGTCGACGAATCGGGCGTCGACCAGGGCTGGCGTGGCGTCATCACCGACATCACCATGGAGCACGACGCGCAGTCGCGCATGCAGCAGCTGGCGCTGGTGGATTCGCTCACCGGCCTGGCCAACCGCACGCAACTGCGCGACCGCCTGCAGATGAGGCTCGACTCGTCCGCGCAGCGCCCGTCGGCCCTGCTGTGCATGAACATGGATCACTTCAAGCGCATCAACGACATGTTCGGCCACGCGGCCGGCGACACGGTGCTGCGCGAGACCGCGCGCCGCCTGCGCAAGCTGGTGCGCGCGTCCGACTTGGTGGCACGCGCCGGCGGCGACGAGTTCGCCGTCCTGCTGGACGGCATTCCCGACGGAGAGGACGCGCTGCGCTTCGCCCAGCGCATCGTCGCCGAGCTCAACCGCGGCTTCTCCACCGACGCCGGCCTGGTGAGCAGCAGCGCCAGCGTGGGCGTGGTGGCGATCCCCGCCCACGGCACCAGCGTGGACGAGCTCCTGGCCAACGCCGACCTCGCGCTGAGCACGGCCAAGGCGGGCGGGCGCGCGCGCGCCGAGATGTTCCGCACCGACATGGGCGAGCGGCTGCGCCTGCGCATGACGATGGAGCGCGACCTGCGCCAGGCCGTGGCGCGCAAGGAGCTCCGCCTTCACTGGCAGCCGCAGGTGAACACGGCGCGCTGGCAGATCAGCGGCTGCGAGGCTCTGCTGCGCTGGCAGCACACCGAGCTGGGCCTGATCCCGCCGATGAACTTCATTCCGATGGCGGAAGAGACCGGCCTGATCGTCGAGCTGGGCGAATGGGTGCTCAACGAGGCCTGCCGTGTGGGCGCGCACAAGCTGCCGGGGCTGATGGTGGCCGTCAACGTGTCGCCGATCCAGGTGGTGCGCGACGACTTCGTGCTAATGGTGCGCAAGGCGCTGGCCGCCAGCGGCCTGCCGCCGCAGCGCCTGGAGATCGAGATCACCGAGTCGCTGTTCATCGACGCGTCGCCCAAGGCGTTGCGCAACCTGGAGACGCTGCGCCAGATGGGCATCCGCGTGGCGCTCGACGACTTCGGCACCGGCTACTCGTCGCTCGCCTACCTGCGCCAGTTCCCGTTCGACACGCTCAAGATCGACCGCGCGTTCGTGCGCGAGCTCGTCACGCAGCACGACGCGCGCGCTATCGTGCGCAGCATCGTGGAGCTGGCCTCGGCGCTGGGCATGAGCACCGTCGCCGAGGGAGTGGAAGAGCCCGCGCAGTACGAGCTGCTGCGCCGCGCCGGCTGCCAGGGCGTGCAGGGCTTCCTGATCGCCCGCCCGATGCTCATCGACCAGGTGGTGGAGATGATCGAGAGCTGGGCGATGCAACGCGCGCCCAAGTCCGACGGCGTCCCCGATTCGATCTTCGCGCCGCTGGGCGACACCGAGCCGGGCGAGTTGCGGTCCATGGATGACGCTATCGGGCACTGACATGCGATCGGTTCGTCGCCGATGTTCGGGGGACGTCGAGTGTGATGGCCTCGTTCGAAATCAGCCCATGACCCACCCGGCGAGACGAACTCGCTCCACCAGGATCATGTGAGGCACGGTGAGCGCGGCCAGGCCGACGAAGATCACTTGGGCGAGCCGCAGATCGAGCGGGCTGCCGTTCGAACAGCCAACGGCAATGGCGACACCCGCCACGGTGGCGAGCATGGGCCAGCGAGCGATGCGCAAGAGATCGCGCAACCTTCCTGCCCTCGAATAGTCACGCGTTCTCAGCACATGACGTGCGCTGTGCATGCCGCAGAAGAACAGCGTGAATCCGATCAACGGCGGCGTGAAGGTGAGCAGTGCGGCGAGCGACACCATTTCAATGCTGCGCACCGGCGCTGTCCGCACGCCGAGGATCGCCGCAACGCAGATCGCAGCCAACCACGGCCAGGCAACGGGATGCAGGACGTCGACGATCGAGCGCGCCGCGGGCAATCCGACGATGAAAGCGAATAGCCGGGCAACCTCCGCCGCGTGCAATGCGATCGGGCAGAAGATGACGGCTCCACCGTACAGCGTCCTCCAGAGCGCCGGAGTTTCGCCCGCTGGATCGCCGGAGAAATGAAATGCCGAGATCAGCAGGAATGCCACCAGGAAGGTGCCCGGCTCGAACCACCAAAAGAGCACGACCGACGAGGCGACCACAAAGTAGGCGATCGTGAACAAGGTCCAGTCCGTCAGCGATCGGAGGCCACCGAGTCGCCGCGCGAAAACGACGTCCAGAGCTCCGTGCGGAACTCCCAGCACCAGGATCACCGGCGACAGCACCACGAGTTGAGCCTGCGCGTCGAGAGACGGAAGCCACGGGCAGACCAGGATCAAGAGCCAGGCCAAGGCGCTGAAGGCGAGTCCTTGCCGGGAGAGGCTGGGGGAACTCATGCCATCTCCTCGATCGCGCCGGGACCGCCGCGCCGCCGCGCCAGGGCGATCGCGGCACGCACGAAGGGCGCCACCGGCATCGCGGCGATCACCTGGAGGCTGTCGACCACGTCGGCACGCCCGCTCAGGAAGCGAATGACGTGTGCCGGGTCAGTGCGGCTGAACAGCGAGAAGAAGAGCGAAGCACCCCGGCTCGGTTCCGCCCGCAACACCTCGAGGAAGACGCGGTCCATCCAGCGCAGCGGCCATGGATCAGGGCGGTGCGCGACCGGGCGGCCCCGGCTCACCAGCGCACCCGCACACTCGCTGGCCCACTGCTGGATACGCTGGTAGGCATAGCCTGTACTGGCGCGAGCGCCACCGGCCATCACACCGACCTTGACACAGCCTGGGTGCCGTTGCCTCGGAGTGTCGATCAAGCCCATCGGCAGGATCCCGTGCTCGCGGCGAAGCGTGGTGAACGGTGCCGCGCCGACACGTTCGGCGATCGCTGCCGCGAGCAAGGCGCCGAGTTCCCGACGTTCGAGCGGCGCGGCGCCAAAGACTGTCACTTCGACCAGGGCGCGCCTCGACGAGATGGGCAACACGTAGACGAACGCGACATGGCGCGGATCCGGCTCAAGGAAGTTCATCAAGTCCAGCGATGACGGGTCGAAGACGGCGGCACTGCATTCGATCTCCTGCCCGAAAAACGATTGCCAAAGCACCGCGCCGTCAAGGCGGGGGCGTTGCGACGGGCGCGTATCCACGACCGAGCGCGCCGTCAGCTCGCCCGCGCTGCTGCGCAAGCGCCACCCGTCGCCATGGCGGCTCGGCTCGCCGATGACCGACACCCCTTGCCTCAACGCCATCTTCGGTTGTTGGGCAATCGAATGCCGAGCCATGGCGTAGAAGTCGCGCGCGGCCAGCATCTGGTAGGGCGTCGTACCGCAGTCGAGAGAAACGCTCAGGCCGCCGTACACCAGTCGCATCGATTGCCAGCTCTTCTCGACGGGGCAGTGTGCCGCCATGCTGCGATCGAGCCAATAGCACCACGTGCGGTCATTTGTGTACTCGATGCGAGGCTCGATCACGAGTGTTCGGGGGCAGCGCTCGCCATGCGCCGCGAGAGCCATCGCCAAGCTGAGGCCAGCGCAGCCTCCCCCGATGATGACCAGATCGAAATCGTCAGACACGCTGTCTTTCGAGCGGCGCCTCGGCGCCGAGGAACCGCGACAGCGCCGCATGCAATGCATGGTCGTGGCGTCGGGATGGCACCCAGAATCGCAGCCGAAGCGGGGCCGAGAGCAACGCCCGAACGGTCACCAGGCCCTTGATTCGACGCGGCACGACCGCGCGACCGCGCCAATATTCGTTGGCGCGATGGCGCAGTCGCGTCCCGATGGCGCGGTAGACCCGCGCCGCGACCAGGATGCTGCAACGCGCGCCGATCGGCAGGTAGGCCAGTCCCGCCTCGCCGCTGAGGTAGTAGCGATCGGCGATGGCGAGCAGTTCACCGATGCAGGCTTGCAGGCGGGGCTGCAATGCCGGCGCCGGATCGACCAATGCTTGCGGCGCGACGTCGCCGATCATCGATGCGGGAAGGTATCGGCGGCCGGCGACCGCGTCGGCAGAGACATCGCGACAGATGTTCGTCAGTTGCATCGCGATTCCCAGATCGATGGCGTGGCGCAACGCCGCCGGGTCGTCGCATCCCATCATCCGGCACATCATCGCTCCCACGGTCCCGGCGGCCTGGTAGCAGTAGCGCAGCAACGCGCTCTCGTCGGTGATGCGAACGCGGTCGAGATCCGACGTGATCCCGTCGATGAAGGTCAGGATCAGTGCAGGCTGGATACGACACTCCTTCATCAGCGCAATCGCGTCGGCCACGATGGGATTCTCCGAGAAACCGTCGGCGATGCCCTGGGCAACCAGCGCGAGTGCCGCGCGCTGATCGAGCTCCGGGCCGCCTTCGTCCGCGAGGTCGTCGACGTAGCGGCAAAATCCGTAGAGGCGCGTGGCGCGTGCGGCGTGGGCCGGCGCCATCCAGCGGCGCGACCAGTGGAAGCTCTTGCCCTTCCTCGACAGCGCGAGGTCGGCGCTCTGCAACGCACTCGCCCTGCTGGCTGCCACACGATGCCGGGCGGGAGACGGCGCCATGGGCACGAGCGCATCCATCACCTTGGCCGAGCACAGCACGCCCGGCAGTCCGGCCCCGGGATGCGTACCGGCGCCGACCAGGTAGAGATTGCGAATGCCTTCGGCTCGATTGTGGAACCGGAACCAGGCAGACTGGCGAAACAACGGCGCCACCGAGAAGCCCGCACCGTGGGCGCTCAGGTAGTCGCTTCTGAAGTTCTCGGGCGTCATGTAGAAGTCGCTCGTGATGCAGTCGCCCAGATCCGGCAGGATGGTGCTGGCCAGCGCCGCGACGATGCGCGACTGCAGCCGCGGGCCTTCGACCTCCCAATCGACCGAACCCTTCAGGTTGGGCACGGGGCACAGCACGTAGAAACTGTCGCAGCCCGCCGGCGCGAAGCTGGCATCGGTCGCCGTGGGACGGTGCAGGTAGAGCGAAAAATCTTCCGACAGGATCTTGTGGTGGAAGATGTCGGCCAGCAGCTCGCGATATCGCTCGCCGAGCCAGATCGTGTGGTGCGCGACGTCGGGATACTGGCGCGTGGTGCCGAAATACAGCACGAACAGGCCCATCGAATACTCGGCTGCGGCCAATTTCAGGCGTGCCGAACCCGCCTGCGCTTCGGGCCGGATCATCGCGCCGTACAGATGCGCCGGGTCGGCATCGGACACGATGACGTCGGCGGCCATCGAGAGGCCGTCGTCCAGGGTCACACCCGTGGCGACGCCGTCCTCGACCTCCACACGGCTGACGGTGGTGTCGAGTCTGACAACGATCCCTTGCCTGGCCATCAATGAGCCGAGCGCGGCGGTGATGGCCGACGTGCCACCCATCGCGAAGTGCACGCCATGCGCGCGCTCGAGGTAGTGGATCAGTCCGTAGATGCTGGTGGTGTCGAACGGGTTGCCCCCGACCAGCAGCGGCTGGATCGAGAACGCCTGCCGCAGCTTGGGGTTGCGGAGGTGACGGCACACGAGCTGCCAGACGGTGTCATGGCTGCGTAGCCTCAAGAGCGCAGGGATCTGCCTGAGCATCACTCCGAACCGATGGAACGGCACGGCGGAGAGCTGAAGAAAGCCCACGTCGAAGATCTTCCTGGACTGCGCCAGGAGGGCGCGGTAGCCTTCGCAGTCGGCCGGCTCGATGCGCGCGATCTCGGCCAGGGTCTCATCCAGCGTGCCGCCGTAGTCGAACCGGGTGTTGTCGGCGAAGTGGAAGCGGTACCAGGGCGTCAGGGGCACCAGCCGGACATGCTCTTCAAGCCGTTCGTCGAAGAGCGCGAAAAGTTCCTCGAACAGGAATGGCGCGGTGATCACCGTCGGCCCGGCGTCGTGCTTGAAACCGTTGCGTTCGAAGACCTGGGCTCGACCGCCAAGACCCGCGCAACGGTCGATCAGCGAGACTTCGTAGCCCTTGGCGCGCAGTCGCAAGGCTGCGGCAATCCCGCCGAAACCCGCGCCGATAACGATTGCTTTCATGATGGTTTTTCCAATGACGGGATCGACGCGTTCCCATCGACCCCGTCCTCGCGATCAGTGCTTCGCCGCCTGCTCGGATTCACTCACCGCGACCGACCAGATGATCAAGCCGAAGGCGATCTTGTTCAACACATCCGCTGCGTTGTAGATGATGTTGAGCGCGTTGGCGCTTTCGGCGGGGCCGCTGCCGGTCAAGTAGCCGAAGAAGTAGCCGATCGGATAGATCGCCCACCCGAAGGTCACGATCAGCCGCATCGTGTTGAAGGCCGATCGAACCGCCGGAGGCGCATCCGCCGCACTGATCTTGCCGGCTTGACCCAGGAAGATCTCGTACAGGATGACGGCCCAGCCCGCCATGCCGATGATGAACGCCGGCCAGACAGCCAGATACCTCGCCTCGCCCAGGTAGCCGCCAACCAGCATCACCAGGGTGCCGAGGATCAGGCGCCAGAAGATTCCGCTCTGCACCTTGGTGATCGCGGCGAGGATCAGGTAGAACTCGATCATCAGCAGCGGTACGGTGATCATCCAGTCGATGTAGCGGAACACCGTCGGCGTCGAACCCGTGACCACCCACACGTCGCGCATGTAGAAGTAGTGCACCGCAGCCACGAGCGTGACGAGCCCGGAGACGGTGAGGGACGTCTTCCACTTCGGCGACACGCGGTCGCGTTCGAGGAAGAAGAAGGCGGTGGCGGCGATCAGCGCCATCGAGATGATCCAGAACGAGATTCCGACGAAGTCGTCCTGCTTGAGGATGCCCGTGCTGGCTGCGTGCGAAGAGCCCGGCAGCGCTGCGAGTGCGGCACCGAGCAGGGGGACTGTCATCGCTGCCAGCCTTGTCTTTGTCCAGAAATGGTCTGGCGCCGTGATTGCGTTCTTCATGGTGCTCTCAGATTGCGTGAGCAAGAGTGCTCGGTTGAATCGGTGTGCCCAACGGACATCGTCTCTGTCTGTCGTGGCCCGGCGCGCGCGGCCGTTCGAGCCGCGCGCATGGCTCTCCCCGACGAACGAGGTTGTCCCCTCGCATCGCCAGTCAGTGCGCTCGGGATTGACTTGTTACTTCGGCATCAACACCGTGTCGATCACGTGGATCACGCCGTTGTCGGCAACGATGTCCGCCTTGATCACCTTGGCGCCATCGACGGTCACGCCGCCGGCCGTCGCGAGCGTCAGTTCGCTGCCCTGCACGGTCTTCACCTTGCCGGGCTTGACGTCCTTGGCCAGCACCTGGCCCGCCACGACGTGGTAAGTCAGGACGGCCGTCAGCTTCGCCTTGTCCTTCAGGAGTGCGTCGAGGTCGGCTTTCGGAATCTTGGCAAAGGCCTCGTCGGTCGGCGCGAAGACGGTGAAGGGGCCCTTGCCCTTCAGCGTATCGACGAGTCCTGCGGCTTGCAGTGCGGTGACCAGCGTCTTGAAACTGCCGGCGGCGACGGCGGTGTCGACGATGTCCTTGGCCTGCGAGGCGACGCTGGCCAGCGCGATGGCGCCGGCGATGATGAGCTTCTTCATGAGGTCTGCTTTCGAGAATGTGAGGCAGCGATGGCTGCCGTGTCTTGAGGAAAAGCTGTCGGGAGCGACGGCCCGGTTCAGGCGGGCAGCAGCACCGAATCGATGACGTGAATGACGCCGTTGGTGCAGGCGATGTCGGTCTTGACGACCGACGTGGTGCCGTTGAGCTTGACGCCACCCGTGGTGCTGATCTTCAGCGAGGCGCCGTTGACGGTCTTGGCCGATTGGCCGTCCATCGTGAGCACGTCGGCGGCCATCACGGTGCCGGCGACCACGTGGTAGGTCAGGATCGCGGTGAGCTTGGGGATGTCCGCCAGCAAGGCCTCCACGGTGCCGGCAGGCAGCTTGGCAAACGCCTCGTCGGTCGGTGCGAAGACCGTGAACGGGCCGGCGCTCTTGAGGGTGCCGACGAGGTTGGCTGCCGTCAGTGCGGCGGCGAGGGTCTTGAAGCTTCCAGCCGCTACGGCGGTGTCGACGATATCGTGCATGTTTGACTTTCTTAAGGGGAGAAAAAAGGCTCAGCGATTGCTGAACGAGAGGCGAAGCGAGACTTCTCGTCTCGCCCCGTCGGAAGGGTTGGCTGCACGCGAGATCGGTGCATCCAACAGGAATGAGGCGAAACAATCGCGGCGGCTGGCTCCGAGACCAGCGGTCGCCCCGTCGCTGTGGCGGGTCCGAAAACTCATGGCGCAACGGCCACCACCGTGGCGCCTACGGCGGGACGCTCGGAGGAAAACGCCATGCCGTCGGCCAATTCGTCGCCTGAATGCCAGGCGGCCTCGACGCCACCCCCAGCGAGGTAATCCCCGCCGACGCCCAGTCCGAGCGAGCCATCCCACCAGCATGCATCGGTGTCGAAGCTGTCGTCGCACTCAAGAGCCGGCCCGGCTTGACGCCAGCGGTGCACCTCTGCGTGGTGCCACCGCACCGGGCGGCCACCATGGCCCGCGGCAGGCAGTTGCGCCCGTAGCGCCGATTTCAGCTCGGCTTTCACTGCCTGCGGTTGTTGGTTCAAGTGCGCTTCGCTCCACTCGGCGGTCGCGTGGGCTGTCCACATGGCGAGGCCGGCAGGAACCGTGCGTCCGGGCATGCGGTCGTTGCGCAGCACCCATGCGAGCGGCCCGTGCTGCGGCTCAGCGGCGTCCCATGGCCAGTCGACGTCATCCGTCACCGCCATCAGGATCCAGCAGGCGTCCATGCGCTTGGCCATCAGCGCATCGGCCCAAACGTCCTGGTGCCCGGCGACCAGCAACGCAGCCTGGGCGGGCGGGACGGTGATGGCGACCTGATCGAACGGTCCTGCCAGCGGCAAGCCATCCGCAGCCACGTACCACCGGCCGTCGATATCTCGCTGCAGCCGCCGGACGGTGCAATCGAGATGCACCGCGGCGTCGGCAAGCAGGTGATCGCACAACGTCAACGGCTCGGAAGAAGCAACCAGGCAAGGGCCAGCCACTTCCGGCCAGGCCGTGTGCACGCGTGGATTCCACTCGCCCACGCACCCGGCCAGGGCGGCACGCGCCATCACGGCCTTGAAGCGCGGACGGACGGGAGCGACGCCATGCGCACCGTAGTCGAAGGTGACCGACTGCTCGGCACCGTCCGCATCGGTCCAGCCGACTCGCCGAGTTGCCATGCGGCCGCCGACCGCCATCGCTTTTTCGAACATCGTGACGTGTGAGCCCGCGCGATGCAGTCCCGCGGCGCACGCAGCGCCCGCGATTCCTGCGCCGATGACAGCCACTTGAACCGCGCCGGGATGTGAAGGCATGAGTGTTCCTTGGGAGTTCGTGCACGGCGCACGGCGAGCCGCCAGCTCGCGGGGGTGCGATCGGTCTTCAGGGTCGTGCGGTGCATCGAAGTCCATGAAACGGACTCTAGTGCGGATATCTCTCTGTGAAATAGGTTTGAATTCGATAAAATGGTCTTTGAGTCAATATTTGCGTTGCAATAGCGTGTCAATCTGAGGAATCAGGCACAATCGCCACCAGCCATGGAAAATCTTCGTATGACCGAACCCAACGCACTCGACGAACCAGCAAGCAGACCCTTGATGCGCAGCGGAACGGCTGCGCGCCTGGCCGGTCTGTCGCCTTCGACTTTGCGCATCTGGGAGCACCGCTACGGTGTCGTGGCGCCGCCCAAGGCGGCCTCGGGGCAACGCACCTATTCCATGAAGGACATCGAGCGGCTGCGGCTGATCAAGCGTCTGACGATGGAAGGGCATGCGATCGGCGCCGTGGCCCGTCTCGACACCGAGGCGCTGGTCGCCCTGTCAGCGGGCAACCAGGTCGCAACGGTGGGCGCATTGCGGGTCCTCGTCGTCGGCCACTCCGCCGCACGCAAGCTCGAGGGACGGCTACGACCCGCGCCGGCGTATGTCTTCGACGACCTGGCCCATGTCGAGCGCGAAGTGGCCCGCGTCGGCGCCGCCGACGTACTGGTCATCCACGTGGCTTCCCTGCACGCGTCCATGACCGATCGTGTCCTGGCTCTGCGCAGCAACCTGCCGTCGGCCCACGTCATCGTGGTGTATTCGTTCGGCCCCCAGGCAGTCGCCGAATCGCTTGGCGCGGCCGGCGTGACGGTGCGCCGCGATCCGGTCACCGGAAGAGAACTTGCGGGTCTGATCGTCACGTCACGGCCAAGCGTGGAAACGGTCGCAAGCGTCGTTGAATCGAGCCCGAGGCGCTACAGCGATGCGGAACTGGTGACCCTGGCAGAGATGCCGTCGGTCGTCGCCTGCGAGTGTCCCCGGCACCTGGCCGAGATCGTCACGCTGTTGGTGGGTTTCGAGCTGTACAGCACGGAGTGTGCCTCCCGCAATCAGAACGATGCGGCTCTGCATCGCCATCTGCATGACGTCACGAGCTCGGCCAGGACCATGTTTGAACAGGCGCTCGCGCGGCTGGTGATCGAAGAGGGGCTGGTGCTCTAGCAAGAGCCGAGACACCACTCATGGATAGCAGCCTGCTCGTCGCCGGCGCCGGCATCGGCGGCTTGGCATGCGCCCTGTCGTTGGGTCGCTCGGGCGTGCCGGTCACCGTACTGGAGCAGGCTGACGACTTCGCCGAACTTGGAGCGGGGATCCAGTTGGGGCCGAACGCCATGCGCGTCTTGTCGGACTGGGGCCTCGACGAGCGCCTTCGCTCCATCGCCTCATATCCGGACGACCTGTGCGTGCGGGACTCGCTCGATGGGCGCCAACTCGGCCATTTGAGGCTGGGCGCGACGGCACTTGCACGCTTCGGGCGACCGTACGCCTGTGTCCACCGCGCCGACCTGCATCGGTTGCTGCTGGACGCCTTGCACTCTCGCACACCGGCGACGCTCCGCCTGCAGGCGCGCGTCAGCACCTTCGAGATCCAATCGGATGCGGTGCGTGTGCAGTTGGAGGACGGCGTCGCGCTCTCCGGTTCGGCACTGATCGGTTGCGATGGCTTGTGGAGTCGGGTGCGTGAGGCCTTGCTCGGCACCGAGCCTGCGCAACCCACGGGCCACCTGGCTTATCGTGGACTCATCCCCGCCGAAAGCCTTTCACGCACCGCGCGGAGCAATTCGGTACAGGTCTGGCTGGGTGCGGACATGCACGTCGTCAGCTATCCCGTGCGCTGCGGCCAATGGATCAACCTCGTGGCCGTGGTTCACGGTCGCTCGGGAGCGAGCCCCGGTCGCTGGACGCAGGAGGCGCGCGTCGAAGACCTGCTCACCGCCACGGGGCCCGTTGCGGCGAATCTGCGCGCACTGATCGACGCGGTACCTCGCTGGACGCTCTGGACTTTGCATGATCGCGCGCCATTGCACGGCCCCTCCGACCTTGCGCGCGGGCGGGTTGCCCTGCTCGGCGATGCGGCTCATCCACTGCGCCCGTATCTTGCCCAGGGCGCGGCCATGGCGATGGAGGACGCCTGGACGCTGGGTCAACTGGTTCACCGCACCCGTGTCAGGCTGGACTGGTCGGCGTTGTTCGCCAGGTACGCCGCGCATCGCTGGGAGCGCAACGCGCGCGTTCAACGCATGTCGCGGTTCAATGGCCGCATCTATCACGCACGCGGCCTCTTGCGCCTGGGCCGCAACGCGGGCTTGAGATTGCTGGGCGAGCAGCTACTCGCGAATCGCTGGCTATACAGCGGCCCGCCCAGGCTGCAACCCGGGTGGTCATGATGGCCCGCAGATCTACTCGACGGCTCCGCATGCCATCGCCCGAGCTTGACGTTGCTTCAGCTCTTCCGTCGAGGGGAGACAGGTCTGCCATCCCTGCAGGTGTCGCAATGCGACGCTGGCCATCGCCCGCATCCCGTCGGGACTGTCGTTGAGACACGGGATGTGATGGAAAATCTTGCCGCCGGCCTCAAGGAAAGCCGCGCGCGCCTCGATGGCGATCTCCTCGAGCGTCTCGAGGCAGTCCGCCGCGAAGCCGGGGCAGATCACGTCCACGCCCTCGTCGCCGGCCTTGGCGAGCGCCGTCAGCGTCGGCTCCGTATACGGCTGCAGCCATTCGGCGCGGCCGAAGCGGCTCTGGAACGTGACGCGCCAGTCGTCGGGCTCGAGCTCGAGCTCCTCGGCCAGCAGCCGGCCCGTCTTCAGACACTCGCAGTGGTACGGATCGCCCAGGAGTAGCGTGCGCTTGGGCATGCCGTGGAAGCTCATCACCAGCTTGCGGCCGCGACCTTCGCGCTGCCAGTGCTGGCGCACCTGGGCCGCCAGCGCCTGGATGTAGGCCGGGTCGTCGTGGTAATGATTGACGAAGCGTAGCTCGGGCACCCGGCGCGTGCGGCGGATCCAGTCGGCAACGTCGTCGAGCACGCTGGCGGTGGTTGCGGCCGAATACTGCGGATAGGCCGGGAACACGAGGATGCGGGTAGCGCCTTCAGCGCAGAGCTTGTCGAGCTCGGCGGCGATCGCCGGCTGGCCGTAGCGCATGGCCCAACGCACTTCCACCATCGCGCCGCGCTCGCCAATGCCGTTGCGCAGCAGGTTGGCCTGGCGCGCCGTCCACACCGCCAGCGGCGAGCCGTCGCGCAGCCAGACCTTCCTGTACTTGCGCGCGGAAGCGGCCGGACGCAGGCGCAGGATGACTCCGTGCAGGATCGGCCACCAAAGGGCGCGAGGGATCTCGACGACGCGGGGGTCGGACAGGAACTGCGCCAGGTAGCGGCGCAGCGCCGGTGGGGTGGGCGCGTCGGGAGTGCCAAGGTTGACGAGCAGCACGCCGACTTTTTCGGCGCTGCCGTGCGCGTGACCGCGTGGCTCGACGTTCATCGGCGTGCCACGGCAGAGGCGATGCCGATGGCGAAGGCGATGCCGATGGCGAAGGCGAGCCGCGTGGACGCACTGCCGGCGCTCACCCAGTGTCGGGCCGACATCAGTAGCGATAGACGTCGGGCTTGTACGGGCCGCTCTTGGCGACGCCGATGTACGCGGCCTGTTCGTCGGTCAGCTCGGTCAGCTTCGCGTTCAGCGTGGTCAACTGCAGGCGCGCCACCTTCTCGTCCAGGTGCTTGGGCAGCACGTAGACCTTGCCGGACTCGTAGGCGTCGGGGCGCGTGAACAGCTCCACCTGGGCGATGGTCTGGTTGGCGAACGACGACGACATCACGTAGCTGGGGTGGCCCGTGCCGCAGCCCA
>JBBQYL010000031.1:0-33964 GCA_038208735.1 Burkholderiales bacterium
ACGGGCGCGGCGTCGCCCGCCTCGCGGCCGGACGGGGTGCCCTCGCGCGCCGAGCCGCCGGTCGTACCGGTCGCGCCCCCTGCACTTCCCTGCGCCGTCACGCCCAAGGGCACCGGACCGGCCGTGGGCAGCAGCAGCACCAGGCAGTCGGGCAGTCCGGCCAGGTGCGGCGCGGTGGGCGCGCGTCCTTCCAGGTCGGCGGCGCGGGCGTCGTAGTGGCCCTTTTGCGCGCGGCGCCGCGCCAGCGTGATCCACTGCGACAGGTTGCCGTAGCCGCGCCGCGTGGTGGCCAGCGCCACCAGCCGCATCGGCACGCCGCCGACGCCGGCCTCGAGCCGCATCTCGGCCCCCACGATGAGTTGCAGCGCGCGCTCGGTGGCCTGCTCGTAGGCGTGCACCACCCCCGAGAGCGAGCATTCGTCGGTGACGGCCAGGGCGGCATAGCGCAGCGCGGCCGCGCGGTCGACCAGCTCCTCGGGTGACGAGGCGCCGGTGAGGAAGCTGAAGTTGCTGCGGCAGTGCAGCTCGGCGTAGGCAGGAAGCGTGGCCATGACGAAGAGGAGAGAGGGGTCGCCCGGCCGTGCGGGACTACTGTGGTTAAATACAGTCTAGGACGCGGCATCGACCGATGCAAGCGCTGTTGCACGCTCTGCAGTGAAGGTGCGCCAAAGGCCCGAGAATGGGCTATTTCGCGCACGCCGTTCGCCATGCAGCCCTCGGTCCAGATCACGCCCTACCGTCCCGAATTCCGCGACCGTCTCGTCGACCTGTGGCGCGCCAGCTTCGCGCATGGCGTCGGCGTGCCGGTGCCGCATCCCATCGACGACCACCGCCGCTTCTTCGACGAGCACATGCTCACCGAGACCCAGGTCCACCTGGCTCTTCGCGACGACGAGCTGCTGGGGTTCGGCGCGTTCACGCCCGAGTCCGTGCTGCAGCTCTACGTCGGCGTCGAGCACCTGGGACGGGGCATCGGCACGCGACTGCTCGAGCTGGCCAAGGCGAACTCCAACGGCCGGCTGTGGCTGTACACCTTCATCACCAATACCAACGCACAACGCTTCTACGAACGCCACGGCTTCGCGGTGGTGGAGCGCGGCTTCGAGCCGGTGATGCAGCTCGACGACCTGCGCTACGAATGGCGGCGGCCGCGCTCGCCCGCGATGCCTGCCGGGCGCGCCTGAGCCTGCACCCCCCGTCCTCGTCCCGATAGTCCAACGCTGCCCCCATGCCCACCTCCTTCGACACCCACCTGCTCACCGTCGTCCTCGTCGTCGCCCTCGTGACATGGCGCCTCCATTCGCGCCTCCGCCGCATGATCGGGCGCCAGCGGCTCTCGGCGGTGCGGCCCTGGCTCACCATCGTCCTGTTCCCGCTGATCCTGGCGCTGGTGTTGGCGGGCAGCCTGCTGCATCCGATGACCGCCGCGGCCGTGGCAGGCGGCGCCGTCGCGGGCATCGCGCTGGGGCTGCTGGGCACGCGCCTGACCAAGTTCGAGGCCACGCCGGCGGGCCTGTTCTACACGCCCAACGCGCACCTGGGCATCGCGCTGTCGCTGCTGCTGGTGCTGCGCGTGGGCTACCGTTTCGTGATGCTGCAGCTGAACGGCGGGCAGTTCGATCCGCAATCGATGCAACTGGGCGCGAGCCCGCTCACCCTGGCCATCTTCGGCACGTTGGCCGGCTACTACGTCACCTACGCCATCGGCCTGCTGCGTTGGCGCGTCCGGGTGGGCGGGCAGGCGCCGATCGAACACTGATACGCTGCGGTCATGAAAATCAACTCGGCAATGACTCTGCTGGCCGCCGCGACGGCGTTCTCCCTGGCCGGCTGCGCGTCGCCCGACACCGCCAAGGGCGCGGCGAAGGAAGGCGTGCAGGTGCAGAAGGCCATCGAGGCGCCGCTGGCCGACCTGAACCTGGTGCAGGAGAAGATCCCGCCGGTGCTGCAGGCCGCCATCAAGGCGCCCTACGCCCTGCCCGCGCAGCGCGCATGCCCCGACCTCGTCAACGAGGTGCGCGCGCTCGACGGCGTGCTGGGCGCCGACCTCGACACCCCGCCCACCGTCGCCAACCCGGGCCTGGTGGAACGCGGCACCAACATGGTGGGCGACGCGGCCAACGACGCGTTGCGCGGCGCCGCCGAAAGCGTGATCCCGTTCCGCGGCTGGGTGCGCAAGCTCGATGGCGCCGAGCGCCACTCGAAGGAAGTGGCCGCCGCGATCGCCGCCGGCTCGGTGCGGCGCGCGTTCCTCAAGGGCGTGGGCCAGACGCTGGGCTGCCAGGCCCCGGCCGCGCCGCTGCAGGCGCTGGCCGCCTCGGCCGCCGCCAAGGGCTGAGAGTCGCCGGCGATGGACCAACCCATCGTCGGCTACCACGTGGACGACGATGGCCACTGGGTGGCCGAGCTGGCGTGCGGGCACTTCCAGCACGTACGCCACGACCCGCCATGGACCAATCGGCCGTGGACGCAGACCGCCGAGGGCCGCGCCGACGTGCTGGGCCGCACCCTGCCCTGTCGCAAGTGCGACCAGGGCGCCCCGAAGGACGCCGTCGCCTGAGCCTCCGCGTGGCGCGGGCACCACGCCACACCCGCACGCCGAGCGCGAATCCACCTCCAAACCGCGCCATTTCCGCGCCATTCCCGCTTCGGCAAGACTCATGTCCCCGGATACGGTCTTGGCGAAGAAAATGAATCGGTACGGCGCGATCAGGTATCGTGTCCTCCTTACAGAAAGGTCCCAATGGCGAAGCCGAACTACAGTTACGAGAAGCGCCAGCGCGAACTCGAGAAGAAAAAGAAGAAGGAAGAGAAAGCGCTGAAGAAGACGTCGAGCGACCGAGCCGGCCCGAATGACACCGCCGGCGAGGCCGACCAGCCCGCGCCGTCCGCCCCCGAAGGCGAGGCCCCGGCCGCCTGAGCCCCCCACGCGCGCGCGGTCCGCGCGGCGCCTGCGTCACGTCCCCGTTCGCACGCGCTCGCCTGCGCCCCGGCATCCGCGCCGCCGCGCCCATGCGCACGCGCACCCCGCGCCCTCTCCCGCCAGCCGCCCTCGGGCGGCGGCAGGTTGCCAGCGCGAAGGTCGTCGATGACGACCGCACCCCGCCACGGCGGGCTCTCCCCATTCAAGCCGATTGCGGCCACAGGATCATCTGCGTGCAGCGCAACAGGGCGATCGTCTTGCCCGTCTCGCGGTGCGTGACCACCGCGTCCCACACCTGCGTCGTGCGGCCGCGATGCTGCGCGGTGGCCACGCAATCGAGCGTGCCCTCGCGCGCGGTCCCCAGGAAGTTGGACTTCAACTCGATGGTGGTGAAGCCCGTGGCGCCTTCGGGCAGGTTCACGATGCAGGCGTAGCCGCAGGCGGTGTCGGCCAGCGTCACCACGCTACCCGCGTGAAGGTAGCCGTTGGGCGCCATCAGCGTCCGTGTGACCGCCATCTCGGCGCGCACCTCGGTGGCGTCCGCATGCAGGATCGCGATGCCCAGGTGGCCGGGCAGGCAGTCGGCGCCCATGCGGTTCAGGTCGGCGACGGTGAGGACGGTCATGTGCGGGTGTGGCGGCGGTGGGACGATGCGCCATTCTGCGCGCGCCGCGCATCGGCGGCCGCCGCAGCCTGTCGGCCCGTCGTGGCGATTCGTCGGCGCGGCGTTGACGCGCCCGGGCCGGAGTCGCATCGTGTGGACATTCCGGAGCCAGGGGGCGCCGGTTCTCGAAAGTCCGCCATGTTCACGTTCGTCCTCTGGTGCCTGCTGTTCGTCTTCTGCTGGCCGCTGGCCCTGCTGGCGCTGGTGCTGTACCCGCTGGTCTGGCTGCTGACGCTGCCCTTCCGCCTGGTGGGCATCAGCGTGAGCGCGGTGTTCGCGTTGCTGTTCCTGCCGGCGCGGGCGCTGGGGCATCGGCGTTGAGGCGCTGAGGCACGCGCGGCCGGGTGCCGCGCCGAACAGGGCCGAAACCCGGCCGTTGGCGCCGCGGAGTTTTCGCCGCGCCACCCAGACTCGGTCGGTGTGTTTCTCCGGTGACGACGTTCGTCGAGCCATGCCGATCCTGCCCCACTCCCCGTCCCTGGCCGTCGCGCTCGTCCTTGCTGTCGTGGCGCCCGCCGCCCACGCCGACTGCATCGACGACGCCGCCGCCCGCCACCACGTCAACGCGGTCGTGCTGCGTGCCATCGGCTGGCAGGAGAGCCGGCTCCAGCCGCGGGCGCTGGGCCGCAACGCCAACGGCAGCGTCGACGTCGGCGCCTTCCAGATCAACAGCGTCCACCTGGCCGAATTGGCGCGCTACGGCGTCGACCGCGCGTCGCTCGCCGACGGTTGCGTGTCGGCCGACGTGGCCGCCTGGCATTACCGGCGCCAGGTCGAACGACAGGGCGACACCTGGCTGGCGGTGGGCGCGTACCACTCCCGCACCGCGGCGCGCTCCGCCTGGTATGCCAACCGCATCGCCACGATCCTGATGCGCTGGAAGGCGTTGCCGGCCGGTCTGCTGCCGTTTCCGGCGGATCGCACGCTGGCGCCCGATGCACCCTATTCGCCCTATTCGCCCGACACGCCCGCTGGTCGCCGTCGTCCGTTGCCGTCCGCCACGCCGCCGCCACCGCCACCGCCACCGCCACCGTCGTCGCCCATGCCCGTGCCCGTACCCGTGCCGCCCACGCCGGGCCGCTCGCCGTCGCAAGGCGTCGACGCGCTCGCCTTCGTCCCGTCCGCGCGCTGAGGCGCGCCACTTCAACCCCGCCAGGCCGCCATGACCGACATCCCCACGCTCCAGCAGCCCCTGCAATTGCCGTCCGACAAGCAACACGGCATCGGCGCCGCGGTCAAGCACGCGCTGATGTTCGCGCCCTCCATGACCGACATCATGATCCACGAGGGCCAGGTCATCCGCGCCAAGTCCGCGCGCGGCACGCTGCCGTTGCACCAGTTGTTCTCGGCCATCCCGCCCTTCGTGGTCACGCGCGAGCACATCGTCACCTACCTGGCAGGCTACGTGGACGGCGCGGCCCGCCATCACCGCGACGCCCGTGGCCAGCAGCAGTCGGTGCAGGACTACTGGGACACACGCATCAAGCCGGTGCTTGCCCGCCAGCGCTCGGTCAACATCCGGCTCGATGGTCGTGGCGGCCACTCGCTGCGCTACAGCCTGTTCATGCACGGCACCGGCGAGCTCGCGCTGGTGATGCGCATCACGGCGCCCGACATCACGCCGCTCACCAGCCTGAGCCTGCCGCACAACCTCGTCTCCACCATCACCGAGGCCACCAGCGGCTTCATCGTCATCACCGGGCCCACGGGGTCGGGCAAGAGCGAGACGGCCATGTCCATCCTCGATTGGCACAACGCCCAGCACTCGGGCCACATCCTCACCATCGAGGATCCGGTGGAGAAGAAGATCGCGCCGCGCAAGTGCATCGTCACGCAGCGCGAGGTGGGCTACGACGTGCTCAGCTTCGCCGACGGCATGCGAGAGGCCCTGCGCATGAGCCCCGACGTGCTCCTCACCTCCGAGATCCGCGACGCGGAGACGGCCGAACAGGCCATCCAGGGCGGCGAGTCGGGCTCGCTGATGATCGCCACCACGCACGGCAAGTCCGTCACCGGCACCCTGCGCAAGATCCTGTCGTACACGGGCACCAGCGCCGACGTCATGCGCTCCGTGCTGGCGGGCAACCTCATCGCGGTGGTGCGCCAGGCACTCGTTCCCTCGAAGGACGGCAAGCGCTACCTGATGGCTGCCGACGTCCTCTTCAACACGGGCAAGGTCACGCAGTTCGTGGAGCGCGGCGACTGGATCGGCCTGGAGAGCGCCATCCGCGAGGACAACCGGCTCGGCGCCAACGAATGGGTGCCGATGAACAACCGCCTGGTCGAACTGGTGCGTCGCGGCGAGATCGAGGCGAGCGAGGCGATGCGCGAGACCTCCGACATCCCGACACTCAAGCGCAAGCTGGCTGCGGCCGGGCCGTCGGCGCTGGCGCGCTGAGTCCGGCCCGTCCGGCAGCGCTCGACCACGGCGCGTGCGCTATCGTCGCGCATGACTTCGCCTTCGCATCCGCCGCACGATTCGCCGCACGATCCGCCGCACGATTCGCCGCACGATTCGCCGCACGATTCGCCGCATTCGACGCCCGCTGCCGTCAGTGCGCCGCAAGCGCTGGCGTGCGCACGCGCGATGACCGACGAGGAGTCGCTCGCCGCGGCCATCCACGAAGACGTGTCGCTGCACGCTCACGACCCGGCTTGGGCGAGCACCTTCGAAGCGGAACGCGATCGCCTCACGCGGCTGCTGCCTGGCACCTTCGTGGCGATCGAGCACATCGGCAGCACGGCCGTCGCCGGGCTGCCGGCCAAGCCCATCGTCGACCTACTGGCCGCCGTCGAATCGCTCGACGGCGTCGACTCGCTGATCGAGCGCCTGTGCGACAACGGCTACACGACGTCGCGGGAGTTCAACGCGTCGCTCGTCGACCGGAAGTGGCTGATGCGCTGGCGCGACGGACACCGGACGCATCACCTGCACATCGTGGTGTCGGGCGGAACGCCGTGGCGCGAGCGCCTGGCGTTCCGCGACGCGCTGCGTGGCGATACGGCTCTCGCGCAACGCTATGCCGAGCTCAAGTCCGGCCTGGCGGACACCCATCGCCAAGACCGCGAGGCCTACACCGACGCCAAGGCGACGTTCGTGCGCAACGCGGCGCAAGGCGCTCGCGAAGGCTGAAGCGACGCCCGCGCCGCGTCCGTCACGGATAGAGGCAGTACACCTCCGCGACGGCGTTGCTGGACGTGCCCGCGCCGGTGCCGTCGGTCAGCGAGATCGTCCAGCCCTGCCCTGTCCATTGCGCATTGCGATTGAGCACCGGGTTGCCCACGGTGTCGGAATCGGTCTGCGGCAACAGGAAGATCGTCGCCTGGGGCGCCACCGGGCTGGCCGTGGCGGGGCAGCCGTTGGGCAACGCCGTGGCGGCCGCGACATAGTCGCCATGGCGCACGGCGAAGCCGGCCATGTAGACCCGTGACGAGGTCAGCCCCGACTGGCTGGTGTACCAGCCGCCGCGGCACACCAGCGCGTCGGCCGTGGCCACGTCGACGGCCTGCAGTCCCGTCGTCGCACACGCTGCGCCCAGGCTCGCGTAGCGCGACGTCGCGCGAAAGCTCGCGCCCTGGCAGGTGGCCAGGCCGCCGGTGGCCATCATCGCCACCTGCCCGGCGCTGCAGGCCTCCCCTTCGTTGACGGCGCCCGTGAGCGTGAGTCGCTGGCCCTGGACGGCGCCCGTGGCCACGAGGTCGTTGCCCGCCGTGACATCGCCGTTGGCCGCGACGCGCAGCAAGGCGTTGCCCGTCGGATTGCGAACGAACAGGTCGCCCACCTTGACGACGAGCGCGTTCGGATCGTCCGTGCCGAACGCCGTCATCGCGGATGTGACCAGCCCGCCGTCAGCGGCCACGCTTCCACCGGTGACCAGGCCTGTCCCCGCGATCGACGTGGCATGGCCCGACGCGTCGCGAAAGACGCCCGAGGTGGCCGACAGCGATCCGCTGCACAGGATGTCGACCACGCCGTCCGGCCGCAGCCAGACGCAGTCGGCACCGCTCGCGTTGCGCACCGACACCGGCTGCGCATCCACCTGCAGCGCCGAGCGGAACTCGCTGTGCGTGCCGCCGCCGCCTCCGCCTCCGCCTCCACCTCCGAAGAGCGTGTTGCCGGCCACCGTGAGGTTGCCCGCCAGGTTCGGATCCCGGCTGTCGCCGATGCGCACGAACTGTCCATAACCCGACGACCCCGTGCCCACCCGTACGGCCACGACGCCGGCGGGCTGGCCCGCCACCGGGTTGGACAGGCTCCAGGTGTTGCCGAAGCCCACGATGCGCGTGGGATCGGTGGGCAGCGACACGCCCGAGTCCGCGCCGATGCGAGCCAGGATCGGCCCGATGACGGCTCCGTCGGTGTCGACGGAGCCGGATCGGATCGGGCCCTCGAGCACGACGTGACCCTCGATATTGCACGCCGCCGCGACGCAGCCGGCCGGCACGCGCCTGAACTCGATCGCGTAAGGCGCGTTGTTCAGCGTGGAGGCGGTCGCGGTCCAGCCGGGCGGCAGGTACCCCATCGCGACCAGATCCGCGATGCGGGGCTGCCACACCAGCTCGCCATCGACGGTGACCGGCGTGACGGTCGTGCCGTTCTTGCCGATGGCGGCGCCGTTCTGCACCAGCGCCATCGATTCGAAGATGGCGTTGTTGGTGGCGCCGCGCAGGTTGTCGAGGATGGTCGCCTCGCCATTGCCGGCCTCGCGCCGCGCCTGCAGGCGGCTGCCCTGGATCATGCCGGCGGCGCCGAGCGCAGAGACGAGCAGGCCCAGCAGCGCGAAGACCAGCGCGTTGCCCCGCTGATGCGTGCGGGAACGGCGAAGCGGCGCCATGGCTCAGGTGCGGCCGAACACGAAGTCGATCGCGACATTCGTGGCCGAAGTGCATTGGGTATTCACCCGCACGATGTCGATCGCGCCGTCGAGTGGCTTCACGTCGGCGGTGCCGATGGTGACGCGGCGCGCCAGGCTCTGCGCACCGTTGATCAATTGCGTGCATTGCGCCGCCGGCACGTTGACGTAGCTCAGCTTCGCGGTGCTGGGCGTGGTGGCCGAGTTGTCGACCAGCGTGATCGCGCCGGAGTAGCTGTTGGTGGCCGTCGCGCCGCCGGTGTCCGCCCGGGTGTCCGGGATCACGCGAGACCCGACGGCCACGGCGGTGGTCAGGCCCTTGTAGCCATACTGCCCGTAGTTCTGTTGCGCGCCGCCGATGATGGCGCTGATCTCGCTGATGGTGCCCTGCACCTGGGCATTGGATTGCGAGCTCTGGTAGTAGCTGATGCCCAGCGCCAGCGTGATGCCGCCGATGACCAGCCCCAGCATGCTGAACACGAGCGCGTTGCCGCGCTGGCAGCCACGGAAGGATGCGGCGATCGGGCCACGGGGATGGGGGCGGAACTTCATGACTTCTCCTCGATCAGTTGATGGACGATCCTCGTCCCGGGCTCCGCCCACGCGCGGATTCGCGCGGGCGGGATGTCGAACGACGCGCCGGCCTCGGCGGCAACGTCAATGCGGCGGATGCGTGGCTTCATAGGCCGCGCGAAGGGCCATCAGGTTGGAAGGCTCCATCAGGGACGCGAACGTCCCGGGCACTGTCATCGACGCCACGCCCATGAAGGTGGCGACCGACGCGAACAGGCCGACCAGCGCAATGTTGGCGACGACCGCCGCTCGCTTCACGCGCGCCAGGACCCGTTCGCCTTCGGACGTGCCCAGCTGGATCAGCACGTCGGAGAACGAGGTGCACGAACGATTGAGCGTAGAAGCACGGGACAGCAGGTGGGGCGATAACAGCCCGCGCCGGAAGGCATCGAGCGTCGCCGTCGGGTTCTCGTCGAGCGCGTCGACGACGCGGCCGAGATGCCAGCGCATCCACGGCGATGCGCGATGCGTGAGGTCGTCGATGCTGCCCTTCAGCGTCTCGCCGGTGCGCAGCATCATCGCCATCGAGCTGAACAACATGCCCGCCTGGAAGTCGCGGTACAGGCCGTAGACGGGCCACGACTCCACGCGCAGCCGCCACGCACCGCGCCATCGCGGCAGCGACCACAACACCGTGACCAGCGACACGGCCAGCGCCAGCACCGTCTGCGGCCCCCACGAACCGGCGTAGACGGCAATGTCCCGCGCCCAGCCGTTCATGCCCTGCCACAGCGCCTCTTGCGCATACACCGGCGTCGCGTCGTCGATGACCAGGATGACCTTGCCCAGCAGGGCGATGAGCACGTAGCAGATGGGGATCGTGACGGCCGGCAGCACCGAATAGCCCAGCATCAGCCGCACCATCTGTTGCTGCTTCTCGATGGCGACGGCCAGCGCGCGCAGCGCCTGCGGCTTGTCGACCGCGCGGTCGACGGCCGCCAGCAGCATGGCGTCCGTGCGCGGCACGACGCCCTCCAGCAGATGCGACACCCGGCTCGCATGCTCGCCGTCCTGGTGCCGATGCAGCACGAGCAGCAACGCGCGTACCCGGCTGCGCTGGCGCGTGAGGGTCGCGTTGGCGATCTCGCCCTCCAGGAAGCTCACCAGGGCCTCGTTGCGATGGAACATCTCGGCGAAATCGCGGTAGAACTCCGCCCGGGTGGCACGGAAGTCGGTCAGGGCGACCCAGTCGACGAGAGCGCGCGCCGATCTCATGGCCGCTCCTGGCACGACAGGATCTCGAAGCGCTCGAAGCCGTCGAACTCCTCGCAGTTGCGCACGTCGATCTCGCCCTGCAGCGCCTTCCACAACGCGTGTTCGAAGACGGTCTTGCCGGTCATGTCCGCGCTCTCGAACTGGCGGTTGCCGGCCGAGCGGAAGTGCTGCAGTGCGGCGTCGTCATCGTTGTTGCGGACATGGCGCAGCCAGGTGCGATCGGGCTGCAGCATCTCCGCGACGATCGTCTTGCCGTGGGTTCCCCGTCCCTGGCACGCCGCGCACCCTTCGGGACGCGTCCAGCGAAGGCGAGCCGTGGCCACGCCGAAGCGCCGCCGGAGGACTTCATCGATCTCGCGTGCATCGGGATCCACGCGCACGGCCACCGGCGTCGGCAGCGCGCAGCAGCGGCACAGCTTGGGCACCAACGCCTGGTAGACCAGCAGGTTGAGGATGTTGGGCCCCGTGAGCGCCTGGCGGCTCACGCCGATCTGGTCGTTGGTCAGGCGCGGGATGATGTTGGAGATGAGATGCGCATGCACCGTGCCCATCGCCAGGTGGCCGGTCTCGGCGATCTGCAGCGCGAACAGCGCCGTGAGCTTGTCGCGGATCTCGCCCAGCATCACGCCATCGGGATCGGAACGCATCAGCGCGCGCATCACCTCGGCGTAGCGGCGACGCGTCTCCTCGTCGTTGCCGAGGTCACGCAGCACCTCGATCTGGTGGGCGCCGGCGATCTCGTACTCGATCGGATCCTCCACCGTGTAGATCGCCTTCTGGTCGAGACCCGGCAGCGTCTCGATGAAGCTCTTGAGGCTGGTCGACTTGCCCGAGCTGGTGACGCCCGACAACAGGACGATGCCCTTGCCCGCGCGCCCGGCCAGGCGCAACAGGCGCAGGTGACTGGCCGCGTAGCCCGCCGCATCGAAACGAATGCGGTTCTCGTCGCCCGTGCGCAGGATGCGCACCACGGTCTTCGGCCCGAGCCGGCCCTTGACGTTCTGATAGCGCAGCTGGCCCGCGGTGCCCGGCAGGTCGAGATCGATCATGCAGTCGACGAACTGGTCGGCGTTGTACTGCGAGACGTTGTTGCCCTTGCGCGTGCTGTTGTAGCCAGCCGCGATCGCATCGACGACCTCCTTGCGGCTGTAGCGTCCGCCCTGCCCGTCGGGCAAGGGCTCGACACGACCATCGAGCCGGATGCGCACGATGGCCGTGTTTCGCCGCACCTCGATGTGCAGGTCGGTCGCCCCGGTGGGCACGGCCAGCGCGATCCAGCGCTCGAACAACTGCATCGGACCGCCGCGTGTGCCCGCCTTGCCGGAGGCACCGGCATTGCGCAGGATCTCCTTGAGCACGCGTGGCTCCGCGACCAGCTCGCCGACGATCCCATAGCCGCGCGCCCGCAACGCGCCCTTGACGGCCTTGGCCGTGCCATCGAGCGCCAGCCGGTCGGCCGCCGGCATCGTGGCCCGGACGAGCCGGGCCTGGCGCGCGCCGCAATCGAGCGCGATCAGCTTGTCGTGCAGCAGGGTGGGCAACTGGTAGATCGCCTCGGACCCGACGGTGAGCAAGGCCTGGTACGGCGGAAGCTGGTGAAAATGCGCCAGGACCTCGGGCAACGGTTCCGACCCGCGAAAATCCTCCACGCGATCGAACTTGGCCGCCGGGGCGGCCACCGCGGGCCGGCGGGCCAACGCCAGCGATGCCGCCACCGGTTCGGCCTGTTCACGACGACGCAACATCTCGAGCAGTCCCATGGCCGGCTCAA
The DNA here is from genome assembly GCA_038208735.1 of Burkholderiales bacterium. Lineage (GTDB taxonomy): Bacteria > Pseudomonadota > Gammaproteobacteria > Burkholderiales > Burkholderiaceae_C > Scleromatobacter. Next base: position 12,000 of record JBBQYL010000031.1, read on the forward strand.
CGCAACGCCGGAAGCGCGAAGACCTTGCGGGCGACTTCGGTGTCGGTCGCCACCATGCCGGCGTGGCGACTCAACACCACGCGATCGACGGCGACCGACTCCACGTGCCAGGGCGTGCCCGGAACGCCCTGCCCGGCCTGCAGCAGGTAAGCCGTCGCATCGACGACCACCTCCGCCACGGCGGAAGCACCGGACGCGAACACGCCACTGACCCGCACCTCTGTCGGCAGCGCGGGCAGCGTCGGGGGAGCGAGATGCGGCGCAGGCAAAGGCAGCGACGGGACCGATGAAACGGCCGCGGCGGGCGCCGACACCGACACGGCCGCCGACCGAGCTGCCGCCTGGCTCATGGCGTTCTCCAGCATCTGGCGCTGCGCCCGGCTGTAGTCCCCGATGGTCTGGGCCCTGGCAACGGAGGCGCCCAGCGCCAGTGCGCCGGCCAGCATCAGGATGCGATCATTTCGAGCCGACATAGAACACTCCCTTGGCCGAGAACTTGAGCAGGCCGCGCGCATCGGAACCCTCGCCGAGATCGACGCGCACGGATTCCCAGCTGATGAAGTCGGGCGCGCCGTCCAGCGCCTCGACGATGAAGGGGCCGGGGACGTTGTGCATGTCGACCTCGCCGGCGAGCACCGCGGCGGGATGCCGAAAGGTGGCCGGCACGTCGGCCACGCGAGGCCAAAGCGCCGGGCTTTTCAGCTCGATGACGACGTCGGCCGTGCGCCAGCGCTGCAGTTGCGGACCGGCGTCCGAGATCGCGACCTGCAGCGAACGAAGAGGACGCCGCGGATCGAGCATGCTGCGCCGCAGGATGCGCAGCGGATGGGAAGTGCGCGCCACGTCGAATGCAGGCACCCCGCTGCCCTGCGGCACCAGCATCTCGAGCGCCTCGTCCGGCAGGACCTTGCGCAGGTCGTCGAAGCTGCCACCGCGCCGCACCCAGTCGCGCGTGCAGGCCCTCGCCTTCGCGCTGCATTCCGCGGAGGCGAGATTCCAACCGGGAATCCATGTCCGGTAGCCGAACATCTCGCGCGCGGCGGCCACCAGCGTCGCTCGATCGGCCGCCATGTCCGACTGCTGCCCTGCCAGCGCGGCCAGGTAACGCGGCACCGGATCGGCCGCCCTGGCCGCGGCCGCAATGCGCCGATCGGCGTCGACGCGATGGAGGTGCTGCCCCGACATCCATGCGGCCACCGATATCGACACCGCGGCCCCGGCGCCGATCAGCGGCCAGGGATTGACCGGCATCGGCTGCAGGCGCGCAGATCGGTCGCCCCCGGCCGCGAGCCAGGCGAAGTCGGCAGGCTCGCAGTTGGGATACGCCACCGGGTTGTCGCTCCAGATCGGGCGATCCTCGCCGCCAAGGGCGTTGCGCGCGTCCGCTTCGTTGGCGAGGACGTCGGTCACGGGCACGCCGTCCTCGAGGCACACCACGAAGGTCTTGTCCTCCTTGTGCTGCGCCGACGCGGGCACGGTGAGCACCAGCGCGGCGTTGGGCGCACGCGTGCCCACCAGGCGCGAGAAGCAGGCGGCCGCTGCCAGCGTCGATTTGGGCAGCCGAACACCCTCCTCCGAGGCACGCGGCTGGAACAGCCCGTAGCGCACGTGCGGTTCCACCTGGGCCTGGGCCCAGTGCGTGGCGTCGCTGGTGAGGGCCCGCGCCTCCAGCAAGGCTCGGCTACGGCCCTGGCCCGCCGTGGGCGCTCGCCAGAACAACCCGCCCAGCAGTTCGCCGTGCGCGGTGCTGGCGATCAGTCGTTCGATGTTGGCCATCGTCGTGCTCGATCAGAGGATGGTGGGCCGCACGAAGATGACGAACTCTTCGCGCAACCGTGTCTGGGTGCTGCTGCCGCCCAGGCCGATGGGCGCGTCGTCGGTCAGCGTGCGGCGGTCGTCGCTGGACACCATGCGGCTGAGCCCCGTGATCACGAGGATCTGCCCGGCCTTCAGCGCCACGGTGGACTGGTCGTTGATCGCCGTCGTCTCGGGCGTCTGCACGGTCTGCTGCGACGTGCCGGTGCCCGAGGTGAAGTTCACCAGGTTGACCAGCGACGACAGTCCGATGCCGAACTTCAGCAACACGGTGTTGTTGTCGAGGATGAAGGGTTGCGCCAGGTAGCGGTCGCCGGTGGTGACGGTGGACGTCACCAGCCCGGGCGCGCCGACGCCCGTGGTGCTGGCCGCGCCGGGAATCGTGGCGCTGACGTAGGCACGCCCCCCCAGGCTGGATTTGCGATCCCAGGTGCGATTGAGCGCCAGCAGGTTCACCTCGCGGTGCTGGGTGGACACGCCGTGCTCGCTGAGCAGCTTCAGCAGCGCATCGCTGCCGCCGAAACGGCGCGTGGCCGGCGTGCTGACGCCCGACTGGGTGGGCGTGAGGATGGAGAAGCCGATATTGGCCGCGGTGGCGCTGGCCAGCGTGGCGGGCGACCCGAACGATCCGGTGTAGGCCCCGCCCAGCGCCGACAGCACCGCGTTCCATTCGATGCCGCGTTCGTCGGATTCGTTGCGCGTGACGCTGTAGATGTCGAACTGCACCTGGGCCTGGCGCAACAGGCTCTCGTTCTCGACGCGCACGAAGTCGCGCACCTTGGACAGCGTCTCCTTGGTGGTGGTGACCGCGATGCGACCGGAACCGTCTGAACGCACCACCGACGAGCCCGGCACGTCCTTGAGGATCTGCCCGATGGCCGCGAGGATCGATCCGATGACGTTGGACTTGCCGTGCTCGCTCACCTCGTTGCTGGAACTGGCCGTGCTGTTGGTTCCGCCGCCGCCATTGCCGGAACTTGTGGCGTTGGCCTGGTCGGCTCCGCTCAGACCCAGGTGGTAGTCGGTCTCGCTCTCGATCGCCGCGATCTCGAAGAACTCGGTGCGCATGCGCTCGATCACGACCACGCCGTCACGGTACTCCCACGACAGGCTCAGCTGGTCGGTGACATGGTCGAGATACCCCTGCAGCGATCCCGACCAACGCATCGCGACCGCGTGTACGGAGGTGTCGCGCGGCAAGGCCGGTGAGGTCGGTGGCATGGGGACGCTGTCGCCATGGCCGGCGAGCGCGGGCAAGGACGGCAGCGCCACGGCGGTCGCGGCCGGGCGCGGCGCCGCATCGGCGCCCGAGAAGACGTCGGCCTTGATGCGTACCGGCACGCCGGTGACCGCGGTGATACGGTCGGCCATCGTGCGCAGGCTCACCTTGCCGCCCGACGCCGCATCGTCGAAGTTGAGCCGCACGGGCTCGGTGAACACGCTGGGCAGCCGCTCGCCGCTGCCCATGGGCACGCTCACCGAGCCCACCCAGGTGCTGCGGGTACGCCGCAGAACCGGCTTGGCGGACTGCTCGGCGGCGCGGCCGTCGGCATCGACCTGGGAACCCACAGCCTTGGGTGCCTGCTGCGCCAGCGTGCGATCGGCGTGCAGGGACGACGTGCCGGTGAGCCCCAGCGCGTGGTCGGCCTGCACGTGCTCGGCGACGCCCGGCTCGGCGCAGGCCGCGAGCAGGGCTACCAGGATGGCCGCGCTGCAACTACCGGCGCGGCCCAGGACGGGATGGCGTGTGGCGGTCATTGCGCGTCGCATTCGCGAGCCTGCTCGCCCTGGCGCGTGATGCGCACGAGCGGAGGCGTGTTGGCGTAGATGCAGGCCTCCAGCGGATAGTCGCTTTGCCGGATGCCGGCGGAGTTCAGCAGGGTCTTCAACGCGGTCTCGAACGATCCGTCGATGCTGTCGGGCGCTCCGATGAGAAAGTTGCGTTGCGCGTCCCACTTCACGCGGTAGCCGGCCTGCGCGCCCCAGCGCTCCAGCGTGCGTGCGAGCGTGATGTCCTGCACCAACACGCTCCATTGCCCCGAGACTGCGCTGCCGCTGGCCTGGCTGGCATAGGGCGCCATCGGCAATGGCGCGACGTCGAAGGACGGCCTGCGTGGCGTCGACTCGCGTCCTGGCGCCACGCTGGTCCAACGCAACGCGGACGCGGCCGGGTGCGCCTCGCTCGAGGCCCCGCCGTCGTCGACGAGTTGGATGGCGCGCGCCGGAACGCCGCGGGCGAGCAACGCGTTGCGCAGAGCCTGCGCGCGCAGCGCGGCCAAGCCGCCGGTGACGCCAGCGTCGTTGCGGCCCACGGCGTGGATCGCCGTATCGTGACCGATGCGCACGACCAGCGCCGTCAGCGCATCCAGCACCTCCGGACGCAGCGTGGCGCTGCCGGGGGCGAAGACGACGGGCTGCTCGTGCTCGAAGCGCGATGGCAGCGCGGCATAGTCCACCCCGGGCGTGAGCCCCTGATCGGCCGAGGCCAACTGGCGACCGGGACCCTCGTCGCGCGGAACGACGATCTCCTCGCCCAGCGCGGCATCGCCGCGTCGGACGACGGCTCGCGCGCTCCCCAGCACCAAAGTGAATTCGCTGGCCGCCGTCCGCGCCGTGAAATACTGACCCTCGGGCTGCATCACGAGCAGCGTGAGATCCTTGCCCGCGAACACCGCCGGCATCGGCTGGTTGGGGCGAGCCTCGAAATAGACCTTGCCGCTGCCGTCGTCGAACACCTGCGCCAGGCGCGCCGCGCGGTCGCCGCGGATGGCGTAGCCGAAATCGTACTGGCCGACGAAGCGCTTGCCAGGCAGGCTCGCGGCGTTGCCGGCGACAGCCAGCAACAGCGCGCCGAGCGACGCGCGGCCGAGGGCCCGAAGCGGGTTGGTGAAGGGGTTTGAATCGGCTCTCATGGTCGAGTCGATTCTGCGAGCGCGCCGGAAAACTGCCCTGCGCCAAACCCCCTTCTAACCGCCCGTTCGGCGGGCGATGTCGTTCAGGATCCGCGCTTCAATTGATGTCATGTTCTCGCGCCAACACCTTCTCGATGCGTCGATCCGGCACCAGCCAGATGAGGGCCGCGATCAGGTACATGGCCTGCGCGAGCCCGGTCACGCAGAACGACGCCACGATGCCCGAGATGTAGAGGACGGCCGACACCTTGCCCTTCCAGTCGTTGCCCAGCGCGCGCTTGAGCACGCCACCCGTGCCCTGGTCGCGCACGATCAGCGTCTGCAGGATCGCCCACGCCACCGCCGACATCAGCAGCACGCCGCCGTACACCGCCGAGGGCACCGGCGCGAAATGGTTCTCGCCCATCCAGCCGGTGGCAAACGGCATCAGCGACAGCCAGAACAACAGGTGCAGGTTGGCCCACATCATGCCGCCCGTCACCGTGGCGGTGGCGTGCAGCATGTGATGGTGGTTGTTCCAGTAGATGCCCACGTAGATGAAGCTGATCACGTAGCTCACGAACACCGGCCACAGCTGGGCGAGCGCGCCCAACGACTCGCCGTGCGGAACCTTCAGCTCCAGCACCATGATCGTGATGATGATGGCCAGCACGCCGTCGCTGAACGCCTCGAACCGCCCCTTGCCCATCGCCGCTCCTTCGCGCACGTTGCGCAGCGCGGCCATTCTCTCAGGCCGCGCGAAGAAGGCGCCGCCCAGGCCGTCTATTCGGCGCTTCGCGGCGTCCAGTCGCCGCTACCCTGCGAGCATGGACAGTGCCACGCCCACGCCCACGCTCGCCGGCCCCGACGCCGTGCTGGGCCGTGCGCACGCGTTGTTCCTGCAGCGTCGCGACGCACAGGCGCTGCCCCTGGCCCGCACCGCCGTCGAGGCGCTGCCGCTGCGCGCGGATGCGCGCACGCTGTTGGGCATCCTGCAGGCACGCCTGGGTCATGCGGACGCGGCCGAAGCCACGTATCGCGAGGCGATTCGGATGCAGCCCGGCTATGCCGATGCCTGGACGAACCTCGGCAACCTGCTACGCGACCGGGACGATCGCCACGGCGCGCTGGTCGCGTTCCAACAGGCGCTGCGCCATGCGCCGCATTCGCCGGAGCCACCCTACGACCTGGGCGTCGCACTGGAGCGCTTCGGCCTGTGGGACGGCGCGCTCGCCGCGTTCCAGGCCGCGATCGAATGCGATCCACGGCACGTCGACGCGCACTGGAACAGCGCCCTGGGGCTGCTGCGCGCCGGGCGGTTCGAGGAGGGCTTTCGCGAGTACGAATGGCGCTTCCGCCGCGACGAGCCCGCGCCGCGGACCTGCCCTCGACCCGTATGGGACGGCCGACCGCTCGAGGGCCGCACGATCCTCGTGTGGGCCGAGCAGGGCTTCGGCGACACGCTGCAGTTCTTGCGTTTCGTGCCCGCGGTGGCCCGCCTGGGCGGCCGCGCGGTGCTGGAGGTCATGGACGGCCTGCAGGGGCTGGCCGCGCGCCTGCCCGGGGTTTCCGAGGTTGTCGTGCGCGGAGAGCCGATGGCGGCATTCGACACGCACGTGGCGTTGATGAGCCTGCCCCACGTGCTGGGTCTTGCGCCGGCGCACGCCCCCGCGCCGTACCTCCGCGCGCGGGATGCACTCGTCTCGCAATGGCGGGAACGCCTCGCGGGCCCCAGTCGCATGTCGAAACGCGAACTCGCGTTCGGCCTGGTCTGGGCCAGCAACCCCGCGCTGCGCAACGGCCGCGAACGCTCGCCCGGCTTCGACGTCGTGCGTCCGCTGCTCGATGCGCCCGGCACGCGCTGCGTCTCGCTTCAGATGGGCGCGGGCTGCGACGACCTGGTCGATGCCGCGCCCCCGCCCCACTTCGTCGATCTGCAGCACGAGATCGCCGACTTCGACGACACCGCCGCCATCATCGCCAACCTCGACGTGGTGGTGACCTGCGACACCGCCGTCGCCCACCTGGCGGGCGCGCTCGGCAAGCCCACCTTCGTGATGCTGCCGCATGCGCCGGACTGGCGCCACGGCCTCGATCCGGACACGAGCCCCTGGTATCCGTCGATGCGCCTGTTTCGCCAGTCCACCCCGGGCGACTGGGCCGGCGTGCTCGCGCGCGTGGCGGAGGCGCTGGTGGCGACAGTCGCATCACTGCCGTCGCGGGATCTCGCGTCGGCGCATGCTACAGGGGCTTGAACAGCGCCGATGGAAGGCGCGCCCGACCGACCGTCGGGCAAGTCGTTTGCTCATGTGAAACCCGGAAGGATCGTGAAATCGATCCGCGAAAGAATGCCTGCCTGGGTGCGCGGGCGTGCCGGCCGGCGGTCGGCGCGCCACACTGGCCTGGAGACAACGCCGGCGCGAGTGCCGGCGCCTCGCCGCGCACCGCTACCGTCAAGACGCTCATGAACCGATTCGATCCGCTCAGGAAATTGATGCACGCCGACGAGGCCGTCGCGCAGTTCGCGATGCAGCCCGGCACCGTCTTCACCAACGGGGTCTTCGACCTGCTGCACCGCGGCCACATCGCCTACCTGGCCGAGGCGCGCCAGCTGGGCGACCGGCTGGTGGTGGCCATCAACAGCGACGCGTCCGCCCGCATTCTCGACAAGGGCCCCGATCGCCCGATGAACCGCGAGGGCGATCGCGCGTTCCAGGTGGCCGCGCTTGAAAGCGTCGATGCCGTCATCATCTTCAACGAAGCCACGCCCACCGCGCTGCTGTCGCGCCTGCGTCCCTCGGTGTACGTGAAGGGCGGCGACGACGACATGAATCGCCTCGCCGAAGGCGCCCTGGTGCGCAGTTGGGGCGGCCACGCGCTGACCCTGCCCTTCGTCGACGGCTTCTCCACCACCTCGCTGATGGATCGCATCCGCGCCACCTCCCGACTCGCGCCGGCAGACGCGTCATGACCACCACCCGGCCGACCGCGGGCGCGCGCCGCGCCGTCGCCAGGGGCAAGGAGTGGACATGACCGCCCTGCGCCGCGCCGTCTTCCTCGACCGGGACGGCGTGCTGAACCACGACCACGGCCACGTGAGCCGGCCCGAGGACTTCGAATGGATGCCCGGCGTGATGCACGGGCTGCGCGCGCTGCAGCGCGCCGGTTGGGCGCTGGTGGTCACCACCAACCAATCGGGCATCGCCCGCGGGCTGTACGGCCCCGCCGAATTCGACAACCTCACCGCTTGGATGCACAGCGAGCTGGCGCGGCACGGCATCACGCTGGACGGCGTCTACCACTGCCCTCACCTGCCCGACGCGCCACTGGCGCAATGGCGTCGCCACTGCGATTGCCGCAAGCCCTCGCCCGGCATGCTGCGCCGCGCGGCGCGCGACCTGGCGCTCGACCTGTCCGCCTGCGTGATGGTGGGCGACAAGCCCAGCGACATCCTCGCCGGCCGGGCCGCCGGAGTGGCCGCCTGCATCCGTGTCGCCGAGGCCATCGACCAGCTGTCCTGCGACATCGCCGACCCACCCGCCGACTTCACCTGCGCCAGCTTGGCCGAAGGCGCGCGATGGCTGCTGGAACACGAGCAGAAGCGACACGCGTGACCGGGCACGCTCGGTCGCGCGGGGATGCCGGCGTCGCCCGTCCGGATTCGTGACCGCTCGACAGGACGCCTGTTCCCGCGGCGCCATGCTCTCAAGCGTTCCACAGTTGCAAGACCCGAAAAACTTGCGCTAGAATGGCAGGCTTCGCGGTATCCACTTGTGGGGTGCTGCTGAAACGCCGGTGTAGCTCAGTTGGTAGAGCAGCTCATTCGTAATGAGAAGGTCGAGGGTTCGACTCCTTTCTCCGGCACCAAACCCAGACGGGCGTTAGACGGTGAGCAACCGCTGACGCCCGTCGTCGTTTCCCGGGTTGATTCGCGGCCGTGCAGCCATCATGCAGCCGGCGGCACGAATCTCGGCACGCGGCGCCCCACACCCAAGCGCGCGTGAACGTTCAGGCAAGTCACACTGACCGAGAACCTGCCGCAGGTGCGCACCCAACGTCACCGCCAGGTAGAGCGCATCACGGGAGTCTTGCTGCTTCGCTTGCCTTGTGCGCCGCATCCCGGCGAGCCACGCTCCAAGCAATGCGTCCTCGAGGCCGGTCACGCCGGTGAAGCGCAGACGACTGCGGGCCGGGCGACACCGGAACCGCTGTCGATGTCACGGGATCGGCTTGTCCGGCGAGTCGTTCCGGAGTCCGCCCACCGCGCTCGACCGTGGCTTGCATGGAATGCCGATCCGTGACCCAAAGACATGCAAAAAAAGATTGGGAAGCCGCCTGCCCAATCGCGCAGCACATCCCTTGACACCCAGCGTTGGCGCGGCCTGGCGCGTGGTTCGCGCGGTGGGCCCACAGAGTTGTCCACAGTTTCGGTGGACAGAATCCCGCCCCAACACGGGGCGCCGACCGGGAAACTCAACTGACCGGGAATACCCTTCTTTTCCGACGGACGAGCGAGGTGACACGGCGTATCTTCGGATCATCAGAGGGAACTCACATGAATACCGCACTCAAGATCTCGAACGCGCTGGGCAAGCGCACGCCGGACATGACCATCGACTGGGAATTCCAGCCGTCGCTGCAGCACCTCGTGCGCCGCACGGAGATGGCCAACGCCGACGTCCCCAGCTGGGCCGAGACGATGCCGGCGGCGTTCGACGGGCTCGACGAGCCCGTGATGTTCCGCGAGGCGCTGGAAGGCCTGGCGGTGCGCGACATCGACGAGCCCGAGATCTTCCGCGTGTTCTTCGGCGAGACGGAAGGCACCCGGGCGCGCGCCTGAACGCGAGCCAGGACTACTGCACCCGCGGATCGAGCACGTCGCGCAACGCGTCGCCGATCGCGCTGAGCGCATAGATCAACAGGAACATCGCCACCACGGTTCCCACCAGCGGCCCCCACACCTCGTTCGTCAGGTCCTGCGACGCGCCAGCGATCAGCAGGCCCCAGCTGGCGCCCTCCTGCACGCCGAGCCCCAGGTAGGTGAGGATCACCTCGCCCTTGACGGCGGCCAGCAGCACCAGCGACGTCGTGATGATGGCCACGTGGATCACGTTGGGCAGGATCTCCGAGAACATGATGCGGCTGGGGCGCGCGCCCAGGCTGCGCGCCGCGAGCACGTAGTCGCTGCCCTTGTGCTTCAGCACTTCGCCGCGCACCAGCCGCATGATGCTCACCCAGCTCGTGGCCGCGATGGCCACGCACATCGACGCCAGGCCCTTGCCCATGGCGTACGAGATGGCGGTGATCAGCAGGATGTCGGGCACCGACACCACCACCGAATAGACCCAGTTGATGACCGCGTCCACCCAGCCGCCGAAGTAGCCCGCGGCCAGGCCCAGCGCGGTGCCGAAGGGGACGGCCAGCGCGGTGGTGACCAACCCGATGGTGACGGCGGTCTGCGCGCCCGCCAGCACGCGCCACAGCACCGAGCGGCCCAGGATGTCGGTGCCCAGCAGTCTGGCCAGGTGCAGGCTGGGCGGCTCCTGCGCGTCGCCCACCGACGCCTCGTGGTCGGGCAGCAGGTGGGCGTAGCCCAGCACGGCCACCAGCAGGTACAGCAGCAGCACGATCATGCAGGCGCGGATGTGCGGCACGCGCCACAGGGCGACCAGCGCCTCGGTGGCCGCCGAGCGCGGCTTGCGATGGGCGAGGACGATCACGGCGCTCATGACAGCCTCACGCGAGGATCGACGACCGCGTACAGCAGGTCGTTGATCAGGTTGAACAGCACCAGCGCCAGCGCGCCCAGCACGGTCACGGCCTTGAGCACGGGCAGGTCGCCGCGCGACAACGCGTCGATGGTGAGGTTGCCGATGCCGGGAATCGAGAAGAAGCGCTCCATCAGGAACGAACCCAGGATCAGGAACGGGATGGTGGTGACGTTCTGCGTGATGATGGGGATCCACGCGTTGGGCAGCACGTGGCGGAACAGCACGCGGCCCTCGCCGGCGCCCTTGGAGCGCGCGGTGCGCACCCAGTCGGCGTTGATGTCGGCCAGGAACAGCGTGCGGTACAGGCGCACGTCGGGGCCCATCGACAGCAGCAGCTGGATCAGCCACGGCAGCGCCAGGTACTTCACCGCGGCCCAGCCGTCCTCGTAGCCGTTGATGGGAAACCAGTCGAACTTGAACGCCAGCAGGTATTGCAGCGCCAGCACGTACACCAGCGCCGACACGCTCATCGCCGCGATGAACAACGCCCGGGCGCCGCGGTCGACGATGCCGTCGCGGTGGCGCGTGATGAACAGCGCCAGCGACACGTTGACGATGGCGCCGAACACGAACGGCGGCACCGTCACCGACAGGCTGACCAGCGCACCGGATTTGAGCTGGGTGCCCAGGTCGTCGCCGGTGACGAACGACTTGCCGTAGTCGAAGGTGACGATCTGGCGCAGGAAGTCGAGAAACTGCGCCGGAAGCGACTGATCCAGCCCCCACTGGTGGCGCAGGTTGGCCATGGCCTCGGGCGTGGCGTGCTGGCCCAGCGCGGTGCGCACCGGGTCGGGCCCGAACGTGTTGAACAGCAGGAACGTGAGCAGCGCCACGCCGAACACCGTGGGGATGGCCTGCAGCAGGCGGCGCACGATGTACGCGCCCATCAGAGGCCCTTCTTCTTGGCCGCCATGTCCACGCTGAGGAACATGAACTCCGGCTGCAGCAGGTTGCGCTTGAAGTTGCCCACCCATTTCTGCAGCACGCCGAAGCGCAGCGTGTCGTAGGCGAACATCACGGGCACGTCCTCCTTCAGGCGCGCGTTCATGGTGCGGATGTACTCCAGCCGCTGGGGCCCGTTGGGCATCAGGCGCATGGCCTCGTAGGCCTTGTCGTAGGCGGGGTCGGCGTAGCTGCCGCTGTTGGGACCCGGCGCGGCATTCTTGCTGTACATCAGCTGGTAGAAGTTCTCGGGGTCGGGGTAGTCGGCGACCCAGTTCGTCCAGGCCAGCTGGAAGTTGCCGCCCGAGGTTGCCTTCGAGAACGTCGGCACGTCCATGAAATCGGCCTTGAGCTGGATGCCGGCGGCCGCGAACTGGGCCCGCAGCAGGTCGAACAGGTTGTGGTACTCGGCGTTGCCGGAATTGAACACCATGGTGAACGCAGGCAGCCCGTTGCCGCCGGGGAAGCCCGCGTCGGCCAGCAGCTTCTTTGCGCGCGCGAGGTCGTGGTGGTTGGTGACGGCACCGCTCTCGCGTTCATTGCCCGGCAGCTCGTAGGGCACGATGCTCTCGAGTGCGCGCTGGCGTCCGTTGTAGAGGACGTCGATCACGGCCTTCGGATCGAACGTTGCCGCCATGGCCTGGCGCAGCAGCTTGTTGCGGCCCAGCAGCGGGTCCTTCATGTTCAGCATGATGAACCAGTCGTCGTTGCCGATCGTCCAGTAGATGTTGAACTTCGACGCGTACTCGTCGCCGAGGCGGAACTGGCCGTCGGGCGCGCGCACCACCATCTTCGTGAAGTTGGAGCGGTCGAGCCCGCGCCAGTCGATCTCGCCGCGCAGGAACTTCAGGGCCGCCGGTTGCGACTCCTCGATCAGCGGCATGTCGATGGCGTCGGCGATCGGCAGCCGCTTGCCCGCGTCCTTGAGCAGGCCCTTCTCGGCGTCGCCGGGTGCGCCCACGCTCGGATAGCGGCCGTAGTAGTCGGGATTCCTCACGAAGTGAAGCGTCGACTTCCGGTCGACCGGACCCTTGAGGGTGAACGGGCCGGTGCCCACCGGGTTGACCGCGAAGCGGTCTTTGTACATCTGCACGGCCTCGACGGGCACGATGGCCGTCGAGCCCAGCGTCAGCGCGAACAGGAACAGCCCGTTCGGACGCGTGAGCGTGATCGAGAAGGTGCTGGCGTCGATGCGCCGAAGACCGGCGATGTCCGCCTTGGTCAGGTCGGCGTCCGCAGGCGCCTTCGCGGTGGCCGCGCGCCAGGCGTCGAGGCCCACCACGGCGCCTTCCATCGCGAACCAGCTCTTCGAGTTGATGCGCGCGTCGGCGTAGCGCTTGAGCGAATACAGCGCGTCGTCGGCCGTCACCTCGCGCCCCTTGCCGCCGGGAAAACAGGCGTTGTCGTGGAAGTGCACGTCCTTGCGCAGGTGGAACGTGTACGTGAGCTTGTCGGCGCTCAGCGTCGGCATGGACTCCAGCAGGCCGGGCGTCAGCTTGTACGGCCGCTCCAGGTACGCGTAGGACAGCAGCGTGCTGTAGACCTGCAGGATCACCTCGCTGCTCGTCTCGTCGGCCGCGCGCGGCGGATCCATCGACTCGAAGGACGCCGAGCGCGCGTAGGTCAGCACCGAGGGTTCGGCGGCCTGCGCGCCCGTTGCGGCCAGGCAGGCAAGCGCGAAGGCAAGCGTTTTCACGAGATTCATCACCCCTCCAATGGGTTGCAGCGGGCTCACGGGCCCTTCTTCTTCGCGGCCATGTCCACGCTCAGGTACATGAGCTGCGGCGCGAAGGGGTTGCGCTTGAAGTTGCCCACCCACTTCTGCAGCACGCCCACGGCCACCGGATCGTGGATGAGGATCATCGGCACCTCGTCCTCGATCAGCCCGTTCATCGTGCGGATGGCGCCCAGTCGCTGCGGGCCGTCGGGCAGCGCGCGCATCGCCTCGAATGCCTTGTCGTAGGCCGGGTTGGCATAGCTGCCGAAGTTGTTGCCCGGGTTGCCGCGGTACAGCAGGCTGAAGAAGATGGCCGCATCCGGCGAGGGCGCCGCGAAGCCGTTCAGGGAGATCTGGAACTTGCCGCCCGCGCCCGCCTTGAGGAACGCCGGCCAGTCCATGAAGTCGGCCTTGAGCTGGATGCCCACGGTGGCGAACTGGGCGCGCAGCAGTTCGAAGAAGTTGTGCAGGTCGGCATCGCCGCCCGGCAGCGCCAGCGTGATCGGGGGCAGGCCATGCCCGCCGGGGTAGCCCGCGTCCGCCAGCAGCTTCTTCGCGCGCGCGAGATCGTGCGGGTTGCCCACGGCGCCGCTTTCGCGTTCGTTGCCGGCCATCTCGATGGGCACGATGCTTTGCAGCCGGTGGCCCCGGCCGTTGTACAGCGTGTCGATGATGGCCTGCGCGTCCACCGCGGCCGCCAGGGCCTGGCGCAGCGGCTTGTTGTTGCCCAGCAGCGGATCGCGCATGTTCAGGATCAGCATCGAGATGCTGGGCGACACGCTCGAATAGAGGCTGAACCTGGCGGCGTCGTCGTCGGCCAGGCGGAACTGCCCGTCCGGCGTGCGCAGCACCATCTTCGTGAAGTTGGAGCGGTCGAGCGCGCGCCAGTCGCCCTCGCCGCGCAGGAACTTCAGCGCGGCGGGCTGCGCCTGCTCGATCAGCGGCATGTCGATGGCGTCGACCCGCGGCAGCCGCTTGCCGGCGTCCTTCAGCAGGCCCTTTTCGGCGTCGCCGGGCGCGCCCGTGGCGGGATACGTGCGGTAGTAGTTCGGGTTGCGCACCAGGTGCAGCGTGGCCTTGCGGTCGACCGGGCCCGGCAGCATGAACGGCCCGGTGCCCACCGGGTTGACGCCGAACCAATCCTTGTACAGGCGCACGGCCTCCACCGGCACGATGGACGCGGGCGCCAGGGCGAGCACGTACAGGAACTGCGGGTTCTCGTGCGTCAGCGTGATGCTGAACGTGCTGGCGTCGATCCGGTGCAGGCCGGCGATTTCCAAAGCGGACAGGTCGGCGTCCGCCGGGGCCTTGGCGGTAGCTGCGCGGAACGCGTCGAGTCCGGCCACGGCGCCGGCCATCGTCGACCAGCTCAGCGAATTGACGCGCGCGTCGGCAAATCGGCGCAGCGAGTACAGCACGTCGTCGGCCATCAGCTCGCGGCCCTTGCCGTCGGCAAAGCAGGCGTTGTCGTGGAACTTCACGCCCTTGCGCAGGCGGAAGGTGTACGTCAGCTTGTCGGCGCCCAGCGTGGGCATCGCCTCCAGCAGGTCGGGCTCCAGCCTGATCGGGCGCTCGAGGTAGCCGGTCGTGAACAGGCGGCTGTACACCTCCTCGATCACGTCGATCGAGGGCACGTCGAACTGCGCCATCGGATCCAGCGACACGAAAGGCGCGGTGCGCACGAAGGTGAAGACCGACGGCTCGGCGGCCTGCGTGGCCACGGCGGCAAGCAGGCCGGCGGCCAGCGCCGCAAGACGAAGAAGGGGTGACATCGACGCTTTCAAAGCAAGTGACACGCGGCGCGGTGCAGGCCGGCGGTGTCGATGACGCGCAGCTCGGGCTCCGCCTCGCGGCAGCGCGGCTCCACCCGCGGGCAGCGCGTGCTGAAGGCGCAGCCCCTGGGCGCGTCGAGCAGGCCCGGCACGTCGCCCTCCAGCGGCCGTCCGGGACGCTCGCGGCGCGGATCGGGGTTGGGCACCGCGGCCAGCAGCGCCTGCGTGTAGGGATGGCGGGGCGCCGCGAACAGCACGGCGGCGGGCGCGGTCTCCACCACGCGACCCAGGTACATCACGGCCACGGTGTCGCACAGGTATTCGACGATGGACAGGTCGTGCGAGATGAACACGTAGCTCAGGCGCAGCCGCTCCTGCAGTTCCACCAGCAGGTTGAGCACCTGCGACTGGATCGACATGTCGAGCGCCGACAGCGGCTCGTCGAGCACCACCACCTTGGGCTCGAGCGCCAGCGCGCGCGCGATGCCGATGCGCTGGCGCTGCCCGCCGGACAGCTCGTGCGGCCAGCGGTCGAGGTGTTCGGGCGAGAGGCCCACCCACTCGACCAGCTCGCGGACGCGCGCCTCGCGTTGCGCGCCGGTGGCCAGGCCATGGACTTCGAAGGGCGCCTCCAGCACCTGGCGGATGCGCTTGCGCGGGTTGAGCGACCCGAACGGATCCTGGAACACCATCTGCACGTCGCGCGTCATCTGGCGGCGCTCGGCGGCGTCCAGCGTCGCCACGTCGCGGCCTTCGATGTGCAGCGTGCCCGCGCTCGGCGGGTACAGCCCCACCATCGCGCGCCCGAGCGTGGTCTTGCCGCAGCCCGACTCGCCGACGATGCCCAGCACCTCACCGGCGTTCACCTGCACGCTGACCTGGTTGACCGCGCGCAGCCGCGCCACCTCGCGTCGCAGCACGCCGCGCCGCACGGCAAACTCGACCGACAGGCCTTCGGCCTGCAACAGGGGCGCCGTCATGCGAATCCGGTCTCGGGAAAGTGGCACGCCGCCGCGTGGCCGTCGTCCGCGCCAGGGGCGACACCGGCGAGCGGAGGCACCTCCTCGCGGCAGCGCGCCTGCACGCGCGGGCAACGCGTCTGGTAGCGGCAGCCGTCGATGTGCACCAGCGGCGACGGCACGGTACCGGGGATCACATCGAGGCGATGGCCGTCGTGGCGCGTCTGGCCCGGCCGGGGACGCGCGCCCAGCAGGCCCACCGTGTACGGGTGCGCCGGGTGTTCCAGCACGTCGACCACGCCGCCCTGCTCCACCACGCGGCCGCCGTACATCACCACCACGCGGTCGGCGATCTCGGCTACCACAGCCAGGTCGTGGGTGACGAACACGATGCCGGTGCCCAGCTCGCGCTGCAGCTCCTTGAGCAGGTGCAGCACCTGCGCCTGGATGGTGACGTCCAGCGCGGTGGTGGGCTCGTCGGCGATCAGCAGCTCGGGGCGGTTGGCCAGCGCCATCGCGATCATCACGCGCTGCTTCATGCCGCCGCTCATCTGGTGCGGATACTCGTCGTAGCGGCGATCGGCGTCGGGGATCTTCACCTTGCGCAGCAGCGCCAGCACCTTCTCGCGCGCCTCGCGCCGGTTGGCGGTGCCGTGGATGGCGAACACTTCGGCGATCTGGTGACCTACCGTGAGCACCGGATTCAAGGCCGTCATCGGCTCCTGGAAGATCATCGCCATCGACCGGCCGCGCAGGCCGCGCCGCTCGGCGGGCGGCAATGCCAGCAGGTCGACGCCGTTGAAGCGGATGGTGCCGCCTTGCACCCACGCCGAATCGGGCAGCAGCCCCATGATCGACAGCGCGGTGACGCTCTTGCCGCAACCGGACTCGCCCGCGATGCACACCGTCTGTCCGCGCTCCACGCCGAGGCTCACGCCGTTGACGGCCCGGACGTCGCCCCGGGGCGTCTTGAAGGTGGTGACCAGGCTGTCGATCTGCAGCAGGGGATCGGCGCTCATGGCAGGGCGAGGGGCATCCGCGCGATGATGCCACAGGGGGAAGCGGCGGCCGCCGCGGGCGGCTATCTGGCGGGGTTGCCCACGTTCAGGAACGGAATGGGGGCGCCCGCGTAGATGGATGTGGGCAACGCGCCGTTCCACTTCTGCGCCTTGGTGAGCTCCACCTCGATGCGGCGCAACTCCAGCACGTCCTTGTTCTTGGACAGCGCATCGTTCTGCACCTGCAGCGACTGGGCCTCGGCGGTGGCCACCTTGATCTTGGCATAGGCGTCGCCGTCGGCCGTGGCCTTGACCGCGTTGGCCTCGGCCTCGGCGATGGCCACCTTCTGCTTCTGCTCGGCCTCCACCGTCTTCAGCTTGTTCTCGGCGGCCAGGCGCAACTGCTCCTGCGTGACCTTGTCGTTGATGGCGCGCATGTAGCTGTCGCTGAACGAGAAGTTGCGCATGTCGATGGAGATGACCTGCGCGCCATAGTTGGCCAGCTTGGCGCGCAGCGCCGACGTGATGTCGTTGGACACCGCGGCGCGCTGGCTGATGAGGTCGGGCGCCGAGTAGCGCGCGGTGACCGCCTTGAACACTTCCTGCGTGGCCGTCTGCACGTAGTTGGCCAGGTTGCCGTCGTGGCTGTACTTCTCGTAGACCTCGGTCACGCGGTCGGGCGCGATCGAGTAGCGCACCGTGAGGCTCACCTTCACCGGCTGGGTGTCGGAGGTGGAGCCCTCGGCGTTCTCGATGTCGGCCTGTTCGGCGCGGATGCTGAACACGTCGAGCTTCTGCCACGGCAGCACGAGGGTGAAGCCTTCACTCTGGAGGCCGCGGATGGCACCGCCCACGGTGATGACGCCGCGCGAGCCGGTGGGCACCGTGCGGATCGGCCAGAAGGCCAGCAGCGCGATCAGCACGACGACCGCGATGACCGCATCGCGCACGAGCGTGGCGCGGCCGGCAGTGGAACCATCGTTCGAGTAACGGGTGACGAGTGTCATGGAGCGATCTTGTTGTTGAGGTGAAGCAGACTCTACGCCTGCGGCGTCGCGCGTTTAGAGGGAACTCACGAAGCGGGAGCTCACGACTTCGCCGGCCGCTTCATCGCCTCGAGCGCGTCGAGGTTGA
Source organism: Burkholderiales bacterium (assembly GCA_038208735.1). Lineage (GTDB taxonomy): Bacteria > Pseudomonadota > Gammaproteobacteria > Burkholderiales > Burkholderiaceae_C > Scleromatobacter. The sequence continues at coordinate 29,999 of JBBQYL010000031.1, forward strand.
TCGCGCTGGCCATCGCCTTCAGCGTGGCGCCGTCCAGCTTGTCGCCGCTGGTCTCCACGATCACGCCGTTCTTCAGGATCACCGTGTATTCGGCGTGGCTGCCGTCCTTGCGGTACTCCTCGTGGATGGTGCGGCCGGCGTCCTTGTACGTCTTCTCGATGGCGTCGGGCGTCTCCTTGTCCACCGTCACGTTGGCCCAGGTGGCCACCGAGGCGAGGCCACCCAGGCCGCCGAGGTCGGAGATGGTGAGCTGCGCATGCTGGTCGCCCGCCACGTAGGTGGCCTTGGCCACCGAGCTGGAGATGCCCATCGCCGAGCCGCCGCTGGTCTCGAACGAGTCGCGCTTGAGCGCGCCCAGCGCCTCGGGCAGCTGCGCCTTGAGGTCGGCCACGGGAATGGGCGTGCCGCCGGCGCCCGTGAGCGCGCCCAGCATGTCGCCCAGCGCCGCGCCGCTGGAGGCCGCGTCGCCCGACTTCTGCGCCGCCTCCATGCGCTGGCGCGCCGCGTCGATGCGCCTGGCGGCGGCGGCCATCGCGTCGGTGTCGAGGGTCACCTCGCCGTCGGGCGTGTTCAGGCTGACGGCGCCGGCGTGGCGCCCTGCCCCGAAGATCGCCGCGCCGAACAGCGCGGCGAAGATGCCCGCCAGCACCAGGTAGACCACGAAGGCGATGACGATGACGGACGCGGTGTAGCCGATGGCCTTGTCCGCCGGGCTCTTCATCAGCACGGGCAGGCCGAGGTACATCAGGTAGATGCCGTAGCAGCCCGCGAGGAACAGCACCAGCATCAGCAGGCCCGAGGGCACCAGCAGCAGGACGCTGGCGACGCAGGACGCCGTCGCGCTGTAGGCCACCACCTTCATGGCCGCGACCGGGTTCTTCGTGCCGCCGAAGGTGGGCGCCAGCGCGTTCACCAGCAGCGAGAGCAGGAAGAAGCCCACCAGCGACACGGCGTAGCCGACCACCACCATGATCAACCCGGACACGATCGGCGTGCGATAGCTGAACCCGAACATGCCCGTGCCGACCAGGCATGCACCGATGAAATGGCAGACGGCCGGGATGGCCGCCATGACCAGCAACCAATCCGTGTAGATCGAGGCGACCGAGGCCGGCTCGGCGTCGATCACGGGCCAGGTCTCGGCCGGCTTCAGGAGGATGGCCTTGGCGCGTTCGAGCAGATTCATGGTGCTTCCTTGGTGAAAGACTCGGGACGAGGCTCGCGGCAGGGTCGTGCCGCCGCCGGGCACCAGGATGATCCGGGCCGGGAGCCTGCGCGACCATCCCCAGGAAGGGGGTTCCGGCGCGCTTTTCGAGTCGAGCTTTCCAGGGAAGCGGGTGCGGCCCTCAGCCGGCGCGGCGGGCCGCGGCGATGGCGTCGCGCGTGGCGGCGCTCGACGCGTCGTCGAACGGCAGCGCGAGCTCCGTGAGGGAGTCCTGCAGTTCCTCGACCACGCGATCGAGTTCCTCGAGGACGACGCTCAGCTCGGCGACGGTGAGGGGACGGCCGCAGGCATGCTCGCCGGCCGATGTCTGGTGGGGAATCGATGGGGGGGTCATGCCCGAACCTCCTTCACGCCGACGGTGGCGCACCGGGCTCCAGGCATTCAGCGGGCCCGGGCGACAGGGCTCGGGCGGAGGCACGCAAGTTGCTGCAGACCCCGGTCATCCTGCGCGCAGTCGCAGGATCCACGCCTGCGAATCCGCATCTCGCACCCCGTGGATTCCGCGAACGCGCGCGGAACGACAGGATGGCTCAATCGAAGCGCGTTGAGTCGGCCAGCAGGTCGTGCGTCTCGGCGTGCTGGCGCATGCAGGCGTCTGTCACGTAGGTGGCCACCGCGGCGTGGCGGTCGACGATCATCTCGAAGCGGTGGGCGGCCACGTTGTCGCGGATGGCGGGACGGCTGTCGTCGGTCATGGATTGAAGGCTCATCAAGCAGCGCGGGCGCTCATTTTTGCAGCCCCTCGTGATTGCCCGGGTCGGCGGTGCGCTTGAACTGTCATACAGTCCGGTGAAAACAGGACGGTCCGGCCTCGGCGCCGGCGCCGATCCGTCGATCATCGACAGGGGGAGGATCCATGCACGCACATCGCGGCCGTCCACGGGCGATCGGGCTCGTCTCGGGCGCCCTGCTCGCGCTCGCGTTGCTGGCGCCGGCCACCGGCCGCGCCGCCTGCCACGTGAAGGTGGCCGAGCTGCCCGTGCGCATGGTGGGCATGCGTGCCATGGCCACGGTGGTCATCAACGGCCAGGACGTGCCGCTGTTCGTGGACACGGGCGCGTTCTTCAGCTTCCTCAACGAGGCCGCGGCGGCCCAGCTCGATCTGGCCACGCATCGCCAGTCCGGGCTGCGCGTGCAGGGCCTGGTGGGCGGCGTCAGCGTGAAGCTCACCACGGTGGAGCACCTCAAGCTGTCCAAGGGCTCGCTCACCAACGTCGACTTCATCGTGGGCGGCAACGAGATGGGCAGCGGCTCGATGGGCCTCATCGGCCGCAACCTGCTGAACTTCGCAGACACCGAATACGACCTCGCGCACGGCATGATCCGCTTCGTGTATCCGAACGACGAGTGCGAGAAGACCAACATGGCGTACTGGGCCGACGATCCCGGCACGGTGGCCAGCGTCGACCTGCTGTACGACTTCGACCGCGAGTTCAACCGCCAAGCGCTGCGCGCCACGGCCAGGCTGAACGGCAAGGACGTTGACGTGATGTTCGACACCGGCGCCACCACCACCGTGTCGCTCGACGCCGCGAAGAAGGCCGGCGTGAAGGAACACGACATGACGCCCGAGGGCGACATGTACGGCGCAGGCAGGGCCACGGCACGCCAATGGACGGCCGCCTTCGAGCACTTCGAGCTGGGCGGCGAGGTGATCAACAACAACCGGCTGGAGGTGGCAGATTTTGACCTGAACGACGCCGAGATGCTGGTGGGCGTCGACTTCTTCCTGTCGCACCACGTGTACGTGTCGGCCCAGCAGAAGCGCATGTACTTCACGTACAACGGCGGCCCGGTGTTCAGGCTGAACAAGGCCGAGCACGCCAGCGCCGCAGCGCCTGTCGCGGCTAGCCCCGAAGAGCCGCTCGGCGCCGACGCCGCGCTGCGGCGCGGCGCCGCGTCGCGGGCGCGCGGCGACTTCGCCGGCGCCCTCGCCGACCTCGACCACGCCTGCGCGCTCGCCCCGCAGAACGCCACCTGCTTCACCACGCGGGCCTCCGCGCACGAAGGCCTCGAGCAGAAGCCGCAGGCCCTGGCCGATCTCGACACCGCGCTGCGCCTCGACCCCCGCCTGGGCGACGCCCGCATCCGGCGCGCCTGGATGCTGCACGAGGACGACAAGGACGACGCCGTGCTGGCCGACCTGGACGAACTCGATCGCACGCTGGCGCCGCAATCGCAGATCCGCTCGTCGATGGCCGACCTGTTCGCGGAACTGCGCCTGCCCGCGCGCGTGGTGGCGCAACTCGATCAATGGATCCAGTTCCATCCGCACGACATCGAGCTGGCCGATGCCTACGACGAGCGCTGCTGGGCGCGCGTGAAGCTGAACGCGGCACTGGACAAGGCGCTGGCCGATTGCGACGCGGCCATCGACCTCGACGACAAGGCGTCGTCCTACTTCGACAGCCGCGGCTGGGTGCGGCTGCGCCTGGCCCAGTGGGGCAAGGCGAAGTCGGACTTCGACAAGGCGCTGGCGAAGGATTCCAAGATGACCAACTCCCTGTACGGCCGCGGCGTGGCGCTGGCGCGGCTGGGCAACGCCGGCGCCAGCCAGGCCGACTTCGCCGCGGCAACAAAGCTGCGCCCGGACATGGACCACCACATGCGCGAGCTGGGCCTGTCCGCCGATCAGATTGAAGGAGCCCATCCATGAATGCCTTCCGAGTGGCCGCCTGCGCGGCCCTGCTCTCGTGCGCCGCCGCGGCGCAGGCCCATTGCAAGATCCAGGTGATGGAGTT
>JBBQYL010000032.1:0-33784 GCA_038208735.1 Burkholderiales bacterium
GGCCATCAGGATCGGGAAGTTCCAGGGAATGATCTGGCCCACGACGCCCAGCGGCTCGTGGAAATGGTACGCGTAGGTGGTCTCGTCGATCTCGCTGATGCCGCCTTCCTGGCCGCGCACGCAGCCGGCGAAATAGCGGAAGTGGTCGATGGCCAGCGGAATGTCGGCGGCCAGGGTCTCGCGGATGGGCTTGCCGTTGTCCCAGGTCTCGGCCGTGGCGAGCAGCTCGAGGTTCTGCTCCATGCGGTCGGCGATCTTGTTGAGGATGTTGGCGCGCGCGGTGGGCGAGGTCTTGCCCCAGGCCACCTTGGCGGCGTGCGCGGCGTCGAGCGCGCGCTCGATGTCCTCGGCCGTGGAGCGCGGGATCTCGCAGAACGTGCGGCCGGTGACCGGCGTGATGTTCTCGAAGTATTCGCCCTTGGTGGGAGGCACCCACTCGCCGCCGATGTAGTTGCCGTAGCGCTTCTTGAAGTTCACTGCAAAGCCGAAGCGGCCGGGTTCGAGCATGTCCATTGCGAGTCTCCTGATGTGGTTCGATGGCGGATCGAGGCTGGCGCGAAGACGCCGAAGGGCATCGTCACGGGAGCTACCGCATTTCCACATTGCGAGTCGCGTGCCAACCTGTCACGCGGGCCGCCAAAGGCCGCGCCGACGTCATGCCGTCCGCGTAAACACCGACGAACCGACACACGGCGGGCGCATCGTGTCGCGCCTTGTCCTGGCACACCTGTCGCAGGATGGAACAGGCGCCGCCGATTCTGCGACGCAGCATCAGAAGAAGTAGGGCGACTGCTCCGTCCAGGGACTGCGCGGCCAACGCTGGTGCAGCACCTGCCAGGCCCTGCGCGAGATGGCCGTGTGGTCGGGATCCACGCAGCCGCCGCGCGACGACTGGACGGCCACATAGAGCAGCCACGGCGCGTCCTTGTCGGCAGGATGCGCGGTGGCCCACTCGATGGCGTGCAGGCCCACATAACCGGTGGCCGAATGCGTCTTCAGCAGGCGCGCGCGCTCGGCGTCGCGGCCCGCCGGGTCGACGGTCACCTCGGGCGGCTGCAGCCGGCTCTTGCGCGGCACCGGCATGCCGGCCATGTAGTCGCCCGCTTCGTTGTCGCCGATGCGGCACCACAGGTCGGCCACCGTCTCGTCTGGCTTGGCCAGGGGCCAGGTGCCGCCGCTGTCGCGGTACGACGCGCCCGGGTCGGGCGACATGCCATGGCGCAGCGCGGCCACGATCAACCCGTGGTGACGCTCGGCCCCAACGGGCGCCCGCCGATAGCGCAGGGCCACCGGCTTGAGAGACGGCACCCATTGCTCGACGAGCGCGGCGGCCTCGAGCGCGGACGGCGCATCGCCCAACAGGTCGGCGCGCATCCACGCCGCCACCGCCACGCGGCTGCGCCACGCCGACGGCGCCTTCAGCGCGTGCGCCACCTGCAGCAGGTCGGCCACCGACAGGCTGCGATCCAGCCAGCGCACGCCGTCGTCGGAGGGGACGAGCACGTCCAGGGCCGGATCGGCGCGCTCGCCGGTGTCGGAGTTGGTGGACGCCACCGGGGACATCAGCAGCCAGGTCGACGCGTCGGCCACCGACGTGGCGATGCCGAACCGTTGCTGCGTGACGAGGTTGATCGCGCTGCTGGACAAGGGCCTGGACGCCTGCAGCCGCACGTGCAGGCCTTCGTCCAGGGCGCGCGCCTCGTCGGTGTAGACCGTGGCGGCCAGGCGGGCGGCGAGCCAGTAGCGCACGGTCGCGTATTCAGAGGCCGACACCGGGACGGCCAGGGCCTCGCGCTCCATCGGCCGCACCAGCGGCGCGTCGCTCATCAGCGCGGCCACCAGCCAGGCGCGATGCTGGCCCGTCGTGAAGTCTTCGGGCCGGCGCTCCGCCGTGCCCACGCCTCGTCCCCAGGCCTGGTTCGCATACAGGCAATCGCGCCCGCACACCGCGGACGCCGCGGGCGCGGGCGGCGGCACCGTGGCCGTGGCCGCGGCATCTTCATGCGTGACGTTGGCCACCCAGTCGTACCACGGGTGCGCCTCGCGCAGCGTTGCCAACTTGCGCGCGTCCGCCTTCTCGTCGCCGGTGAAGTAGCTCATCAGCTGCCAGTCGTCGAGCGCGGCGTCGCGTGACGGGTCGGCACGCAGGTCGTCCAGCAGGGCGGTGAGTTCCTCGAAGCGCTGGCGCGGCGCCAGCAGGTACGCGGCGCGGCGCAGCGTGGCCGCCGTGGCCTCGTGAACCTCCGCGAGCGCGGGGTCGCGCAGGATGGCCGCGCCCTCGCGCCGCAGCGTCTCGAGGGCGGCCACCTGCTGGGGCGCCGCCTTTGCCGGCGGGGTCGCCGCGTCCTTTGGCGGCGGGGCCGTGGGCAACTGGAACTCGCGCACGTGCGAGCGCAGCGCGAGATAGGCGCCCCACGCTTGCATCGGATGGCCCGGCGTGCGGCCGATGCGCGCGAACGCCTGCTGGCTCTGCGCGTAGTGCGCGGCGTAGAACGCCGCCGCCGCGATCTGGTACTCGCGCAGCTGGCGCCAGTAGAGCGGCTCGGACGCCGGCAGCGGGGCGATCAGCGGCTCAGGGTCGGCGAGCACGTCCAGTGGGTCGCGGGCGCACAGGGCGAACACCGCCTCCTGCGCGGTCAGCCAGGCCTGCTCGCGGGCCGGCGTCACGCCGGGCCGAGCCTGCAGTCGCGACAGGGTGAGCGCGGCGAAGCTCTGCGCGTCGGGGCTGCAGTTGGGCCGGTCGTAGCCGGGGTTGAAGGTGGGGGCTGCGAGGCCGTCCGTCGGCGTCGCGGCGGTGGACGGCGTCTTCGCGACGTCGACCCAGCCCGCCGGCACGTCGCTGGCGGCCTTGCCGGGCGGCACCGGCCAATGCGGCGCCTTGCCCGTGGTGACGATCGCGCGCCAGGCCAGGTAGTCCGACGCGGCGTCCCAGGTGGGCAGCACGATGCCCACGTGGCCGTGCAGCATCTCGTCGCGGGTGAAGTCGGACGTGCCGCGGGTGACGAGCTCGTCGCGCGCCTCGCCGCCGTCGCTGCTGGCGCGCGCGCCGAACGTCGCGCAGAGGAGGGCGGAGGCGAGGGCGCCGGATCGAAGAATCATGGTCATGGTCATGGTCACGTTCATGGCGAGGTCGGCGTCTTCCAATGTCGATTGTCGAACTAGTAGGTGCGTCGGAAAGCAGGAGTCGAACCTGTGGGAAAGGGTTCCTGCAGCGAGAATCCCGCGGCCTCGACGCGGCAGCGCGTGTGCAGGCGCTCGGGCGCGTCGACCAGCATCGCGCGCATGGCCGGGCCGTCACGGGCCATGCGAAAGAACATCGGCACCACCTCGTCGGCGGGCAGGTCGTCGAGCCAGCCGTCCGTGCGGCACCACCAGGCCAGCGCGGTGACGCTCAGGTGCACGGCGGGCGGCAGCGCGGCGCGCACGTCGCGCACCAGCCGGCGGTAGAACGCGCGTTGCGACGGATGCGCCTCGAGGTCGAGCTGCACCCAGCCCGAGGTGGAGCGACCGGCGGCGCGCACGACGGCGTCGACGATGACGGCTTCATGCGTGTCGAAGCCGACGGGCGGACGCACGACGCTCATCTCGACGTGCACCACCGGCGTGACACGCACGCCTGGCGGCAGACCGCGCGGCGGATGGCCGGGTCGCACCAGCACCTGCGTGCCGCGGAACAGGATCTGCTGGAAGACGGGCGCGATCTCGGCAGGCAGCGGCTGCGGCAGGCGGGCACCGTCCCACATCCACGCGTCGCGAGGCGTCGTCGTTCGCAGGCAGAATGCTCGGCACCCTCAATCCGCCCCCTGGCCGTTCGTGAAGCGAATGCTGATCCTGATCGTCGCCGTCCTGGCCATCCTCTACATCGCCGCCTGCGTGGCGCTGTACCTCAAGCAGCGCACGTTCCAGTACTTCCCCACGTCGCGCCGACTGGGCCCCTCCGAGCTCGGCGGCACGTTCCAGAACGGCGACGCGCTGCTGCAGCTGACCGTGCGCCCCCACGCCGGGCCCGGTGCGGTGCTGTACTTCGGAGGCAACGCCGAGGACGTGTCGGGCAGCGTCGGGCCGCTGCTGGCCGCGTTCCCCGACCGCGAGATCGTGATGCTGCACTACCGCGGCTACGGCGGCAGCGCCGGCACGCCCAACGAGGCCGACATCGCCGCCGACGCCGCCGGCCTGTTCGACAAGGTGTACGCGCTGCACCCCGACGTGATCGTCGTCGGCCGCAGCCTGGGCAGCGGCGTGGCCGTACGCCTGGCGAGCACGCGGCCGGTGGCCAAGCTGGTGCTGGTGACGCCCTACGACAGCCTGCTCGGCATTGCCGAGAAGACGTTCCCGTTGTTCCCCGTGCGCTTCCTGCTGATCGACAAGTACGAGTCGTGGCGCTACGTGCCCAGGATCACCGCGCCGGTGCTGATCCTGCGCGCCGAGAGCGACGAGACGATCCCCGCGGCCAGCACCGAGGCGCTGCGCGACCGCTTTCCGGCCGGCCAGGTGCGCTACGTGGTGGTGCCGGGCGCCAGCCACAACACCATCATCGACGACCCCGAGTACGTGAAGTCGCTGGCCGATTTCGCCAGGTGAGGGGCCTGGCCCCTGTCATTCGTTCCCATGCCCAATCCCCCTTGCCGCAACCCCGGCCTCGACACGCTGCGCGCCTGCGCCATCGTGCTCGTGTCATGTACCACTACGAGGTCTTCGTCAGCGGCAGCGCCACGTTCGGCTGGCTCAGCGACGTGGGCTGGACGGGCGTCGACCTGTTCTTCGTGCTGAGCGGCTACCTGATCGCCAACCAGCTGTTCGCCGGCCTGGCCCGCGGCGATGCGCTGTCGCTGCCGCGCTTCTATGCCCGCCGCGCATTTCGCACCCTGCCCGTGTTCTGGCTCGTGCTCGCGGCGTTCGTGCTGTTTCCGACGGCGCTGGGCGGGCGCACGCCGCCGCCGTGGTGGCGCTTCCTCACCTTCACGCAGAACATCGGCCTGCAGCCGGGCACCGCGTTTTCGCACGCGTGGTCGCTGTGCGTGGAGGAGCAGTTCTACCTGGTGCTGCCCGCGCTGCTGGCCGCGGGTGCGTGGCTGGGGCGGGGGCGCGTCCCGCTCACGCGGGCGCACGGCTGGGCGCTGATGGGCGCGCTGGTGGGCGCGGGCGTGATCCTGCGCGGCGTGCTCTGGCAACGCTATGGCCGGGCCGCCGACGGCCATGGCGACGGCTACATGTCGTGGGTTTACTTCAACACCGCCTGCCGGTTCGACGAGTTCATTCCCGGCGTGGGGGTGGCGATGCTCAGGAACTTCCACCGGCCGACATGGGACCGGCTGATGCGCCGCGGCGACCTGCTGAGCGTGGTCGGCGCGGTGGCCGTCGTCGCCATGCTGACGCTGGCGTACCGTGACTACTACGCGGGCGGCGAGTGGGGATTCTTCATGACCACGTTCGGGTACTCGCTGCTGGCGATGGCGTTCGCCGTGCTGGTGGCCGCCGCGCTGAGCCCGTCGGCCCGGGTGCTGCGCTGGCGCATTCCGGGCGCGGACCGGCTGGCGCTGTGGTCGTACTCCACCTACCTGTCGCACAAGCCGCTGGCGTACTTTCTCTCGCGGCAGCTGGAGCCGTTGGGGGTATCGGATGGCGCGCGGCTGGCGATCATCGCCGTGGCCTGCATCGCCATGGGCGCCCTGTTGTACCGGCTCGTCGAGTCGCCGTTCATGGCGTTGCGGGACCGGGTGGTGCCGTCGAACTTCCGTTTGGCGGGGGATCGGGGCCAGGCCCCTTCGTCACGCCCTGACGCGGCGCATCTCCATCACCCAGTTGGTTTCCCAGGGGCCGTCGCCGTCGACCAGCGCGAAGTCCTGTGACCAGCGGGCGGTGTCCGGCCCCAGCCGTTCCCACAGGAAGCGCACGCGCACCGGACGGCCGGCGTCCGTGTCGTCGCCGAAGAACTCGCCGCGATCGCCGTTCCAGCCGCCGTGCACCGGCGGCTGCAGGCGCCCGTCGCCGCTGTTGATCCAGTAGATCGCCCAGCGCTGCGCGGCCACGTCCAGCGTGCGGAAGGTGAGACCGGTGAAGCCCTGGCTGGCGAACACGTTCTCGTCGATGGACACCTGGCCGCCCATCAGCGCCTGGGCCTGGAACGTGTGCTCGAAGGTCGTCCAGTCGTCGCCGCCGACGAGGCGTTGGCGAAGCCGGCGATTGACGACATGCCAGGCGCCCCCGGAAAGGAAATCGAAGTCGTGGGGACGGCCGATGGTCGGAGTTGACATGGTGGGTTCTCTCAGAGAGGTTGAAGTCGGCGCAGTGCCGATCGGGGGGTCGGGGCGAGCCGCAGCTGCGTCGCCGCCCCGGAAAGATGGGCGCGCCATTCGGGGCGCTCGAGGCAGGCCGAGGCGGCCAGCAGCGCGGCGTGGCGCTCCTGCGCGGCCTCGTCGTCGAAGCGCGTCAGCCAGGCGATGACCGGCTCGCCCTCGCGCACCGGCAGGCGCGGGAAGTTATTGGATGCCTGCTCGGTCACCCAGCAGGCGAGCAGGTCGCCGCCCACGCCCACCCACCCCGGGTGCACGCACTGGTCGAACGCGTGCACCAGCGCGTCATCCGCCGGCGCGCGCAGCGGGCACACCGTGATCGTGAAGACGCCGGGGGCCTTCGCCGTGGTTCCAGCCGGAGGCCGGGGTTGCAGCGCGGCGAGCAGCCCCTGGCCGGAGTCCAGCGGACGCAGCAGCAGCACGTTGTCGCTGTCGGCCATCGTGGCGTTGGCTGCCTCGCGATGAGCCTTCCAGGCCGGGCCGCCGTAGAACGCGCCGAGGCCGCCGGCGCGTGCGGGCATGTCGGCGAAGCCCCGCAGCCACACGAAGCGATCGGGCGCATCGAGGTCGCGGAAGGTGCCCAGCACCGCGATGCCGGCCGCCTCCTGCGGCTCGATGAATTCGCGCTCGAACAGTGCGATCAAGTCGTCTCGGTGGCCGGGATGCAAGGTGTACTGGCGCAGTTCCAGCACGGACGGAGGAACGGACATGGCGACGGGCTCCTGGATGGCGATGCCCCCATGTTCTGCGCGAATACATGACAAGGCGTGTCATGTATTTAAGGCAGACTTCGCTTCATGCGTGCCAGCCGTCTCCTGTCGCTCCTGATGCTCCTGCAGTCGCGCGGCCGCGTCAGCGCGCAGGCGCTGGCCCAGGCGCTGGAGGTGTCGGTGCGCACCATCCACCGAGACGTCGACGAGCTGAGCGCCGCCGGCGTACCCATCTGGGCCGACCGCGGCCGGCTCGGTGGATTCCAACTGCAGCCCGGATGGCGCACCCGGGTCGACGGCCTGACGGCGCCCGAGGCGCAGGCGATGTTCCTGGGCGGCCTGCCCGGGCCGGCGGCCGAGCTGGGGCTGGGCGAGGCGATGGCGTCGGCGCAGCTGAAGCTGCTGGCCGCGTTGCCGGAGGGTTGGCGCGAGGACGCGCGCCGGGTGAGCGCGCGCTTCCACCTCGACCCGATCGACTGGTACCGTGGCCCGTCGGCCACCGACCACCTGCCGGCGATCGCGCAGGCGGTGTGGGGCGAGCGCCGCGTGGCGATGCGCTACGAGAGCTGGAAGGGCGAGGTGACGCGGCGTGTCGACCCGCTGGGGCTGGTGCTGAAGGCCGGGGTCTGGTACCTGGCCGCGCAGGTGGGCAACGGCGTGCGCACCTATCGCCTGTCGAACATCCTCGATCTCGAATCGACGGAGGAGCCGTTCCAGCGCCCGGCGAACTTCGAGCTGGCCGCATGGTGGCAGGCGTCGACGAGGCGTTTCGAGAAGGGGCTGGCGGTGGACCGCGCGCATCTTCGCGTGTCGGCCGCCGGCCTGAAGGCCTTGCGCGAGCTGGGCGCCTCCGTGGCGCAGGCCGCCGAGGCCACGGTCGGAGCGCCCGATGAAGAGGGCTGGCGGCGCGTGGCGATCCCGATCGAATCGATCGCGCACGCCACCGCGCAGATGTTGCGTCTCGGCCCTGAGGCGCAGGTGCTCAGGCCCGCCGCGTTGCGGCGGGCGCTGGTCGAGCGCCTGGGCGCCATCGCGGCGCTCTATCCGGACTGAAGCGGACGGCGCCTCAGCAGTCGCCGGTGCCGGTGCCGCCGCCGCCGTTGCGGATCTCCGGGTCGACGCTGTAGTGCTCGCCCGTCGCGGTGTCGACGATGTTGACCGTGTACTTCAGCTCGTCGGCCACCTTGTTGCGGTCGTACAGCGCCGCCAAGGTGGCGCTGATGGTCCACGACGCGTACGGAAAGTCGTCCACCTTCACGTCCAGCTCGATGGCCTTGGTCGTCTTGAATCGATAGCCCGGCGTGGCCAGCGTGAAGACGAGCAGCACGTTGCTGGCGCCCACGTCGATGGGGGCCGGGTTGGGGCTGCACGTGATGACGACGACGCCGTCGACGATGGTGACGTCGACCGTGACCGGAACGACGCGCTTGGGGGTCTTGGCTTCCATGATGCTTTCCCTTGATCAGGGCCTGGACGCCTTCCCCGCCGACGGCGTCGGCCCAAGTCGTTGTTGAAGATCGGTGAAGGCGGGGTGCCTGTAGGTCGTGGCCAACACCTTATCGGCCCATGCCCGCGCGTCTTGAATGCCCCCGAGCCGCAGATCCAGTTGGCCGAGCTGCGTCATCGCGGACGGAAGCGACCGATCCGCGAGCGGCCTGATCCGGTTCGCGGCCGACTGCCACGCATCGCGCGCTGGCGCGGCGTGGCCGTCGCGGGCCAGCAGGTCGCCCTGCATCAGCCCGGCGCTCGCGATCAGCACGGCGTCGAACGGCGGCACCACGCCACCTTCGGATTCATACCGATTCACGTCGGCCATGTAGGCCGCCAGGCCTGCCCGCGCCGCGGCGCGCTCGTCGCCGTTCGCCGCCAGGAGTCCCCGCGCTTCGGCAAGCCGGCCCTGGTAGGTGAGTCGCCAGGCGCGCTTGGGGGTGGGGCGGGCCATCAGGGTCGCCTGTAGCGCGCTCGCCTCGCGCAGGTGTTCGCGCGCGCCGGCGAGATCGCCGCGATCGGCCAGCACGTAGGCCAGGAAGGCCCGCGTGCTGACGACCTCGGAGAGGTTGCCGACGTTGTTGGGCTCGCGCGCGTTCAGGGCCATCAATTCCGCCAGCGCGCGGTTGGCCAACGCCAGGGCGTTGTCCAGGTGGCCCAGGTTGCGCTCCCATTTCGCGATCTCGTCGTGCCCGTTGGCGACCAGGAACTGCGCGTCCTGGTCCTTGTCGGCATTCGGCGCGCGCAGGGCCGCCGCGATCTTGTCGTTGTCGGCGCGAATGGCATCTTCGTCGCGTCCAAGCGCGGCGTAGGCGATCGCGTTCCAGCCGATGGTGTTGCCCTCGCTGACCGAGTCTTCCGGATGGCTGCGCGCCAGCACCCCGATCTCGGCGCGGGCCTGTGCCAGCAGCGGCAGGGCCTCGTCGGCGCGGCCCAGCTCGGTGAGCACGATGCCCACGTTGGTCTTGGAGAACACGTCCTCCAGCTGCCACCCGTGGTCGCCCGGCCTGGCGCTGTTCATGCGCCCCGCCATCTCCTGGTAGCGCCGGAAGGACGGCTCTGCCTCGCGCAGCCGTCCGCGATACCACTGCACGTATCCGACCCAGTACTCGCTCTGCGACTGGTCGAAGATGCGCTGCGGGTCGTCGGGATGCGCCTGCAGCAGGCGGCCGGTGGTGTCGGCGGCCAGCTGGAAGTCGCGCACCGCCTCGTCGAAGCGCCCGCGCTGTTCGGCCAGGCTGCCGATCATGTGGAACGCCCGGGCGCGCCGGCCGAGCGAGTCGGCGTCAAGCCTGTCCAGGTCCTGCGCGGCGTAGTAGTCCAGCGCCTTCACGCCGACGCCATCGAGCACGTCCAGCCGCCCCACCGGCTGCAGCTTCTTGCGCAGGTCGCCGATCATGTATTCGATCAGGCCTTCGGCCTGCACGCGCTGCGCCCGCGCCTCGCGCGCCTGCCACGTGGCCACGCCCACGCCGGCACCCAGCGCGACGACGGCGACGCTGGCCATCGCCACGCCGGCGGCATGCCGCTGCACGAAGCGCGTGGCGCGGTACAGCGGCGTGTCCGGCCGCGCCGCGATGGGCTCGCGGGCGAGGTAGCGGCGGATGTCGTCGGCCAGCGCGGCGGCGTTGGCGTAGCGTTCGGACGGCGCCTTCTTCAGGGCCTTGGCGACGATGGTCTCGATGTCGCCCTTGATCTCGGTGGCCAGCTTGCGCGACTCGGGCGAGAAGCGTTTCGTGGGCCCGCCGCGCCGCAGCACCGCCTCGGACAGCCGCTTGGGCACGGTCTCGATCACCGAGCGCATGCGGTCCAGCGGCGCGCCCGTGGGCAGCGCGGTGGGATGCTCGCCGCCCAGCAACAGGTACAGCAGCACGCCCAGCGCGTACACGTCGGTGGCCGTGGTCACGTCGCCGCCCTGCAGTTGCTCGGGCGCGGCGAACTCCGGCGTGAACGCGTTGCCGGCGCGCGCGGTGAGCGCCGTCTGGTCGCCGCCGGCGTCGTCCAGCAGCTTGGCGATGCCGAAGTCCAGCAGCTTCACCTCGCCGGCCTTCGTCACCAGGATGTTGCTGGGCTTCAGGTCGCGGTGCAGGATCAGGCGGTTGTGCGCCTGGGCCACCGCGGCCAGCACGTCCAGCATCAACGCCAGGCGCGCGGCCACGGGCAGCGCCAGGCGCTGGCAGTGCTGGTCGATGGGCTCGCCGTCGATGTACTCCAGCACCAGGTAGGGCTGCGTGCCGTCGGCCACCACGCCGGCGTCGAGCAGGCGCGCGATGTGCGGGTGCGACAGCCGCGCGAGGATGCTGCCCTCGCGCTCGAAGCGCGCCGCGTCGCCGTGGCCGAACAGGCCCGAGCGCAGGAACTTGATCGCCACCTCGCCCTCGTAGCGGCCGTCGGTGCGGCGCGCCAGCCACACGGTGCCCATGCCGCCCTGGCCGATCTCGCGCACCAGCGAGTACGGGCCGACGGACTGGCCGGCCAGTCCCGTGGGCTTGGGCAGCGCCGAGGCGGGCATGAACTCGCCGCGCTCGATGGCGGGCAGGTGCTGCAGCATCGCGGTCACCGCGTCGGCCAGCTTCGAGTCCTGGATCCGCAGGTCGTCCAGGCGCGCCTGGCGTTCGGCGTCGGGCAGGTCGAGCAGTTCGTCGAGCAGCGGCGACAGGCGGCCCCAGGTCTCCTTGCTGACCGACATCAGCGAGCCTCCGTCTTGCGCAGGAGGGCGGTCATGCGCTGAGCGCGGCCGACAGGAAGATGCGAGCCTTCTGCCAGTCGCGCTGCACGGTGCGCTCGGTGACGCCCAGGACGGCCGCGATCTCGGTCTCGGCCAGTCCGCCGAAGTAGCGCAGTTCGACCACGTCGTACAGCCGCCGATCGGCCACCGCGAGTTGCTGCATGGCCTCGTCGACGCGCAGGATCTCGTCGTCGTGCGCGGCCAGCGACTCGCCGATGGCCGTGTCGAGCGTCACGTGTTCCACGTCGCCGCCGTGGCGGGCGGCGCGGCGCGAACGGACGAAGTCGACCACCACGGTATGCATCACGCGTGCAGCGTAGCCCATGAAGTGCTGCTTGTCGGCGAAGGCCGCTTCGCCGGCGCCGGCGCCCTGGAAGCGCAGCCAGCTCTCGTGCACGAGCGCGGTGGTGTCCAGCAGGGTCACGCTGCCGGAGCGGCGCATGCGGCTGCGGGCGAGTCGCTGCAGGTCGGCATAGAGCAGGGCGAACGCCTGGTCGGCCGCCTGCCGGTCGCCGGCGCTGGCGGCCTTCAGCAGGATGGTGATCTCGGACATGGGCTTTTACGTCTCGGGCGCGTGGCGTCCGCATCCCCCGACTCTAACGCGTCGTTACACATTTTTTTCATTTCGCCCTGTCGGGTTTGCGTCGCCCTTCGCGTTTTACTGAAGGAGGGGCGGTATTCCGGCGGAAGGGAGGCCGGAGGGCCGACTCGGGATGCCGCCCCTCACCGTCCCGGCGCACGCCTGTCATTGCGCACCGTGACACCCCACCGAGGATGCCCCGTGATGTCGCCCACCCGACCCGAACGCGAAGAAGAGATCGGACAACCGCCCGCGGGGCCGGATCGACAGCCGCCGGCGCCGCGCGCGACGCCGGTCTCCGGCCCCGCCGAGGTGGAGGCGCGTCTCGAACTGCACCTGTCGCAGTGCCGTCGGCGCGGCAGCGTGCTGGCGCTGCTGTGCGTCAGCGTCGACGCGGTGGCGTCGCCGCGTGGCGAGGTCAGCGCCGGCATGGAGCGCCTGGTTCGCCAGGAGGTATCGAACCGGATCGGCAACGCCGTGCGCGGCAGCGACTTCATCCTGCGCGAGAGCGATCGCGACACCTGCGTGGTGATGCCCGGCGCCGACGCGCGCACGGCCGAGCGCGTGGGGCTGCGCCTGGAGCGCATGGTCAGCGGCGACTATCGCGTGGCCGGTGAGCTGCTGCAGGTAGTGGTGCGCGTGGGCGCGGCGGCGCATCCCGGGCACGGGCTGCGCGCGCCCGAGCTGCTGCGCCGCGCCGGGGATCGCGGGTCGGATTGAGGCTGGCGCTGGCGCATCAGGACGCGTCGAACATCACGACGCCCTCGTCGATCTCGCCGCCCCCATACGCGCGCATCACCTGCGCGATGACCACCCGGTAGCCCGCCAGCCAGTTGGCCTGCGCCGCCTTGGCCTGCAGGTGCGACGGGTGCGACATCAGTTGCTGCAGGGCCTCCAGCGACGACCAGTAGTACACGTTGGACACGAGCCCCGTCGTCGGGTTCTCCCAGGCCTCCTCGCCGAGGTAGCCGGGCAGCGCCTTGGCCGCCGCGGCGATCGCCTGGTCGAGCCGGTGGAACTCGTCGTCGAACTGTTTCTTGGCGAAGATGAAAGTGGCGCTGTAGACCATTGCACGCGGCGTGTTCAGCACGACAGGTCTTCCGTGAAGCGGGCGGCAGCGTCGAAGGTCGCGGTCAGCGCGCGCGCTTGCAGCGCCAGCGAGCTGCCGTTGGCCAGGCGCAGGTCGAGCTCGATCGCGCCGTCCAGCGTGACCGGCAACGCGAGGCGGCCGACCTCCCGGCCGTCGTGCCGCAGCCGGCCCTCGGTGATCTTGCCGAACGCGTGGCGGACGTCCTCCGCCGCCGTGGCGTCCGCCAGCGCCAGCTGCACCGTCGGGATCCAGCCGTGTGGGCCTTCGGCGTCGCTCACCGAGGCGGCGGCGAAGCGCACGCGCAGCAGGGCGCCCTGCGCGGTGATGTCGAGGATCTCGGAGTCGTGGAAATCGAGGGTGAGGGGCATGCGAAGGATTCTCCATCAGTCGCGTCCAGGGGTGAATTTTTCCAGGCCGGGAATAAATGCGTGCACCGCCCGATCTAGCAGGAACAACCCACTTCGAGGAGTTCCCATGCCTGCCGATTTCGATCGCCGCCACTTCCTGCGCCTGGCCGGCGTCGGCGCCGGCGTGGTCTTCGCCTCGGGCCTGGCCGGCTGCGCCGCGCGCGCCGGCGTGCCCGACACCGACTTCCATTTCGTGCAGCTGTCCGACAGCCATTGGGGCTTCAACGGCCCGGCCATCAACCCCGAGGCCGGCCACACGCTGGCGCGCGCCGTCGCCGAGGTCAACGCGCTGCCGTCGCAACCCGACTTCATCGTGTTCACGGGCGACCTCACGCACACCACCGACGATCCGCAGGAGCGCCGCAAGCGCATGCGTGAATTCAAGGCCATCGTGGCCGACCTGCAGGTGCAGGAGATCCACTTCCTGCCCGGCGAGCACGACGCCGCGCTGGACAAGGGCGCCGCGTTCCAGGAGTTCTTCGGTCCCACGCACTACAGCTTCGACCATCGCGGCGTGCACTTCATCGCGCTGGACAACGTGTCGGATCCCGCGGCGCGCGTCGGCGACGAGCAACTGGCCTGGCTCGCGAACGACCTGGCCACGCTGGACAAGGACGCGCCGGTGGTGGTGCTGACGCACCGCCCGCTGTTCGACCTGGCTCCGCAATGGGACTGGGCCACGCGCGACGGCGACCAGGTGGTGGCGCAGCTGATGCCGCACACCCACGTCACCGTGTTCTACGGCCACATCCACCAGGAACACCACCACGAGACCGGCCACATCGCGCACCACGCGGCTACGTCGCTGATCTTCCCGCTGCCGGCCCCGGGCTCGCAGCCGCAGCGCACGCCGGTGAAGTGGGATCCGGCTTCGCCGTACCACGGCCTGGGATTTCGCGAGGTCGCGCGCCACGGCACGGCCGACTACGCGCTCGACCAGCACGGCGTGTCGGGAGCCTGACATGGATCGACGACTTCTGTTGTGCGGTTTCGTTGCCACGCTGGTGGCGGCCGCCTCGCGCGCGGCCAGCGAGGGCGGCCCGCGGCGCATTCCCGTGGTGGCGCGCAAGTTCGTGTTCATCCCCAACGAGATCACCGTGCGCAAGGGCGAGCCGGTGGTGCTGGAGTTCACCGCGCCCGAGGTGGCGATGGGCTTCTACGCGCCGGCGCTGGGCCTGCGCACGCTGATCGTGCCGGGTGAGGTGGCCCAGGTGGCGTGGACGCCGGACAAGACGGGTCGCTTCGACTTCCTGTGCGATGTATTCTGCGGCGACGGACACGAAGGGATGAGCGGTCATCTCGTCGTCCAGGCGTGATCCTCCGGTTTCTCCACAGGCCCTGACCCATGCAAGACGACGCCCAGGGGCGCTTTGCCGCCCTGGTGTTGCCGCATCTCGACGCGGCCTACAACCTCGCGCGCTGGCTCGTGCGCGACGCCCACGACGCGCAGGACGTGGTGCAGGACGCGCTGGTGCGCGCGCTGCGCCACTTCGACGGCTTTCGCGGCGGCGACCCGCGTCCGTGGCTGCTGGCCATCGTGCGCAACGCGGCGTTCGCGTGGCTGCGCGCGCGCCGCCCGGGCGAGGTGGAGATACCCGACGACGAGCTCGACGCCGCGCTGGCGGTGGGCGCGCCCCCCGGCGACCCGGAGACGCTGGCCATCCGGCGCGCCGAGCGGCGCGAGATCGACGCGGCCATCGCGGCCTTGCCGATCGCGTTCCGCGAGGCCGTGGTGCTGCGCGAGCTGGAGGAGCTGTCGTACCGCGACATCGCGCGCATCACCGACGTGCCCATCGGCACGGTGATGTCTAGGCTCTCGCGCGGACGCCGTCTGCTGGCCGACGCCCTGCGCCCTTCCGCCAGGCCCGACCTGAGGAGCGTGGCATGAACACCAACGACGACGATCTCTGGCTGGACGCGCTGCTCGACGACGAGCTCGACGCCGCCGCCAGCCTGGCCCTGCAGCGGCGCCTGGCCGCCGAGCCCGCGCTGCAGCGCCGGCTGGACGAGCGCCGGGCCGTGCGCGACGCGGTGCGCACGCAGGCCACGCGGCATGCGGCGCCCGAGGCGCTGCGCGCCGACCTGCAGGCGATGCTGGCATCGCGCGCCGCCGCGAGCGAGGACGCGAACGCGGTGGCGCGTGCCGGCATCGGCGCGGTCGCTGGCGTCACGCCCCCGCGCGGTCCCGCGCGACGCCGCGCGATGCGCCCCTGGATGGCCGCGCTCGGTGGCGCAGTGGCCGCCACGCTGTGC
The DNA here is from genome assembly GCA_038208735.1 of Burkholderiales bacterium. Lineage (GTDB taxonomy): Bacteria > Pseudomonadota > Gammaproteobacteria > Burkholderiales > Burkholderiaceae_C > Scleromatobacter. The sequence goes on from JBBQYL010000032.1 coordinate 15,550, forward strand.
ACGCTGGTCGCCGTGGATCCGGCCGCTCTCGGCTGGCCCCGCGGCGAGGCGACGGCGTTGCAGACGGCGTCGCTGCAGACGGCCGAGGCGTCGGAGGCCGTGAGCGCGCACACCCGCGCCTTGCTGGTCGACCACCCGATCGAGGTGGCCAGCTCCGACCAGCACACGGTGCGGCCGTGGCTGTCGGCGCGGCTGAACTTCGTGCCGCCCGTGGTGGACCTCGCGGCCCAGGGCTATCCGCTGCTGGGCGCGCGCCGCGACGTGCTGTCGGGCGAGACGGCCGCGGCGCTGGTGTACCGCCACGGCGCGCACGTGATCTCGGTGTTCGTGCGGCCCACCGCCGTGGGCGCCGGCGACGGGGCCGAGGCCACGCGCGTGGTGCGCGGCTTCAACGTGATCGAGCGCACGCAGGGCGGGCTGGCATTCTGCTTCGTGTCGGACGCGAATCCGCACGAGCTGCGGGCGCTGGCCGACCTGGTGACGCCCCTGGCCGGAAAATAAAGGCTCATCGCCGATTTCCGGGGGGTGCTGGGTCATGGGACGTCGCTGGGCATGCGACGTCGCTGGGTCATGGGACGTCGTCGGGTCATGGAGCGGCGCGGGGTCAGTCACGACTCACCGGGCAAGTCTCTTTTGTTCGTGTCCCCCGCCGGCCTTCGGCGCGGCTCCTCCTTGACCTCACAAAAGAGACTCGCCCGGTGAGTCGTTCCCCGCCCGGCCTGCCAGCAGACAACATTCGCGGGGGAATATTCCGTGAATTTGTGAGGTGGTCCTGGCATCGTCGGGCCGTCGAGGCCGCGACGATGCCCGCGGCCGGCCGGCTCACGTGCAAACGGGTCTGACGCGAACTTCGCGTCGCGACGCCAACGCTCCTTCTCGTGACGGACGAAGGGGGCATCACCACGCCAACGGCGTCATCGCCGCGCCAATTGCGTCGGCACTTCGCCAACCGCGTCATCACCTCGCCAACCGCGTCATCCTGCGCGCAGGATGCCGGGACGGTGCAGTTCGTCCATCACGAAAATTGGCGCCGCCATCCCGATACGCAATTCGCGTCAGGCCCGATGGCGTGTGAGCCGGCGGGCCGCGGGCATCGTCGCGGCCTCGACGGCCCGACGATGCCAACACCACCTCAAAAATTCGCGGACGTCTTCCCCAGCGAATGTTGTCCGCTGGCACACCGGGCGTGGAACGACGAACCGGGCGAGTCTCTTTTGTGAGGTCAAGGAGGCGCCGCGCCGCAGGCCGGCGGGGGACACGAACAAAAGAGACTTGCCCGGTAAGTCGTGACTGACTCCGCGCGCCCCGCAACCCGACACCCCACAACCCGACACCCCGCAACCCAACACCCGCAACCCAACACCCGCAACCCGACGCACTCCGCAATCCGACGATGAAGCAAAAGAAAGGGATCTGGGCCCGTCGACCGCCGGGGCCAGACCCCTTCCGGCCTCGTTCACTGTCAGCCTTCGAGGTTCTCGTGGTGTCCCGTCGCCCCGCGCTTCCAGTACGCGGCGGCGCGGATGGCCTCGCGCGGGTGGCCCTTGACGTCGACCAGCTCGCGCCGCAGCGCCGCCATGCACGCGGCCTCGCCGGCGCACCACGCGTAGCCCTCGCCGGCGGGCAGCGCCAGAGCGCGCACCGCGGCCAGCAGCTGGTCGTCGGTCGACACCCACGTCACGTCGACGTTGGCGGCGCTGTTGAACTGGCGGCGGTCCGCGGTGTCTTCCGCCTTCAGCACCACGCTGGCGCGGGCGCCGGCGGGCAACTGCTCCAGGCGGCGTGCGACGGCGGGGAACGCGGTCTCGTCGCCGGCCAGCAGGTGCCAGTCGTAGTCGATCGGGATGATCAGCGAGCCCTTGGGGCCGCCGATGTCCAGCGTCGCGCCGGGCGTGGCCCGGCCGGCCCATTCGGCCACCGGGCCATCGCCGTGCAGCGCGAATTCCAGCACCAGCTCGCGCGCGGCGTTGTCGAAGCTGCGCGGCGTGTAGTCGCGGCGCGCGTCGCCCACGAACACCTTGATGTGGTCGTCGAACGAGGCACTGACGAAGTCCGACAGCGACTCGTCCTTCAGCGTGATCCGGCGGAAATGCGGCGTCAGCGTCTCGACGTGGGTGACGGTGAGGTGGCGGCGCTTGAGTTCGTGGCGCACGCGTTCGACGCGGCGGACCGGGGTGGGGTGGGTCATGGGGCAGTCGGCTTCAAAATGGTTGACAATGTCATCGATCATGCGTAAATCAGTAGACAATGTCAACCATATGGCCTCTCTGCCGTCGGCGCCATCGCCGGCCGAGGCGGTGATCGAGCTCGTCCACGGCGTGATGCACCAGTTCCGCTCGCGCCAGTACCAGGTGCTGCGCGACGGCGCGCACGACGTGACGCACATGGAAAGCAAGGTCATGGCGTTCTTCTCGCACCACCCGGACGCCACGCTCAGCGACCTGGCGGCGCACAGCGGGCGCGACAAGGCGCAGCTGGCCAAGCTCGTGAAGGGCCTGCGCGAGCGCGCGCTGCTGCTGGGCGAGCCCGATCCGGACGACCGGCGCAACGTGCGCCTGCGGCTCAGCGACGCCGGCCGCGCGGTGCAACGCGCGCTGCGCGCCGAGGCGCAGGCGCTGAACACCCGGGCGATCGATGGCCTGGACGCGGCCGAGCAGGCACAGCTGATCGCGCTGCTGGGCCGACTGAAGGCCAACCTGGACGCCGCGGACGGCGACTGATCGCGTGCCGCGCGCGACCTGTGGATAGAAACACACCGCTGCCCTCAGGGGCTTGCAATGGCGGCGAGATGTCGTAGACTGGTGATTCATACAGTATCACCAGGCCTTCCCATTCTGGCTTCTCATGGACACGCGGCGCAAACTCATCATCCTGGCGGATGCGGCCAAGTACGACGCCTCGTGCGCGTCCAGCGGCACCACCCGGCGTGATTCGTCCGACGGCCAGGGCATCGGCTCCACCGGGGGCGCGGGCATCTGCCACAGCTACGCGCCGGACGGCCGCTGCATCTCGCTGCTGAAGGTGCTGCTCACCAACTGGTGCACGTACGACTGCCTGTATTGCGTCAATCGCGAGTCCAGCAACGTCGAGCGGGCGCGCTTTCGCATCGACGAGGTGGTCGACCTCACGCTCGATTTCTACCGCCGCAACGTCATCGAAGGCCTGTTCCTCAGCTCGGGCATCGTGCGTACGCCCGACTACACCATGGAGCAGGTCATCGAGGTGGCGCGCCGCCTGCGCGAAGATCACGGCTTTCGCGGCTACATCCACCTGAAGACGATTCCCGATGCCAGCGACGAGCTGGTGATCAAGGCCGGCCGGTGGGCCGATCGCCTCAGCGTCAACATCGAGCTGCCGACCGCCGACGCGCTGCAGGCGCTCGCGCCCGAGAAAGAGAGCGCGGCCATCAAGCGCTCCATGGCGCGCATCAAGCTGCAGTACGACGACGACGCCGACGGGGCTCCCAAGAGGGCGCGGTCGATGCCGTCCGCAGCGCCGAAGGCCGCCGTCGCGCCGCGCTTCGCGCCGGCCGGCCAGAGCACGCAGATGATCGTGGGCGCCGATGCGTCCGACGACCGCACCATCCTGCAGACCAGCGCCACGCTGTACGGCGCCTACCGGCTCAAGCGCGTCTACTACTCGGCCTTCAGCCCCATCCCGCACGCGTCGTTGGCCCTGCCGCCGCGGCCGGCGCCGCTCATGCGCGAACACCGGCTCTACCAGGCCGACTGGCTCATGCGTTTCTACGGCTTCGCGCACGACGAGATCTGCACCGACGACGGCATGCTGTCGCTCGACGTCGACCCCAAGCTGGCATGGGCCCTGGCCAATCCGGCCCAGTTCCCCATCGACCTGAACCAGGCGCCCAAGGAACGGCTGCTGCGCGTGCCCGGCCTGGGCGTGCGCTCGGTCGAACGGCTGCTGCTGGCCCGTCGGGTGCGCAGCGTGCGGCGCGCCGACCTCGATCGGCTCAAGGTGCCGGTGTCCAAGGTGCTGCCCTTTGTTTCGCTGCCCGACCACCTGCCGCTGGAGGGCGACAGCGCCACGCTGCGCAATCAGGTCAGCCGGCGCACGCAAGGCCGCCTGGAGGCGATGGCGGCCGGTTCTCTCAACGTTCAAGCCGATCTGTTCGCGTGATGGCGCGCGCCGTGGTCGTTCCTGAAACGCTCGTGCTGCTGACGATGACGGTCGCGCTGGTGTTTGCCTTTGTCATCGTGTGGGCGCGCGAGTGCCCTTGAAGGAGTCGTGATGTCGATGTGGATCTCCAACCAATCCGTCAGCCTGGCGCTGACCCTTGCCACCGGCCTGCGTGCCATGCAGTTGGGCGCGCTGTCGCTGGCGCGCCCGGCCACGTTGCGCCGAGCCCAGTCGAGCGTGGTGCGCCTGATCACGGTGGTGGCCGGCCACTGATCGTCCGGGTCGCCCGGGTGAGCGCCTGTCATGGATCCGCTGATCGTCCGCCTCGATTCGGTCGTCGACTGGCCAGGCTTCTCGCTGGCCGTGCGCGCCCTTCGGGCCGAAGACGTGGCGCCCGCGCAGGTGACGTGGCGTGTCGAGGGCGGGGATGAGGCCGCGCCGGGGCTGTTCGACTCGGGCGACGAGCGGCGGGCGGCCGACATGGTCGCAACGGGCACGATGCCCCTGCCGCGTGGTTTCGTCGACGCGGCGCGCGAGGTCTTTCTCCATGCAAACCCCGAGCGGCTGTCGCTGATCCATCGCGTGGCCCTGCACATCGCCGACGATGCGCGGGCCTGGGACGACCCGCTGCACGAGGATCGCCTGCAGTTCGAGCGCCTGCACCGGGAGGTGCGGCGCGAGATCCACAAGATGCACGCGTTCGTGCGCTTCCGGCGCATCGAGTCGGACGACACCGGCGTTCGCCACGTCGCCTGGTTCGAACCCGGGCATCACGTGCTCGAGGCCGCGGCGCCGTTCTTCGCGCGTCGCTTCGCCACCATGCGCTGGGCCATCCTGACGCCGCGCGCCAGCGTCGAATGGGACGGCCACGCGCTGGCGTTCGGCCCGGGCATGCGGCGCGAGGATGCGCCGCCCGCCGACGCCGGCGAGGCCCTGTGGCTGGCGTACTACCGCGCCATCTTCAATCCCGCCCGCGTGAAGGTGGCGATGATGAAGAAGGAGATGCCGGTGCGCTTCTGGAAGAACCTGCCCGAGGCGGCGGCGGTGCCCGAGCTGCTGGCACAGGCGCCGCAACGAGGTCAGCGCATGGTGGACGCGGGCGGCGCCGCGCGGCTGCGTCGGCGCGGGCTGGCGGTAGGCGAGGGCGACGGCGACGGCGACGGCGACGGCCGTTCGGACATCGGCGTCGCGGAGGCCGGCGGGTCGTACGCCGCGTCGGCGGCACCCGAATCGCTGGAAGCGCTGGCGCGTCGTGCGGCCCGCTGCCGCGATTGCCCCGGCGCCGAGGCCGCCACGCAGACGGTCTTCGGCGAGGGCGGGGCGCAGGCGCGCGTGATGATCGTCGGCGAGCAACCCGGCGACCAGGAAGACCTGCGCGGCAAGCCTTTCCAGGGTCCGGCGGGACAAATGGTGCGCGCGGCAATCGACGAGCTCGGTTGGCCCGTCGACGCGCTCTACCTCACCAACGCCGTCAAGCACTTCCACTACGAGCTGCGTGGCAAGCGGCGCATCCACAAGACGCCTGGCCAGCAGGAGGCGATGGCCTGCCTGCACTGGCTGGAGTCCGAGATCGGGTCGCTCCAACCTCGCGCCATCGTGGCGCTGGGCGCGACCGCGGCCCGCAGCCTGCTGGGCCGGGCGGTGAGCGTCACCGAGCACGAAGGTCGGTGGCTTGCGCGCGAGGACGGCGTGCCGGTGCTGGTCTGCCTGCACCCGGCAGCCATCCTGCGCGCCGATCCGCAACGCCAGGGCGCGTTGCGGGCGCGCTGGATCGATAGCCTGCGCCAGGCGGGCGCCTACCTGTTCGAGGACGCGCCTGAGGACGCGCCTGAGGACGCAGGCGAGGTCGCCCCCACGCGCGAGATCGCGGCATAGCGCCCCCGGCCAAATCCCGTCCACAATCGCCGCTTCGAGAATGGGAAGGCGCACGCGCGATGACTGACTGGCTGGGATGGACCGAACTCGTGGTGGAGGAGCTCCTCCTCGTCGTCGCGTTCCTGGTGGCGTTCGACGGCGTGCGGCGTCTCATGCGCGATGGCATGACGCGCGGGCCGGCGCTGGCGGTCGCCATCGCGCTGGTGCTGCCCGTGTGGGAGGGCGGCGCCAGCCTGAACCTCATCCGCCAGGTGCGCCTGCTGCAAACCCAGAAGATGGCGGCGCTGTACGCCAACGGCCGCGAGCCCGCGGGCGGCTGGGAGAAGATGGCGCTGTCGCCGGCCGACCGCACCGCCGTGAGCACGGCCGTGGCCACGATGAACTACAAGTACCTGGGCCGCCGCACCGAGCTGGTGGACGAGCAGGGCCGCCGCGTGGTGTTCGATCCCACGCCGCAGCAGACGCTGGATCGCGAGCAGGTGCTGAGGGACGAGAAGGGCGCCGAAGACTCCGCCCGCTCGGCCTACGAGCGTGGCATGCGCCTGTTCCTGAGCACGCTCGGTTTCCTCATGGCCGGACTGATCGTGGGCTGGCGCCAGCGCACCCGCATCAAGCCTTCAGGGCATCCGCATGAAACCGCAGATGATCCTCGACGAAGCTCGCGATGAAGTAGTACCCGTGGTCGTACGCCGCATGCCGCCGCAGCGTGAGCGACTGCCCCGCCTCGCGACACGCGGCCTCGAACTCGTCGATACGCAGCTGGGTATCGAGAAACTTGTCCTCCAGCCCCTGGTCCACCAGTAGCGAAGGCGCCCGCGCCCCTGACCGGATCAGCTCCGTGGCGTCGTGCGCCGCCCAGGCGGCGCGATCCTCGCCCAGGTAGCGGGTGAACGCCTTCTCGCCCCAGGGACACTGCGAGGGCGCGGCCACGGGGGCGAACGCCGACACGCTGCCGAACATCCCCGGGTGCCGCAGCGCCAGCGTCAACGCGCCATGCCCGCCCATCGAGTGGCCGAACACGCCCAGCTTCTCGCGCTGCCACGGAAAATACGCCGCCATCAGCTGCGGCAGCTCCTGCGTGACGTAGCTCTCCATGCGCCAGCGCGGCGCCCACGGCGCCTGCGTGGCGTCGAGGTAGAACCCGGCGCCGTCGCCGAAATCCCAGGACTCGGAGGCGCCCGCCACGCCGGTGTCGCGCGGGCTGGTGTCCGGCGTCACCAGCATCAGGCCCAGCTCGGCGGCCGCTCGCTGCGCGCCGGCCTTGATGGCGAAGGTCTCCTCGGTGCAGGTGAGCCCGGCCAGCCACACCAGCGCCGGCACGGGCGCGCCGGCCAGCGCCTGTGGCGGCCGGTAGACGCCGAACTTCATGGGCAGGCCGATGGTGTCGGACGCGTGCCGGTAGAAGCCCTGCACGCCGCCGAACGCGGGATGTTGCGACAGCGTCTCGAGGGCCGCCATCAGAACACGACCACCGACCGGATCGACTCGCCGCGCTCCATCAGCTCGAAGCCGTGGTTGATCTCCTCGAGCTTGAGCGTGTGGGTGATCAGCGGGTCGATCGAGATCTTGCCGTCCATGTACCAGTCGACGATCTTCGGCACGTCGGTGCGGCCGCGCGCGCCGCCGAAAGCCGAGCCCTTCCACTCGCGGCCGGTCACCAGCTGGAACGGGCGCGTGGAGATCTCCTGGCCCGCCGCGGCCACGCCGATGATGATGCTCTTGCCCCAGCCCTTGTGGCAGCATTCCAGCGCCTGGCGCATCACTTGCGTGTTGCCGATGCATTCGAAGCTGTAGTCGGCGCCGCCGTCGGTCAGCTGCACGATGGCGTCGACGACGTCGGGCACGTCCTTCGGGTTGACGAAGTCGGTCATGCCGAACTGGCGCGCCATGGCCTCGCGCGCCGGGTTGATGTCCACGCCGATGATCTTGCCGGCGCCCACCATCTTCGCGCCCTGGATCACGTTCAGGCCGATGCCGCCCAGCCCGAACACCACCACGTTGGCGCCGGCCTCCACCTTGGCGGTGAACAGCACCGCGCCCACGCCCGTGGTGACGCCGCAGCCGATGTAGCAGACCTTGTCGAAGGGCGCATCCGGCCGGATCTTGGCCAGCGCGATCTCGGGCACCACGATGTAGTTGCTGAACGTGGAGGTGCCCATGTAGTGCAGGATGGGCTTGCCGTCGAGCGAGAAGCGGCTGGTGGCGTCCGGCATCAGGCCGCGGCCCTGCGTGGAGCGGATCTGCTGGCACAGGTTGGTCTTGCGCGACAGGCAGAACTTGCACTGGCGGCACTCGGGCGTGTACAGCGGGATGACGTGGTCGTCGCGGCGCAGCGAGGTGACGCCGGGCCCCACGTCCACCACCACGCCGGCGCCCTCGTGGCCCAGGATGGCCGGGAACAGGCCCTCGGGATCAGCGCCGGACAACGTGAACTGGTCGGTGTGGCAGATGCCGGTGGCCTTGATCTCCACCAGCACCTCGCCGGCCTTCGGGCCTTCCAGGTCGACGGTCTCGATGCTCAACGGGGCGCCGGCCTTCCAGGCGACGGCTGCACGGGTCTTCATGGGCTTTCCTTTGACGGGATTCAGGGTGGCGCGGCTAGACTCTCGAGCCGCACCGGACGGCCAACGCCCAGGGTAAACCAAGTCATGACCATCCGCAGGCTCTCCGCCATCGACGCCTCTTCCTTTCAGGCCTTGAGGCTGGCCGCGCTGCTCGACACGCCGGAAGCCTTCGGCTCCAGCCACGAGGAGGAGAAAGACCTGCCGCTCGCCGGCGTGGCGCGACGTCTCGAGAATCGGCCAGGCCACGGCGTGTTCGGAAAATTCGACGGCGACACCCTCATCGGCATCGTGGGCGTGGCACGCGAGTCGCAGTTGAAGATGGCCCACAAGGCCGACATCTGGGGCATGTACGTGAAGGGCTCGGCGCGCGGCATGGGCGCCGCGCGAGAGCTGATGCACGCCGCGCTGGCACATGCCAGCGCCATGCCTGGCATCGCCAAGCTGACGCTCGATGTCGACGCAGCGAATGTCGCCGCCATCGCGTTGTACGAGTCCCTCGGTTTCGAGGTCTTCTCGCGCGAAGCCGACGCGATGCGCGTGCACGGACAGCCACGCGACGACCTGCGGATGCACATGCGCATCGCGCCGCCTTCGGTGCCATGAGTGCCGCCGAAGACGGCGCGCGGACAGGCGGCGAACGCCTGTCCCTGGGCTGGCAGACCGACCTGATCTTCGCGCGCTTCGATGGCCAGGTGATCGACCGCGGCAACCACCTGCTGGTGCGCACGCCCGGCAATCCGACGTTCTGGTGGGGCAACTTCCTGCTGTTCCAGCACGCGCCCGGTGCCGGCGACCTCGAGCGCTGGATGGCATTGTTCGACGAGCAGATCGCCACGCCTCAGCCCGCCTCGCGCCACCGCGCCTTCGGCGTCGACGTGTGCGATCGCCTCGTGTTGCCGACGGAATTCGCCGACGCCGGCTTCGCGCTCAACGAGGCCACCGTGCTGACGCTCGCGCGCGATCAGCTGCGCGAGCCGGCCAACGCGCTGCCGCCGGGCTTCGAGTTCCGCGTGCTGGAACTGCCGCGCGACAGCGCCGCCGTGGTCGACAAGCAGGTGGTGGTCGACGAGAGGCGCCACGAGCCCGCCGGCTACCGCGTCTTCGCGGAGCGCCAGATGGCGCGCTACGCCGCGATGCAGCGGGCGGGCCTGGGCCATTGGTTCGGGCTGGTTGCGAATGTCGACGGCCGGCGCGTGCTGGCGGCGTCGTGCGGCCTGTTCCGCGATCCGCGGAGCCGCGATGGCCTGGGTCGGTTCCAGTACGTGTCCACGCACCCGGCGTGGCGGCGGCGTGGCCTCTGCACCGCGCTGGTCCACGCCGCTTGCAAGCACGGATTCGAGGCGATGGACCTGCGCACGCTCGCGCTGGTGGCCGACCCCCACGACGTCGCGATCGGCGTCTACGAATCGGTGGGCTTCCGGCGCGGGGCCACCACGTGGCAGTTCGAGCGCCCGGCCTGAAGGGGTCTGGCATTGCCGCCGGTTACGGCGGAGATGCCAGACCCCCCTTGGGTCATGCCGGACGGGCCGGGATCTTCAACCCGCGCTGCACCGCCGACCGCGCGAGGAACGTGGCCAGCACTCGCTTCACGTTCGCGAAGTCGTCGAAGCCCACCAGCTCGCCGGCCTCGTAGAAGCCGACCAGGTTGTTGATCCACGGGAAGCTGGCGATGTCGGCGATGGTGTACTCGTGGCCCATGATCCAGGCGCGGCCTTCCAGGTGCTTGTCCAGCACGCCCAGCAGGCGGCGCGACTCGGCCACGTAGCGGTCGCGCGGACGCTTGTCCTCGTACGCCTTGCCGGCGAACTTGTTGAAGAAGCCCAGCTGGCCGAACATCGGGCCGATGCCGCCCATCTGGAACATCAGCCACTGCAGCGTCTCGTAGCGCGCGGTCACGTCGACAGGCATCAGCTGGCCGGTCTTGGCGGCCAGGTACACCAGGATCGCGCCCGATTCGAACAGCGCCAGCGGCTTGCCGCCGGGGCCGTCCGGGTCGAGGATCGCGGGGATCTTGTTGTTCGGGTTCAGAGACAGGAACTCGGGCGACAGCTGGTCGTTGGCGTCGAAGCGCACCAGGTGGGGCTCGTAGGGCAGCCCGGTCTCCTCCAGCGCGATCGACACCTTCACGCCGTTGGGCGTCGGCAGCGAGTACAGCTGCAGCCGGTCGGGCTGCGTGGCGGGCCACTTCTTCGTGATGGCGAAGGTCGAGAGATCGGTCATGTGCGGGCCTCGATGTGCAGTCGAGGCCAGATTCTGGGGCCGCCGGATTGACCTTGCCGGCGCGGGCCTACTCTCGTTCGTGCAGCGAGTCGGCGGCCTCGGGCCGCTTCTGGCGCTTGAACCGCGGCAGGTGCCAGCGCCAGCGCAGCGACGCCAGCCGCAGCGCGAAGCACGTGGCGACGGCACACCAGGTGAGCGCGGTCGAGGCCAGGCCCAGCGCATCGCCGAAGGTGGAGATCGCCGCGCCCACCAGCGCGGCCGACGCGTAGATCTCGCGCTGCAGGATCACCGGCACGCGGTTCAGCAGCACGTCGCGCGCGACGCCGCCGCCCACGGCGGTGACCATGCCCATCAACACGGCCACCTCGGCATTGGTGCCGAACAGCAAGGCCTTCTGCGCGCCGGTGACGGCGAACAGGCCGAGGCCCAGCGTGTCGAACAGCGTCACCGGATGCGCCAGGCGCTCGACGATGCGTTGCGACGCCGCCGCGATCACCGAGGCCACCATCGCCGCGGCGAGGTAGCGCCAGTCGGCGAGGCCGGCCGGCGGGATGGCGCCGATGCACAGGTCGCGCAGCACGCCGCCGCCGCAGGCCACGGTGAACGCGATCACGCCGATGCCGAACCAGTCGAGCCCGCGCTCGCGGGCGGCCACCGCGCCGCTGAGCGCGAACGCGAAGGTGCCGGCGAGGTCGAGGACGGTGAACAGCGCGTGGCCGTCCAGCACGGCCAGCGACAGCGGCGTGCCGCTCACCGGTCGTCGACGTCGCTGCCCGGCGCGTCGGCCGGCGGCAGCTTCTCGTGCGGCGTCACCTGCACCGGGTCGCTGGCCGGAAAGGTCTCGTCGAGGGCCTCGTCCAGCAGGTCGTCGTCGGAGGGGGCGGGCTTCTGTTGCGGTGCGGTCATGGCTTGTTCCAGGGGTTCGTTCAGAGGGCGGATCCGGGCGGCAGGGGGCGTGCCGGCAGCGGGATGAATTCGGATTCACCAGGCACCTTCGGGAAGCGCTGTTCCGTCCACGCTGCCTGCGCCTCGAGGATCAGGTCGCGGTCGCTGGAAACGAAGTTCCACCACAGGATGCGCGGCGCGTCGAGCTTGGGTCCGCCCAGCAGCACCACGTGCGCGGGCTCGCTGCCGGCGGTCAGGCGTGCGGGTTCGCCGGCGTCGAACACGATCAGGTGTTCCTTCGCGGTGGACGATTCCGATGCGTTCGCGCGCACCTCGCCCTCGAGCACGTAGGCCGCGCGCTCGGCGGCGTCCACGTCGAGCTCCAGCGTCGCGCCCGGCTCGAGGGTGACGTCGACCAGGAACATCGGCGAGGTGAGGGCCACCGGCGACGTGGCGCCGAAGGCCTCGCCCAGCACCACGCTCAGGCGCGCCCCCGGGCGCGTGACGCGCGGGATCTCGTCGGCGCCGTGGTGCGCGAACGCCGGCGGGCATTGCTCGAGCTCGAGCGGCAGCGCCACCCAGAACTGCAGGCCCCACAGGCGCGGGCCGTCGGCGCGCAGCTCGTCGGGCGAGCGCTCGGAATGCGTGATGCCGCGGCCGGCCGTCATCCAGTTCACCTCGCCCGGACGGATGGGCACCACGCTGCCCAGGCTGTCGCGGTGCAGGATCGTGCCCTCGAACAGGTAGCTGACGGTGGCCAGGCCGATGTGCGGATGCGGACGCACGTCCAGGCCCTTGCCGGGCGCCAGCTGCACCGGCCCGAACTGGTCGAGGAACACGAACGGCCCCACTGCGCGCCGGGCGGCGCTGGGCAGCGCGCGGTGCACGAGGAAGCCGTCGCCGAGGTCGGACGGATGGGGCGTGATCACTTGCATGGCGGGCCTTGGCTGATGCGGAGGATGCGGTCGAACCCGATGGTAGCGGTCTCTCGCCAACTCGACAGGACTGCGGTTTGCCCAGGGAACTCGACCTGGATGCCGACCACCCCGCTGGAGACATGGAAAAGTTCTGGATGACGCTGCGCTGGCCCCCGCGCCGCCTGGTGCTGTGGCACTCGATCGCCGCCATCCCCATGGCGACGGTCGTGGTGCTGGGCGCGTACCTGTCGTACCACTACCACCAGCTCACGACCCAGACCCGCGATCGCGTCGACCGCGCCTACGAGGTGCTCGACGTGGTGGACGGCCTGTTCATCTCGGTGCAGAACGCCGACGTCGCGCAGCGCGACTTCATCATCACCGGCGAGGACGACGGGCTGGCCCTGTTCCAGGCCGCGCTCAAGGCAGAGGCCGAGGACTCCGCGCGCCTCAAGACGCTGCTCGTGGCCAGCGCGAAGCAGGAAGAGAACCTCGCCAGGCTCGACGCGGCGGTCTCCGCCAAGCTGGCCGAGATGAGCCGCACGATCGCGCTGCGCCGCGACCAGGGCTTCAACGCGGCGCAGCAGGCCATCCGCAGCGGCGACGACGCCGCCACGATGACCGCCATCCGCCAGCAGGCGACCGTGCTGGCCCAGAACGAACGCAACTTCCTGATGCGCCGCCAGGCCGACACGCGGGAGCACGAGCGCGACACGCTGCTGGTGGGCATCTTCATCGCCGCGCTGTCGGTCACCACGCGCATCCTCATCGCGCTGGGCATCCGGCACGTGCATTCGAAGCGGCAGGCGGCGATCGCGGAGGGCGGCGAGCAGGCCCCGGCAGGCGATCAGGCCTGACGCCTGCGCAGCAGCACGGCGGCCAGCACCAGCAGGTTGACGGCCAGGGCGGCCAGGAGCCACCAGGTCAGGCGTGCCACCTGGCCATCGGTGGCATGGGCGCCTTCCTGCAGCGTCGACAACTGGGCGCGCATGCCGTCCAGCGTGGTGGGGGCCCAGGGCTCGGTCGATTTCTGCACGAGTCGGTGGCCGTCGAATTCGAGGTGCACCAGGTGGTCGGCATCCAGTTTCACGGGCAATCGGATGTCGGCGACCGCGCAAGAGGCGATCGTGAGCTCGGTGTCCAGGGCGCCTGCCGGAGCGATGAATCGATAGCCCAGCGGATTGCTCGCCGCGTCGGCCCGCGCGAGGTCGCCCATTTCCTCCAGCATCGCCTCGCCGTTGATCCGGAACGCGAGGCTGCATTCGGATGCGGCGCCCGATGCAGACGCCGGCCCGGCGAGCACCGGCGCGTGCATCACCAGGTCGATCCATCCATGCCGCCCCGCCAGCAGGTGATCGCGGCGCGCGTCGCTGGCCTGCGAGCACGCGGTGCAGGCCAGCAGGGCCAGGAGAACACTGGAGTGGATCAAGTGGCGCATCGACGGCTCTTGAGTTCGCGCCGAGTATTGCACACGTGGGAGGTCGCGGCCCATCACATTGATTCATGGTGGGGGGGTCGAGCGAACGAGGGATGGGCGGTGAGGCGCGCAGCTTCCAAAGTGGCTCCCAGTCCCCGGCCGGCACGGGCCTGTGCTTCGAGTTCAAGGACGCCGCCACTTTCGACCTCGGGTCGAACACGTTGACGCTGACCATCGACAGCGGCACCTTCGATTGGACAGCGTCGGATTTCAACGGCTACAAGTTCAGCAACCTGTCGTCTGGCGGCGCGTGGACGGGCTACACGTTGTCGACGGATTTCGCGGGTCTCGACGCGTCACGCATCACTTTCACGCCGGACGCGGTGTGGGTCGACATGCAGAGCATTGTTCCGGCGCCGGGCCAGTCGTTCACGATCACGCTGACGGCCGTGCCGGAGCCCACCCAGACGGCGCTGCTGCTGGCCGGCCTGGGGGCGCTCGCCACCATCGCGCGCCGCCGGCGCGCCTGATCCGCGTCAGAGCTCCGCTGCCAGGCCCGCGGAGAGCTGCGTCAGCAACTGCTGCAGCGCCGCCTTCTCGGTCTTGCTGAAGGTGCGCTTGTAGAAGTCGTCGGCGTTCTGCCGCAACTGCGGCGCGATCTCGTTGAGCAGCGCCATGCCCGTGTCGGTGAGCGACAGGTCGATGCGGCGCCGATCCTCGGGATTGGGCACGCGGCGCATCCAGCCCTTGTCGACGAGCTCGTCGCAGATGCGCGTCATGTTGCCGCGGGTCTCGCCCGTGGCGTCGCTCAGCTCCGACGGGTTGGCCAGGTTCTCGGTGCGGCTGTAGAGCGCCATCATCGTGATGTAGCCCAGGCCAGTGAGTGCGTGCGGCTCGAGCAGGCGGCCCAGTCGTTCGGACATCATCACGTTGCACGAGCGCATGAGGATGTAGATCGAGACGTCGCCCATGCCGCTGCCGCCGCCGTTGGCGCGCCCGTGGGCTCGCTCGGCCGCCTGCATGGTGTGAGTGGAACGATTTCGATCTTGATTGTTCATGGCGCGATAGTACCGTTCAAAACAATAAGAGGGGTCTGGCCCCGAACGGGGCCAGACCCCTGGCCTTACGCGGCCAATGCCTCTCGCGCGCGCGCCGGCGCCACGTCGTAGTGGCTCGTCTGCATCGAGTACTGCGCCCGACCCGAGGTCATGGCGCGCAGGTGCCCGATGTAGCCGAACATCTCCTTCAGTGGCACGGTGGCCGACACCACCGATGCGTTGCCGCGCTGGTCCTGCCCCAGCACGTCGCCGCGGCGGCGATGCAGGTCGCCGATCACGTCGCCGAGATGTTCCACCGGCGTGATGACCTCGACGGCCATCACCGGCTCGAGCACCAGCGGCGTCGCGCGCGCGGCCGCCTCGCGAAACGCGGCCGCCGCGGCCAGCTCGAAGGCCAGCGACGACGAGTCGCGTTCGTGGAAGCCGCCGTCCAGCACGGTCGCCTCGAAGTCGACGGTGGGAAACCCGGCGACGACGCCTACCTGCGCGGCACGGCGGATGCCGGCCTCGATGGCGGGAACGAACTCGCGCGGGATCGCGCCGCCGACGCTCTCGTTGATGAAGCGGAAGCCCTCGCCGCGCGCCAGGGGCGCGAGGCGCAGCGTCAGCTCGGCGAACTGGCCGGGGCCGCCGCTCTGCTTCTTGTGCACATGGTGAACCTCGCTGTTCGTTGAAAGGGTCTCGCGGTACGCCACCTGCGGGCGTCCCACCGTCACGTCCACGCCGTGGCGCGCGCGCAGCTTCTCGATGGACACCTCGAGCTGCAACTCGCCCATGCCCGAAAGAATCGTCTGCCCGGAGTCGGCGTCCTGCCGCACCTTCAGGCTCGGATCCTCGCGCAGCATGGCCTGCAGCGCCTTCGACAGGCCCTGCTGGTCGGCCTGCGTCCTCGGCTCGATCGCGACGTCGATCACGGGCTCGGGCACGAGGATCTCCTCCAGGTGAACAGGATGAGCGCGATCGGCCAGCGTGTGCCCGGTCAGCGTGTCCTTGAGTCCGACGACGGCGGCGATGTCGCCCGCCACGAGCTCGTCCTTCTCCAGATGCTTGTCCGCGTGCACCTCGTACACGCGCGAGACGCGTTCGTTGCGGCCGGTGGCCACGTTGAACACGCTCGCGCCGCGCGCGAGACGCCCGCGATACACGCGCACGAAGGTCATCGCGCCGTGGTCGTCGGCGACGACCTTGAACGCGAGGGCCGCGAACGGCGCATCGGGATCCGCATTCAGGATGGCATCTTCATGATTCGTCTCTCCCGGCCGCGGCAGGTAGTCCACCACGGCATCCAGCAGCGGCTCCACGCCGCGGTTCTTGAAGGCCGAGCCCGCGAGCACGGGCACGAACGCGCCCGAAAGCGTGCCCGCGCGCAGGCCCGCCTGCAGCGACTCGACCGCGATCTCGTCGCCGCGCAGCCAGGCGTCCAGCAGCGTATCGTCCTGTTCGACGACCGCCTCCACCAGGCGCGCACGGGCACGCCGGGCCTCGTCCAGAAGCTCGGCGGGCACGTCGGCCACGCGCGGGGGCGCGCTCGCGTCGTCCTTGTC
This sequence comes from Burkholderiales bacterium, assembly GCA_038208735.1. GTDB lineage: Bacteria > Pseudomonadota > Gammaproteobacteria > Burkholderiales > Burkholderiaceae_C > Scleromatobacter. Next base: position 32,167 of record JBBQYL010000032.1, read on the forward strand.
CCAGACGAGCGCGCGCATCCGCAGCAGGTCGACCACGCCGCGGAAGTCGGCCTCCGCGCCGATGGGCCATTGCAAGGGCAACGCGACGACGCCCAGGCGCTCCTGCATCATCGCCACGACGCGCGCGAAGTCGGCGCCGGTGCGATCGAGCTTGTTGACGAAGGCGATGCGCGGCACGCGGTACTTGTCCGCGAGTCGCCAGTTCGTCTCGGTCTGCGGCTCCACGCCGGCCACGCCGTCGAACACCACGACGGCGCCATCGAGCACGCGCAGCGAACGGTTCACCTCGATGTTGAAGTCGATGTGCCCCGGCGTGTCGATCAGGTTGATCTGCGTGCCGTTCCAGTGCACGGTGATGGCCGCGCTGTTGATGGTGATGCCGCGCTTGCGTTCCTGCGGATCGAAGTCCATGCGCGTGTTGCCGTCATGCACTTCGCCGATGCGATGGTTCTCGCCCGTGTAGAACAGGATGCGTTCGGTGGTGGTGGTCTTGCCCGCGTCGACGTGCGCGATGACGCCGATGTTGCGCAGGTTGCGAAGAGGGGCGGTGTTGTTGGACATGGTGATTCTTTCGTGGCGCGACGTCGTGTCGCGCACCAGGAGGGCTGTTCAGTCGCAGCCGCCTGGCGAATCACCAGGTGGGTCAGCTGCCTTGTTGCGTCCCGTGGCCGGAGCACGGGCGTGGCGGGGCCACGTCCCGGCGGTCGGGAATCGTGGCGATCAACTTGTCGTACGTGCGCATGGCGTGTTTCAGGTGAGAAAAAAACAAACCCCGGGAGACTTGCGCCTGCCGGGGTCGGTTTGATCGGCAGGGCGCGACAGCCCTCCGACGATTGGGTCGATGAGCGCTCAGCGGGCGAGCGTGGCCTTGTTCACTTGGGCCACGGGGGCGAGGAAGTGGTGAGTTCTTTTCATGATGGGTGTCATTATCCGGGGGATGCGAAGGCTCTACAGGGAGTGGTGCTTTTGGTTATCCTGGTTTTCTTGGCGTGCTTGATGCGTGCTGCGCTTCGCGCGGGTCGGCTGCCCGCGCTGCGGCGCGACTGGCATGCACTTGGCTCGACTCCGAACGTGCGCCTTGAATCCGGCCTGGACGGCCGGATTCCGAGGGCGTCCGGTCAAGGTTCGTCCGCGCTTGTTGGCGGGCCGAGCTCGGCGGCTTCGTATGTGTGCCGGCAATGCCCTCGATGGCCCGGTGCTGCGTCTCCCCAAGTACACGCCCGCCGCACCGCCGGTTCACCCAGGTGGTTGGGACAAATTCGGTTCCCCATTTTTGTTGTTTGGTTTGGGCAGCGTCGGGCCTTCGAGGCCGCGACGCTGCCCGCGGCCGGCCGTGACATTCGCGGTCGGGCCTGACACGAACGTCGGGCCGCGCTGCCGGCGTTCCTTTTCGTGGATGACGAAGGGGCGACACCTCGTCAACGACGTCATTCCCGGGGCGATCTGGCCCACCTTGTCATCCTGCGCGCAGTCGCAGGATCCACGCGCCCAGACAACGTTGCCTCGGGCGTGGATTCCGCGACTGCGCGCGGAATGACAAGGCAGCGAGACGGTGCCGGTCGTCCATCACGACAAGGAACGCCTGCGCGTCGACGCGCAATTCGCGTCAAGCCCGGCG
>JBBQYL010000033.1:0-33346 GCA_038208735.1 Burkholderiales bacterium
ATAGCCGCCTGCAGCTTCTGCCAGAGGCCTCAACACGGCCTGCACTGAACCCCGACCGCCGCCGGTTCCCGAAATCAGCATCGCGCCGACTCTAAAGCCGATTCAATTCGCCTCCAAAGCTTCTGCCGCCCAGACTCCTAGGTTGCTAGGCCTCCAGCCCGTCGATGCTGCGCGCCACGTCGTCGCGCACCGCCTTGGTCTCGTTGCCGCCCGTCCACTCGGGCGTGCCGCCGGCCAGGCTCCAGCGCCGGCCCGGCAGCGACACCGTGGCCTTCCATGTGAGCAGCGGCCCTTCCACATCCCACGTGGCCTCGTAGCGGTAGGCAGTGCGCGTCTCGCGGTGCACGTGCGAGCCGGCGACGAGCCGCGCACGGGGCGCGGGGGCGGGCACACGTGTCAACGGAAGCCTCCTCGGGATCGGAGGGCCATCCTAACTTCCGCTCATGACGCGTTCAATCCCATGGCAGGATGGTCGCCGAACCTCGAAAGGAATCCCATGAGCCACAACATCCAAGGCAAGGTCGTCGTCATCACCGGCGCCAGCAGCGGGCTCGGCGAGGCCACCGCACGCATGCTCAGCGCGCAGGGCGCCGTCGTCGTGCTGGGCGCGCGCCGTGTCGACCGCATCGTGGCGCTGGCCGACGAGCTCGTGAAGGCCGGCGGCCAGGCGCTGGCGCTGCAGACCGACGTCACGCGCAGCGCCGACGTGAAGCGCCTGGTCGACGCCGCCGTCGAGAAGTTCGGCCGCATCGACGTCCTCGTCAACAACGCCGGGCTGATGCCCAGCTCGCCGCTGGAGCGCCTGAAGATCGACGACTGTGATCGCATGATCGACGTCAACATCAAGGGCGTGCTGTACGGCATCGCGGCGGCGCTGCCGCACATGCAGCGGCAGAAGGGCGGCCACATCGTCAACGTGTCGTCGGTGGCGGGGCACAAGGTGCGCGCGGGCACGGCCGTGTACTCGGCCACCAAGCACGCCGTGCGCGTGCTCACCGAGGGCCTGCGCCAGGAGGTCAAGCCCTGGGACATCCGCACCACCATCATCTCGCCCGGCGCGGTGGCCACCGAGCTGCCCGACAGCATCACCGAGTCCGACGTGCAGGCCGGCGTGAAGGCGTTCTACGAGATCGCTGTTCCCCCCGACTCGTTCGCGCGCGCCGTGGTCTACGCGCTGAGCCAGCCTGACGACGTCGACATCAACGAGATCCTGTTCCGGCCGACGAAGCAGGAGTATTGAGACGCCGGCTGGCGCGCTTCAGGAATCGTCGCCGTCCGCCAGCCGCGCCAGGTACTCGCCCCCCAGCCGGAAACTCAGCCGCCCGGCCACGTGCAGCGAGCCCAGCGAGCGGTAGAACGCCAGCCCGGGCCGGTTCGACGCGCTCACGTGCCAGTCGATGCGCGCGCAGCCGTGCTCCAGCGCATGGCGCGCGACCCACGCCATCAGGGCCTTGCCGATGCCCTGGCCCTGGTGGCTCTTGCGCACGTAGAGCTCCTTGAGCAGCAGCTGTCCGCGGCGCTGCGGCGCCGGGTCGACCAGCGAGTGGAACAGCGCCACCGCGGCGAGTCCCACGGCCTGGCCGGCGGCGTCGGTGGCCACCGCCAGGCGCAGGGCGGAGCCCGGGGCCAGCAGGTTGTCGAGAAGGTTGGAGCGCACGTCCTCGCGCGACGCCGGCGCATCGTCGCTGTAGAAGACGCACATCTCGTGCATCAGGTCGACCAGCGAGTCTTGAGGGCCATCGCGGACAAGGTCGATCTGCATGCGCATCCCTCTCGCGGCCGCTACTTCTTTGCCGGCTTGGCGCGCGTGACGACCGGCTTGCGGCGGGGTGGCGCCGGCACGCTGGCGTGCTTGACGGAGGCGTTGACGAAGGTGTCCTTCATCGTCTCGTCGCGGCCGCGGGGCGAGCAGGCGGTGATGGTGCGGCACGAACCCTCCGCGGCCTTCAGGTAGGCGTGGCCCATCTCGGAGTCGAAGTAGATCGAGTCGCCGGCCTTGAGCAGCAGCGGGGCGTAGAGCTCGGTGTGGAAGGCGATCTCGCCCTCGATCACGTAGGTGAACTCCTCGCCGGGATGGCGGATGAAGTCGCCGAACTCGGCCACGAACTCGGCCAGCGTGCGCGCATGGTGCTCCACGTGGATGGGCGTCATGCGCTTGTTCAGCAGCTCGGTGGCCAGGTAGGTCTGGCTGTAGCTGCGCGTCTCCACATGCTGGCCTTCGCCGGCGTGCTGCACCACGCGCCGGCCGCCATGGTTGGCCGGGCCGCTGGGATGCGGCGTGGAGTCGAGCAGCTCCGCCATGTCGATGTCCAGGCCCTTGCTGATCAGCATCAGCTTGTCGTAGGACAACGAGACGTGGCCCATCTCCAGCTTCGACAGCGTGGAGACCGCCAGCCCGGTACGGCCCGACAGCTCGGTGAGCGTCAGTCCCACGCGCTTGCGTACCGCGCGGATGGCTTCGCCCGGGCCAGGGAGGGGAGCTTTCATGCCTCGACTCTATCAGTCGAACGGTGAAACAAAAATCTCATGGAAAACGATTAGTTTTCCAAAATGGAAAAACTTGGACAAAAATGAAAATCGACGCTACGATTTGCCATCGACCCGAAAGCTTACGAGGCAGGCCCTGTTCGGCGGCCCCGGGTCAACGGCTTCTTCTCCTTCAAGGATCGCCACCATGAACCCCTCCGCACCGTCCTCGTCCGTCCGTGCCGCTCGCCCGGGTCTTCGGCTGACCGCCACCGCCGTGGCCATCGCCGCCCTGGCGCCCGTGCTGGCGATGGCCCAGGCCGCGGCGCCGGCCGCCGCCGCCAGTGCGGCCAGTGCGGCCAGTGCGCCGGCCGCGAGCGACGCCTCGCAGGTGGTCTACGTCACGGCCTCGCGCCGTCGCGAGCCGGCGCGCGAGGTGCCGATGCAGGTGGATCGGCTGTCCACGGTGGATCTCGAGCAGTCGGGCGCCAAGACCCTGATCGACTACCTCGGCGCGCAGCCGGGCGTGGACGTCAGCACCAACGGCGGCCCCGGCATGGGCACGGTCAGCATCCGCGGCGTCACCACCGGCGACCTGACGATCGCCACGGTGGGCACCTACATCGACGATGTCGCCTACGGCTCGAGCAGCGCGTTCGCCGCGGGCTCGGCCACCGCGCTCGACATGGCGTTGCTGGATCTCGACCACATCGAGATCCTGCGCGGCCCGCAGGGCACGCTGTACGGCGCCGGCGCGATGGGCGGCGTGATCAAGTACGTGACCACCGAGCCCGACACCTCCGAGCTCTCGGGCAAGGCGGCGGTCGGCGCCAGCACCACGAAGGGTGGCGGCATCGGCAGCACCGTCAACGCGGTGGTGAACATTCCGCTCAAGGCCGATGTCGCTGCGGTGCGCGTGGCCGCCTTCCACGACCACGAGGGCGGCTGGGTCGACGTGCTGGGTCCGGCGGGCGGCAAGAACCTCAACAAGGGCGACACCAACGGCGGCCGCGTGGCGCTGTTGCTGGAGCCCAGCGCGCGCTTCCACATCAAGGCCACCGCGGTGTCGCAGGAGATCCGGCGTGGCAACTCCGACTTCACCGACGTGGACGCGTCCACCGGCAGGCCGGTGGACGGCTGGAACCAGCGCGAGCAGGTGCTGCGCGAGCCGCACTCGGTGCGCACCACCCAGGGTGCCGTCGACCTGGAGTACGACTTCGGGCCGGCGCGCCTGAACTCGATCACGTCGGTGCAGCGGTCGAAGCTGGGCCAGCACTACGACCTGACCGCGGTCTATGCGCCGGTCATCGACTCGATCTTCAAATACACGCCGGATACCGTTGGCGAGGACATCGCGGCGAATGTGCGCAAGACGACGCAGGAGTTCCGCCTCACCTCGGCGGCCGGCGGCTCGGTGGAATGGCTCGCCGGCCTGTATTGGGATCGCGAAAATGCCGACCAGAGACAGCACTTGTTCGATACCCTGGCGAGCGGCACTCCCCCGGCGCCCGACCTGGCGCTGCTGGACATCGCGAGCAAGTACGAGGAGATCGCGGCGTATGGCGACGTCACCTGGAACGCGACGTCGAAGCTCGCCTTCACCGGCGGCCTGCGCGTGGCACAGAACAAGCAGGATTACCTGCAGACGGGCAGCGGCCCGCTGGTGGGTTCGCTGCCGCCCGCGCACTCGAAAGAGACACCCAAGACCTGGCTGGCCACCGCGCGCTACGCGCTCACCCCCACCAGCAACGTCTATGTGCGTGCCGCCAGCGGCTACCGCCCGGGCGGCCCGAACGCCGTGCTGAACGACCCCGCCACCGGCCTGCCGCTGGCGCCCCCGACGTTCCAGCACGACTCGCTGTGGAGCTACGAGGCGGGCTACAAGGCCGACCTGTTCGACAACAAGCTGTTCATCGAGGCGGCCGTCTACGACATCCGCTGGCACAACATCCAGCAGGTCTATTCCGTCAACGGCTTCGGCGTGATCGTCAACGGCGGCAAGGCCGAGATCCAGGGCTTCGAGCTGGGTGCCACGTGGCGTCCGACCGCGCGCCTGTCGATCGTCGGCAGCCTGTCGACGATCGACGGCAGGCTCACGGACGATGCGCCCGGCCTGGGCCCCTCGGGATCTCGCCTGCCCAACAACGCCGACCTGTCCGCCACGGTCGGTGCGAAGACCTCGTTCGACGTGGCCGGACACGCGGGTTGGTTCGGCGCCAATGAGCGCTACGCGGGCGAACGCGATGCGAACGTGGGCGCCAGCTACAAGATGCCGGCGTACTGGCTCACCGACCTGAACGGCGGCATCGACTTCGGCCGCGTCTCGTTGTCGATGTACGTGCGCAACGTGTTCGACGCGCACGCGCAGCTGAGCACGTCCACGGCGATCCTGGGCCTGGGCGGCCCCGCGCAGGTGGAACTGTCACGTCCGCGCACCGTCGGCGTGACCCTGGCAGCCAGCTTCTGAGCGATGTCCATGGCTACTGAAGGCAAGTCGTTCGACTTCATCGTGATCGGCGGCGGCATGGCCGGCGCGTCGGCGGCGGCGCACCTGTCGCGGCGCGGGCGCGTGGCGCTGCTCGAACGCGAGACGCAGGCCGGCTACCACTCCACGGGCCGCTCGGCCGCGCTGTTCTCCGCGATCTACGGCAACGCGCCCGTTCGCGCGCTCACCCGGGCGAGCCAGGCGTTCCTGTTCGAGTCGCCGGCGTGGTTCACGCCCACGCCGCTGGTGAGCCCGCGCTCCACGCTGTTCTTCGCCACGCCCGACCAGATGGCCACGCTCGCGGCCTTCCGCGACGACGCGGACATCGCCGCCAGCACGCGCGTGCTGGACGTGGCGGAGGCCAACGCGCTGGTGCCGGTGTTCAAGCCCGGCTTCCTGGGCGGCGCGCTGCTGGAGCCGGGTTCGGCGGACATCGACGTCGACGCGCTGCACCAGGGCTACCTGCGCCAGGCCAAGGCGGCCGGCGCCACCGTGGCGCTGGAAGGCGCGGTGACCGGCATGGCTCGAGAGGGCGGACGCTGGGTGGTCGACACGCAGGGCGCGCGCTACGAGGCGCCCGTGGTGGTGAACGCCGCCGGGGCGTGGGCCGACGAGGTGGCGCGCCTGGCCGGCGCCCGGCCCGTGGGCCTGCGGCCGCTGCGCCGCACCGCCATGCTGGTGGACGTGCCGCGCGGGCTGGACTGCGCCGCCTGGCCCGCGTCCATCGCCATCGACGAGAGCTTCTACTTCAAGCCCGACGCCGGACGCCTGCTGCTGTCGCCGGCCGACGAGGAGCCCAGCCCGCCGTGCGACGCGCAGCCCGAGGACCTGGAGGTGGCCATCGCGGTGGATCGCTTCGAGAATGCCACCGGCACCCAGGTGCCCAAGGTGTGGCATCGCTGGGCCGGCCTGCGCGTGTTCAGCGCCGACCGCACGCCCGTGGTCGGATTCGATCCGGCCGCCGAGGGCTTCTTCTGGCTCGCGGGCCAGGGTGGCTACGGCATCCAGAGCGCCGAGGCGTTGGGCCGGCTGGCCGCGGCGCTCGCGTGTGGCGAGGGCGTGCCGCCCGAGCTGGCCGCCGCGGGCGTCGTCGCCGAGCATCTGTCCCGTTCACGTTTCTAAGATCACTTCACGTTGCTCAACCCTTACGGAAAGCCGATGAAAAACCTTCCCACCCTGGCGGCGCTGGCCACCGCCGCCGTCCTGGCCTTCGCGTCGGCCAGTCCCTTCGCGGCGTCGGCATCGGCGCCCGCCGCGGGCGGGGTCGCGCCCACGGCCGCGGCCGCCTCCGCGCCCCTCGTCGTTGCCGGCGTCGGCCATGAGCTCACCGCGCAGGACGCGCAGGCCTGGCTCGACGGCCTGATGCCCACCGCGCTGCGCACCGCGCGCACGCCGGGCGCCGTCGTCTCCATCGTCAAGGACGGCCAGGTGCTGTTCGAGAAGGGTTATGGCGTCTCCGACGAGAAGCTGGGCACGCCGGTCGATCCGCAGCGCACGCTGTTCCGGCCGGGCTCCACGTCCAAGCTGTTCACCTGGACGGCCGTGATGCAGCTGGTGGAGCAGGGCAAGCTCGATCTCGACGTCGACGTCAACAAGTACCTCGACTTCCAGGTGCCGCCGCTCGACGGCCAGCCCATCACGCTGCGCCAGATCATGACGCACCGCACCGGCTTCGAGGAGCGCATCAAGGACCTGGTGGCCTTCGACGTGCCCGATCCACCGCTGCGCGGCGTGCTGGCCGGCAACATGCCCGCGCGCATCTATCCGTCGGGCACGACGTCGGCCTATTCGAACTACGCCACGGGCCTGGCCGGCCTCATGGTCGAGCGCGTCTCCGGCATGCCGTTCAACGACTACATCGAGCGCAACGTGTTCGCCCCGCTGAACATGAAGCACTCCACGTTCCGCCAGCCGCTGCCCGACGCGCTGAAGGCCGACATGTCGGTCGGCTACGAGGAGGCCGGCAAGCCGGGCAAGGGCTTCGAGGTGGTCAACATCCCGCCCGCGGGCTCGCTGTCGTCCACCGGCGAGGACATGGCGCACTTCATGATCGCCCACCTGGCCGACGGCAAGTACGGCGACGCGCGGATCCTCAAGCCCGAGACGGCGCGCATGATGCACACCACCATCACGCGCCCGTTCCCCGACCTCAACGGCATCGCGCTGGGCTTCTACCAGACCAACATCAACGGCCGCCGCGTGATCGCCCACGGCGGCGACCTGAACTACTTCCACAGCGACCTGTTCCTGTTCCTGGACGACCACGTCGGCCTGTTCATCTCGGTGAACGCGCTCGGCAAGGACGGACTCGGCGAGGGCATCCGCGACGACGTGTATCACGAGTTCGCCGATCGCTACTTCCCGCACGCCGAGCCGGTGCAGGCCATCGACGAGGCCACCGCCAAGGCGCACGCTCAACTGATGGCGGGCCGCTACCGGACCACCCGCCGCGGCGAGACCACGTTCCTGTCGCTGATCAACATGATTCAGCCGACCGTCATCGCGGCCAACCCCGACGGCACCATCACCACCAAGCTGCTGCTGCAGCCGCAGACCTTCGTGGAGACGCGTCCGTACCTGTGGCACCAGGTGGGCGGGCACGACATGCTCCAGGCCAAGGTGGTGGACGGCAAGGTGGCGCTGTGGAGCACCGACTACCTGGCGTTCGCGTTCGCCTACGAACCGGTGCACGGCCTGGCCGGGGCCGGGCTCGAGGTGCCGCTGTTCGTGCTGTCGCTGGCGCTGCTGCTGGTGGCCGCGCTGGTGTGGCCGGTGGGCGCGGCCGCGCGCAGGTGGTACGGCGCGGCGCCGCTCACGCCCGCGGTGGGCGCGGGCACGCGCTGGACAGCGGTGGCGGCCATCGCCGCGCTGGTGGCGGCGGTGGCGTGGACGGTGCTGTTCGGTGTCGTCGCGGCCATCACCACGCCGCATCTCGACAACTGGGTGCACTTCGTGCAGCTGCTGTCGTTCATCGGCTTCGTCGGCGGCTGGCTGGTGTCGGCGTGGAACCTGGTGCAGCGCGTGCGCACGCCGGGGCGCCGCGGATCCACCGTCTGGGCCGGGGTGCAGTTCCTGGCCTTCACGATGCTGCTGAACGTGGCGTTCTCTTACCACCTGCTGAACTTCAGCTCGGGATACTGAGCCATGCCGACCCTGCCCGTCCGCACCTGGTTCGGCCAGCCGCCTGGCCTGACCATCCTGTTCCTCACCGAGATGTGGGAGAAGTTCTCCTTCTTCGGCATGCGGGCGCTGCAGGTCTACTACGTCACCAAGCAGCTGCACTACGACCAGGCCAGCGCCTCGCTGATCTTCGGCACCTACGCGGCGGGCGTGTACCTGACGCCGATCTTCGGCGGCATGATCTCCGACCGCTGGCTGGGGCGGCGGCGCGCGGTCATCATCGGCGGCCTGCTGATGGCGTGCGGCCATTTCATGATGGCGTCCGAGGCGCTGTTCTTTCCGGCGATGGTCACCATCGCGCTGGGCAACGGGCTGTTCCTGCCCAACCTGCCCAGCCAGGTGCGGCCGCTGTACGCCGCGCGCGACCCGCGGCTGGCCGGCGCCTACAACCTGTACTACATGGGCATCAACCTGGGCGCATTCATCGCGCCGCTGGTGTGTGGCACGTTGGGCGAGGTGGTCGGGTGGCACTACGGCTTCGGCGCCGCGGGCGTGGGCATGTGCCTGGGACTGGCCATCTACGCGGCCGGCTCGCGTCACCTGCCGCCCGACGACGCGCTGGAAGAAGTGCCCGCCGCCGACGCCGCGTCGCGGCACCAGCTGCTGTTCCTGCTGGGCGCGGGCCTGGCCGTGATCCTGTTCCGCGTGGCCTACGAGCAGACGGGCAACACGCTGGCGCTGTGGGCCGACGTGGAGGTCGACCGACGCGCGTTCTCGTGGCAGGTGCCGGTGACCTGGTTCCAGTCGCTGAATCCGCTGTTCGTGTTCGTGATGACGCCGGTGATGGTGGCGTACTGGAACCGCCGCAGCGGTTCGGCGTCACCCGCCGCCCCGCTGGGCAAGATGGCGTTCGGTGCGATGGCCGTGGCGGCCTCGTACGTGCTGCTGGCGGGGGTGAGCCAGGCGTCGCAGTCGGCGGGCACGCAGGTGCACTGGGCGTGGCTGGTGGCGTTCTTCGCGCTGCTCACCTTCGGCGAGCTCTACATCCTGCCGGTGGGCCTGGGCATGTTCGCGCAGCTGTCGCTGCCCGGCTTCGGGGCCACCACCATCGCCGCGTGGTTCCTGGCCGCGTTCGCCGGCAACCTGCTGTCGGGCGTGGTGGGCACGTGGTGGAGCCACATGAGCCCCGCGGCCTTCTTCCTGGCCATGGCCGCCATCGCCGCCGTCTCGGGTGCGGTGCTGTGGCTGCTGGCGGCCGTGGAGCGCAAGCACTTCACCGGCCTGATGCTGACCCCTTCTGAACAGAGGAGCCCGACATGAACGATCGCCTGGCCTCCATGCTGGTGTGGGACAACCACGCCTGCATGCCGCTGAAGCCGAACGACACCACCTTCCTGCCGCAGCTCAAGCGCCACCGCGACGCCGGTGCCGACGTGGTGATGGTCAACGTGGGCTACGGCGACGACGGCGTCGAACAGCACCTGCGCATGCTGGCCTCGATGCGCGGCTGGCTGGAAGCCAACTCGCACGAGTACCGGCTGATCGAGTCGGTGGACGACATCGAGGCCGCGCGCGCGGCCGGCCAGCTGGCGGTGGGCTTCGACATCGAGGGTGCCAACGCCATCGGCGACCAGCTGAGCCTGCTGGCCCTGTACCGCGACCTGGGCGTGCGCTGGATGCTGCTGGCCTACAACCGCAACAACCTGGCGGGCGGCGGCTGCCAGGACGACGACCCCGGCCTCACGCCGTTCGGCCGCCAGATGCTGCGCGAGATGGCCCGCGTGGGCATCGTGGCCTGCTGCTCGCATACCGGGTACCGTACCGCCCGCGAGGCGATCGACGAGTCGCCCACGCCGGTGATCTTCTCGCACTCCAACGCGCGCGCTCTCACCGACCACCCGCGCAACATCCCCGATGACCTGATCCGCGCCTGCGCCGCGCGCGGCGGCGTGGTGGGCGTCAACGGCATCGGCATCTTCCTGGGCGACAACGATTCGTCGGTGGACAACGTGGCGCGCCACGTGCTGCACATGCTCGACCTGGTGGGCAGCGAGCACGTGGGCATCGGCCTGGACTACATCTTCGATTCGAGCGAGCTCGACGCGGAGATCGCGGCCAACCCCGACAAGTTTCCGCCGCACCTGGGGTACTCGGCGGGCATCGCGATGACGCCCCCCGAGCAACTGCCGGCGCTCGCCGAGGCGCTGTCGCGGCGCGGCGTGGACGACGAGGCCATCGCGCGCATCTTCGGCGGCAACTGGCTGCGGGTGGCGCGCGAGGTGTGGCGCCCGCGCGCCTGACGCCCAGGTTCCCGGGGGTTCAGTCGCAGAACTTCGCGACGTGCTTCTCGGCCTCGGCCAGCAGGCGCGGGCGATCGTGGTCGTCGATGTACTCGCGCTGGCCGGCCGTGTTCGTGATGAACACGCGGCCGCCGGTGCGTTTGAGCGTGATCGTGTTCTCCAGTGCCACGGTGCAGTCGCGCCGGCGATGCCCGTCGTCGTAGAGATCTTCCGCGGCCATCGGCGGCCCGGCGGGCTTGGGCGCGCTCGCGCGCTCCGCGTTCAGCTGGGCCGCCGTGGGATGCGGCACGGGCTTGGCGGCCACCGGGCAGGGCGTCGACTGGTAGGTGGTGCCGCCCGTTGGCTGCGCGCACTTGTAGACCTGGGCGTGCGCGGCGAAGGGGAGTGCGGCGAGCAGCAGGAAGGCGAAGTTGGCGTTGGGCATGGACGAACAGCGGGCTTGGATGGGTCGCGCGATATTCGCATGACAGGTTGCGGCGAGCGCTCGCGCGCTTCGCTGAAAACCCGCGCCGGCGTGACGTAGTCCCGCAGCCTGCGCGACGGCACCGGGGGGGGGCAGGCCGCTTCGGCAGCCGGGATCACCGGTGAGCTTCGATGGTTCAAAATGCGGCATGCCTGCCCACCACGCCGCCTGCTCCTGCGGCCAGCTCACGCTGGTCGCCCACTGCGACCCCGTCGGCGTGTCGATGTGCCACTGCCTGGCGTGCCAGCGCCGCACCGGCAGCACCTACGGCGCGCAGGCGCGCTTTCCCACCCACCAGGTGGAGGTCGCCGGCGAGTCCACCGAGTACGTGCGCATCGGCGACGAGGGCAACGCCTGCCATTTCCACTTCTGCCCGCGCTGCGGCGCGACGGTGGTCTACTTCTTCGACGATGCGTTCCGCGTGGTGCCGGTGGGCGCATTCGCCGACCCGACGTTCGCGGCGCCCGGCGTGTCCGTGTACGAGGAGCGCCGGCACCCGTGGGTGAGCGTGCCCGAGGGCGCGAAGCTGATCTGGTGATGGACGCGGCCGCCATCGACGAGTCGTGGGTGCTCTACCTGCTGGAGTGCCGCGGCGAGCGCCTGTACGCGGGCATCACCAACGACCTGGCGTTGCGCTTCGCCGCGCATTGCGCCGGCAAGGGCGCGCGCTTCACACGGGCGTTTCCGCCGCTGCGCATCCTGGCCGCGGCGCGCCTGCCGTCGCGGTCGCTGGCGTTGAAGGCGGAGTACGCGCTCAAGCGGCAGCGGCGGGCGGCGAAGCTGGCGTTCCTGGTGGCTTGTGGCGCGGTGGTCGCGCTCGAGTCGGAGTGAGGGGGTCTGGCCGCGGTCAAACGGAGGTCATCCGCATCAGTCCCTCCTGCGCCACGCAGGCCACCAGCGTGCCGTCGCGGCTGAACAGGTTGCCGCGCGCGAGGCCACGCGAGTGCGCGGCGGCGGGGCTGTCCATCACGTACAGCAGCCAGTCGTCGATGCGCACGTCCTGGTAGAACCACATGGCGTGGTCGAGGCTGGCCATCACCATGCCGGGCGTGTAGTAGCCCACGCCGTGCGGCAGCATCGCGGTGGACAGCAGTGCGAAGTCGGACGCGTAGGCCAGCAGGCTGCGTTGCAGCGCCTGGCCGGCCGGCACGGCGCCGCGTGCGCGCAGCCACACGGCCTGCGCGGGCTCGCCCGCGCCCGCGCCGGGGCGAAGCGCGCCGGTGGGCACGGGACGGATCTCGATGGCCCGCGCGCTGGTGATCTTGCGGTCGCTGGTGCCCGACACGGGCTGCGGACGCGTCAGCTCCACGAAGGTCGTCAGGCCCTCGGGCGCGGGCACGTCGGGCATCGCCAGCTGGTGCGCGAAGCCGGGCTCCTCTACCTGGAACGACGTGGAGAGGATCAGGATGGGCTTGCCGTGCTGGCTGGCGGTGACGCGGCGCACGCTGAAGCTGTTGCCGTCGCGGATGCGATCCACCTGGTACTCCACCGGGTGTTGCGCGTCGCCGCCGCGCAGGAAGTAGGCGTGCAGCGAGTGGGCGAGCCGGTCGCCGCAGGTGAGCGCCGCGGCCATCAGCGACTGGCCCAGGATGTGGCCGCCGAACAGGTTGCGGAAGCCGAGATCCAGGCTCTGGCCGACGTAGAGGTCGCCGCCGGTGGTCTCCAGGTCGAACAGCGTCAGCAGGTGGGGCAGGGCATCGGGATCGTGGGCGTCGGTGGTCATGGCGGCTCTCGTTGAGCGGGACTCTATCGCACGGGCGCCACGACGCGGGGCGGTACCATGCGCGCGGAGGACGGAAAACCCATGCAACCGAGACTGGCCAACGTATTGCTCTTCATTGCCGCGGCCGGGCTGGCCCGCTCGGCGCTCGCCGCCGACGCGGCCGTGGCCGCACCGACGCCCGAGCGCGCCCAGGGCCTGATCGTGCTGGACTACCAGCGCATCCCGGTGCGCGGCTACCCGTCCATCGACCTGGCAGGCGTGCATGTGCTCAACCAGTTCAACGACTGGCTCTATGGCGGCGTCGGCGCGCATGCTCCGCTGTTCAAGGGCGCGTATGGCGGGTTCATGTCGTTCGATGCCACGCTGCATGCGCAGGCCGACGTGGCGGGCCGGCTGTACGCCGACGCCGGCATGTCCTACGGCGGCGGCGGCGGCGGCAACAGCGTCTCGCAGTCGCGCGTCATCTCGGGCTCCGGCGCGTTCGCCAAGGTCTACGCCGGCCTGGGCTGGCACTTCGACGACTTCTCCGCGGGCCTGAACGTGTCCTACCTGCGCTTCTCGCAGTCGGTGATCCACGGCACGCAGCTCGACCTCGCCGTGCAGGTGCCGTTCTCGTATGCGAGGACGCCATACGCCAGCACAGGCCACGCCTCCGGCGGAACCCGGGCCGCCGACGCGCCGGCCGACGAGAACACGCTGATGTTCGGCCTGGACAACTTCATCCAGGTCAAGCCCAAGGGCACCTTCAAGGGCACCGTCAACCTCGCGGACGTGCAGTTCAACCACTTCCTCACCGACCACACCTACGCGCTGGTGGAGGGCAGCGTCGGCGTTCGCGGGCTGCCCATCTACAACCAGCTGCTGGGCGGTGTCGGCTACCGCGCGACGCTCTCGCGCGACGTCGACGTGTATGGGCAGGTGGCGGTCGGCTCGGGCGGCTACGACCCGCAGCAGTTCGACACCGGTCCCGGTCTGCTGGTGTACCCGAAGGTGTTCGGCGAATACCGGGTGGGCGACCACCTGGGGCTGGCGCTGTCGGCCGGCTACCTGTTCGCGCCACGCGGCACGTCGCGCAACCTCACCGTGGGCGCGGCGCTCGACTACCATCTCACGGGTCGCGGCGGCGCGGGCGACGGCGTGTCCAGTGGCTACCGCATCGACGTGTTCCAGCAGTCCGAGCTGCACCCGAAGATCGGCGACCGCACGCAGGGCGTGCTGCGCCTGCTCACCACGCAGGTGGACGACGTGCTCTCCGACAA
The DNA here is from genome assembly GCA_038208735.1 of Burkholderiales bacterium. Taxonomy (GTDB): domain Bacteria; phylum Pseudomonadota; class Gammaproteobacteria; order Burkholderiales; family Burkholderiaceae_C; genus Scleromatobacter. The sequence continues at coordinate 13,817 of JBBQYL010000033.1, forward strand.
CGTCTACGTGCCCATCCAGGCCAGCATCGCCACCAGCCGCTACCTGGGCTACCCGGGCTACGGCGAGGCCCTCGCCGGCCTGGGCCTGCAGACCACGCACAGCGCCGACCAACCGTTCCAGGCCTTCGCGCAGCTGGTGGGCGGCATCAACGTGCACGGCGTCATCGCCAAGCCGGCGATCGGCGCAGATTACGCGCTCGGCGACCGCCTGGCGATCTACGCGCAGGTGGGCAAGACGACCTCGGTCAACGTGGCGCACCTGTACCCGGCGAGGTACCGGTTCGAGGCGACCAACGTCGGCCTGGGGCTGACGTATCGGTTCTCGCTGCCGGGTTAGGTCACCGCCTCGATAGTGAACGGACGTCGTAGCCCGTCGATGCCGGCGGATCGCAACGCGGCCAGCACGGCGTCGCGCGCCATGCCCATCGTGTGCCACCAGTCGGGGCCCGGCTCGGCGTTGGTGTCGTAGTCGACGCGTTCCCACTCGTCCATCCGATGCCACGCGCCCAGCGCGTCGTGCGGCGTCATGCCGGCGCGGTGCAACGTGCACGTGAAGGCCGCGGCGGCGGCCTCCAGCTCGTCGTCCGACGCGTCCCGTATCGAGATCGTGAAGGTGGCCGTGCGCAGGGCGCTCATGACCGTGTCCTCCACGCCTTACCGGTCAGGCCGGGGCGCGCGCGCTGCGGAACTGTTCGCGGTCGCGCGAGTTGCACGACAGCAGGCTCAGCGCCAGCGCCAGGTCGTCGTTGGCCACGGGCGAGGGCGGCGTCCGGACGCCGCCCTGCGGCACGTTGCGCCAGTCGAACAGGGACCGGATGTCTTCGTTTTGCTTGTCGTCGATCACGATGAGGCCCCTTTGGTTGGCATGAAACGTTGAGAGACGGGCGGCAAGTGGCGTGCCTTGCGCCGTTCGCTGGAGCGCACCGCCTGGCTGAACGGTCGCGCCGTAGGGTTGCCGCATCTCTTTCGCTCCCGACCACCCCCGCAGGAATCACCTCCGAGGCACTGTCGCTCGTCAGCGTGGATCCTGCGACTGCGCGCGGGATGACACTGGGTGGGTCAGTCCGGCTCGCTGCCCCCGGCGCGATAGAGCTCCGCCAGCGTCTCGCGCAGCCACCGATGCCCGGCGTCGGATTCGGCGCGCCACGACCAGTGGGCCCAGATGCCCAGCTGCGGCAGGTCGACCTGGATCTCGGCAGTGACCAGCGGAAAGTGGCGCGCATGGCGCAGCGCCGGACGGCGCGGGATGATGGCAGCGAGGTCGGTGTTGGCCACCACGTCGGCCACCGCGCTGTAGTGCGGCAGCATCAGCCGGATGTGATCGGCCAGGCCCAGGCGGCGCAACGCCTTCTCGGGCTCGGGGTGGCTCTGCGCCACCACGTACTGCAGCGCCTGGCGCGCCTCGGCGGAGCCGAGCGCGTGCACGAACGGGTGGTCGCGGCGCACCAGCAGCACGTAGCGGTCGACGATCAGCTGCTCGTGCAGGGTGCCGTGGATGTCGGGCAGGTGGCCCAGGGCGAGGTCGATGCGGCGTTGGTCCAGCGCCGGCTGCACTTCGTCGAGTGGCAGCTGGCGCACCTCGATGCGCACGCCCGGCGCGTGCACGCGCAGGTGGGCCATCAGCACGGGCAGGAACTCGCCCTGGCCGATGTCGCTCATGTGCAGCGCGAAGCGGCGGTCGGAGCTGGCCGGGTCGAAGGCCCGCGTCTCGCCCAACGAGGCGTCGACGGCCGCGAGCGCGGCGTCCACCGTGAGGGCGAAGTGGTGGGCGCGGGGCGTGGGTGCCACGCCGCCGGGACTGCGGATGAACAGCGGGTCCTTCAGCCGCAGGCGCAGCCGCGTGAGGGCGTGGCTCACGGCCGGCTGCGACAGCTCCAGCTTCTCGGCGGCGCGGCGCACGTTGCCGGCCACGTACACGGCCTGGAACACGCGCAGGAGGTTGAGGTCGAAGCGGGCTTGATTCATCTGGTGCATGTCATCCGATAACGCGATGATATTGGCGAATCGCCTGTCGCTGCCTAGAGTCGGCATCAAACGACAAAGGAGACATCATGCGAACCCAGGTTGCCATCGTCGGCGCCGGTCCGGCCGGGCTGTTGCTGGGCGCGCTGCTGCACCGCGCCGGCATCGACGCCGTCGTCATCGAGCAGCGCAGCGCCGACTACGTGCTGGGCCGCATCCGCGCCGGCGTCCTGGAGCAGACCACGGTCGACCTGCTCGATCGCGCTGGCGTCGGCGCCCGCGTGCACGCCGAAGGCTTGCGCCACGACGGCACCGAGCTGGCCTTCGGCGGCGCGCTGCACCGCATCGACTTCGACAGGCTCACCGGCCGCCACGTGATGGTTTACGGCCAGACCGAGGTCACGCGCGACCTGATGGCGGCCCGCGCGGACGCCGCACTGGCCACCGTCTACGAGGCCGGCGACGTGGCCATCGCGGATTGGGACGGCGCCTCACCCAAGGTCACGTACGTCAAGGAAGGCCAGCGCCACGAGCTGGCCTGCGACTTCATCGCCGGATGCGACGGCTTCCATGGCGTGTGCCGCGCGAGCCTGCCCGAAGGCGCCGTCACGGCGTACGAGAAGGTGTATCCGTTCGGCTGGCTGGGCGTGCTGGCCGACGTGCCGCCCGCCACCAAGGAGCTGGTCTACGCCAACCACGAGCGCGGCTTCGCGCTGTGCAGCCAGCGCAGCCGCACCCGCAGCCGCTACTACCTGCAGTGCGCATCCGACGACCGCGCCGAGCGCTGGAGCGACGTCGCGTTCTGGGACGAGCTGCGCCACCGCCTGCCCGAGCACGTGGCCGAGCAGGTGGTGACGGGCCCGTCGCTGGAAAAGAGCATCGCGCCGCTGCGCAGCTTCGTGGCCGAGCCGATGCGCTTCGGCCGCCTGCTCCTGGCCGGCGACGCCGCCCACATCGTGCCGCCCACAGGCGCCAAGGGACTCAACCTGGCCGCCTCCGACGTCGGCTTCCTGGCAGACGCCATGATCGAGCACTACGGCGAACGCAGCGACGCCGCCATCGACGCCTACTCGCGGCGCTGCCTGGCGCGCGTTTGGAAAGCCGAGCGCTTCTCGTGGTGGTTCACGTCGTTGATGCACCGGTTTCCAGAGGCCGGCGCGTTCGGTGCGTGCATGCAGCGGGCCGAGCTGGACTACCTGGTGGGTTCGGAGGCGGCCTCGACGGCGCTGGCCGAGAACTACGTGGGACTGCCACTGGCCTGAGGCGCCTGCGCTGGCATTCGGCTTGCCGAGATTCCATTCCTGCGCGCACGCAGCCATCGGTTGCATGCGCGTCCCACGGAACTCAACGACGGGCCGATCATGCACTTCATCGTCAACGGACAAGCGGTCGAAGTGGCGTGCGACCTCCGCACCTCGCTGCTCGACCTGGTTCGGGATCACCTTCACCTGACCGGCACCAAGAAGGGCTGCAACCAGGGCGCGTGAGGCGCCTGCACGGGGCTGGTGGAGGGCGAGCGCATCAACTCGTGCCTCGCGCTGGCGGTGCAGTACCAGGGCCGCGAGATCACCACCATCGAAGGCCTGGGCACGCACACGGCGTTGCACCCGCTGCAGCGCGCGGTCGTGGGGCACGACGGATTCCAGTGCGGCTACTGCACGCCGGGCCAGATCTGCTCGGCTGTCGGGATGCTCAGCGAGCTCGGCCGTGGCGTGCCCAGCAACGTGACGCCCATCCTCACCGACACCCAATTCCAGCTCACGCACGACGAGCTGCGCGAACGCATGAGCGGCAATCTTTGCCGCTGTGGCGCCTACAACGGCATCGTCGACGCGATCACCGAATTCCACGAGGAGACGCCATGAGCCGGTTCGCCTACGCCCGCGCCGCGAGCGTGTCGACGCCGGCCGCCAGGGCGCGGCCGCCGGCGCCAAGTTCCTCGGCGGCGGTGGCCTGCGGATCGACGGCGCGGCGCGCAACACGGCCATCGCCGAGCACCGTGGCGTGCGCGAGCGCTACCCGGTGCTGTCGCGTGCGATCCTGGCGGGCGCCTCGGCCCAGATCCGCAACGTGACCACGCTGGGCGGCAACCTGCTGCAGCGCACGCGCTGCACCTACTTCTTCGACGACGAGGGCTCGCGCTGCAACAAGCGCTCGCCCGGCCAGGGCTGCGACGCCATCGACGGGTTCGACCGCAACCACGCGATCCTCGGCGCGTCGCCCGCTCCAGCACGTGGCCTGGTCGCTGGCGCAGGTGTTCGGCCTGAAGGAGGAGCAGGTGCACGTGACCTCGCCCTTCGTGGGTGGCGGCTTCGGCGGCAAGACGCTTTGGCAGCACCAGATTTTGGCGGCCGCGGCGTCGAAGCTGGCCGGGCGGCCCGTGCGCATCATGCTGTCGCGCCGGGCGCGCAGCTCGATGGCCGGCTGGAGGCGCTGGTGCACACTGGCGTGGTGGCGATGACCTCGCACAACAAGATGCCCGAGCCGTTCATCCTGCCCACGCAGTCGGCCTATGCGGCCGGCGCCATCAAGCTCGACGTGCAGGTGGCCGACATCGACATGGTGGCCAACACTTTCATGCTCGCCCCGGGCGAGTCGGTGGGCACCTTCGCGCTGGAGAGCGCCATCGACGAGCTGGCCGTCGCACTGGGCATGGATCCGATCGAGCTGCGCCTGCGCAACGAACCGGACAAGGATCCCACCAACGGCCGGCCGTTCTCGTCGCGTCACATCGTGGAGGCCTGGCGCGCGGGCGCGGAGCGCTTCGGCTGGAGCGCGCGCCAGGCAGTGCCGGGCAGCCGCCGCGAGGGCGAGTGGCTGGTGGGCATGGGCTGCGCCACGGCCACCTACCCGTACTACCGCATGCCCGGCGGCGCGGCGCGCCTCACGCTCACGCGCGACGGCCACGCGAGGGTGGAGATCGCCGGCCACGAGATGGGCATGGGCACCGCCACCGCGCAGACCATGGTCACCGCCGAACGGCTGGGGCTGCCGATGGCGCAGGTCACGTTCGCGTGCGGCGATCGCCGCGGCCCGCAAGGCCCTCGTCATCGAGTTGCTGAAGCTGTGCGACGGCGACTCGCCGCTGAAGGGCCAGGGCGAGATCGACGTGCGCTGCCGCGACGCAGGCCTGTGCAAGGCCGACGAGCCGGAGCGCTTCGAGACCTACGCCGCGATCCTGGCACGCGCGCTGCGCGAGGCCGTCACCGGCGAGCCGCGCGTCAGCCGCTTCCCGGGCTCGTTCGACTGCGGCCGCATCCTCAACGCCAAGACGGCGCGCAGCCAGTTCCGCGGCGGCATCATCATGGGGCTGGGCCTCGCGCTGATGGAGGAGGCGCAGTTCGACGAGCGCAACGGCCGCATCATGAACCCGAGCCTGGCCGAGTACCACGTGCCGGTACACCTCGACGTGCCCGAGATCGACGTCATCTGGAACGACCTCCCCGATCCGCACACGCCCATGGGCGCGCGCGGGTGGGCGAGATCGGCATCACTGGCACCGGCGCGGCGGTGGCGACCGCCATCTTCAACGCCACCGGCAGGCGCGTGCGCGAGCTGCCGATCACGCTCCTTTGGCAGCAGGGGTCTGGCCCCGTTCGGAGCCAGACCCCTCGTGCACCTGGCGATTCATCGAGGCATCCGTTCCGGTGATGCTGCCTCAGCCGTGCCCTTCCTCGGTGGGCCGGACCACGGACAGTCGCACGCCCAGCCCCTGCACATTGCGCGCGCTGTCGCCGCGCGTGAAGAGCTCGAAGATCCTGGGCAGGACGGCCGGAGCGATCCCTTCGCCGTCGTCCTCGACGCGGATGGCCGCCATGTCGTCCTCCACCGTGGCGCTGAGCTGCACGATGCCTCGGGCCGGCGTGAACTTCGACGCGTTGCTCAGCAGGTTGAAGAGGATCTGGTTCAGGCGTTGAGCGTCGGCCTCGATCACGATGGGGACGTCGGGCAACGTCACCTTCAGTTGTTGGCCTCGTCCAAGTACCATCGACGTCATGCCTTCGGCCGCTTGCAGCAGCGCGATGTCCCGGGGCGTGAAGAGGCGGCTGAACGGCATGCCCACCGCCTCCTCCGCGGAATAGCCGAACAGCAATGGCGCCGCGCCCAGCCAGGCCAGGATGACGCCTTCCACGCTCAGGATGACGATGCTGGTCTCGGAAGTGGACGCCAAAAGCGACCGCATCCAGCGCTCGATGGCCGGATCGGTCATCCCGGGGGTCTCTGCCGGCCCGCCAAGTCGGACACCAGTGCCAGCAGGGCGTTGGTGTTCGCGGGCTTCTGCATGTAGAAATCGAAGCCCGCCGCATTCGTTCGTTGCCGCACTTCCGCGCCGGACTGGCCGGTGAGCGCGACGATGAAGGGCGGGTCGGTGCACTTCGAGCGCCGGATCGAGCGCGCCGCCTCGTAGCCGTCGTGCACCGGCATGTCGAGGTCGAGGAAGATGATGTGCGGGGCGAACTTCTCCGCGGCCGCCAGGGCCTGCTCGCCGTCGAAGGCGGTGTGCGTCTCGTGGCCGAGCGTATCGAACAGCAGCGCCAAGCTCTCGGCGGCATCGACGGTGTCGTCCACCACCAGGATATTGGTCATCGGGGGTCTCCAGTCCCCTCTACAAGCACATGCCGTGCCTTGCAGGCAACCGGCGTCGCAAATTGGAGGCGTCAGGCCGCCGCCGTCGGCGTCGGCGCGTTGCGCTCGATGAGCCGCTCGTGTTTGAGTTCGCGCCAGAACTCCTCCGGGATCCTGGCCTGCATCGAATTCCAGTCCTCCTGGATCTGCAGTGCGCTGCCGGCGCCCACCACCAGCGCGACCGCCTCCGGGGCCGCCGCCGAAAACTGCAGCGCGGCGGTACGCAGGTCGACGCCGTGCCGTGCGGCCACGACGCGCAGCTGATCGCGCTTGGCGATCGCCTCGGGCGGGATCCGGAAGTTCTGGTCGCCGTAGTTGAAGCGCGGGCTGCCGGAGAGGAAGCCGGCGTTGAGCGACGACCCCATCACCAGCGACACCTTCTTCGCCTTCACCGCGGGCATGACGACGTTCAAGGCGTCGGCATGGTCGATCAGCGAATACTGGCGAGCGCACAGGCACACGTCGGGATCCGCGTCCTCGATGACCTGGAGGATGGCCATCGGCGTGTTCACGCCCACGCCCCAGGCGCGGATGATTCCCTCGTCGCGCATCTTCGACAACGCCGGGAACGCGCCCTTGCGCGCGATACGGTACTGCTCCTCCCAGCCGTTGGGAAAGAACGCGAAGTCGGGCGACAGGTCGTGCACGAAGGCCACGTCGAGGTGCGACACGCCCAGGCGCTGCAGGCTGTCCTCCACTGAGCGGCGCACGCCGTCGGCCGTGTAGTCGATGAACAGGTCGTTGGGCGAGTCGGACAGCGGGTAGGCCTGCGCGTGCATGTTGTCCTTCGCCGCCTTGAACAGCTTGCCCACCTTCGACGACAGCACGTAGTCCTCGCGCCGCTGGTTGTGCAGGAAGTGGCCGAAGCGGCGCTCCGTCAGGCCGAAGCCGTACCACGGCGCGACGTCGTAGTAGCGCACGCCCATGGCCCACGCGGCCTGCAGCGTGGCCTGGGCGTCGTCGTCGGTGTGCTTGGCGAACTCGTTGCCCAGCGGCACGCCGCCCAGGCCGAAGCGGAAGGCAGGCTTGAAGATCTGGCGGGCGCGAGGGGACATGGGTGGGCTCTGCGGGTTCAGACGGGCGACGGATCTTTTTCGCGCTCGTAGTGCTTGTGCTTTCCGACGGCCTTGATGAAGGCATCGGTCGAGTCCTTGCCGGCCGCTTCGATGAAGCCGCCGTCGGCGGCGCCGTTGACGAGGATGGTCTTGCAGTGGCGGAACTGCTCCTTCACGAACTCCACCGCCGGCCCCACCTTGGCCAGCGCGTCGGCAGAGACGTCGATGACGACGGCGTCCCACATCGGCGAGGGCATGGTCTCGAGCGTGGCCTCGATCTCGATGGTGCCGCCGCCCTTGGCCTTGACCTTGCCCAGCTTGGCGCCGATGTAGCGCGGCGCCGCGCCCGCGCCCACCAGCGCGTCGTACAACGCCTGCGGCGTGGCGCTGTCGGCGCCGTCGGCCACCATCAGCGCGATGCGGCGGCCGGCGATCGAGCCGTCGCCGGGGACCGCGAACAGCGACAGCGGCGCCGACGCGTCGACCTCGGCCTTGACCGGCGGCTCGAGGGCGCGCGGCTGGGCCGGCGGCAGCTCCATCCCCAGGCCGTCGGCCACGCGTGCGGCCAGCGCCTCGTCGACGTTGCGCAGCAGCGAGACCACGCGCTGGCGGATCGCGGGCGTCTGCACGCGCGTGAGCTCGAAGCGGAAGGCCGCCACGATGTGGTTCTTCTCCACCTCGGACTGGCTGTTGAAGAACAGCGTGGCCTGCGAGTAGTGGTCGGCGAACTTCTCGGGCTTGCCGCGCACCTTGTCCTCGGCCACCGGCTCGGGGAACGACACGAAGCCGCGCGCGCCGGCCTGGAACGGGCAGCCGCCTCCCAGCGAGTTGGGCTCGTAGGCGACGCGGCCGCGCGGGATGGCGCGGCGATGCATGCCGTCGCGCTGGTTGTTGTGCACCTCCACCAGCGACGCATTGATGGGCAGCTCGTGGAAGTTGACGCCGCCCAGGCGGCTGATCTGCGTGTCCAGGTAGGAGTGGATGCGGCCCTGCAGCAGCGGGTCGTTGCTGAAGTCGATGCCCGGCACCACGTGCGCGGTACAGAACGCCACCTGCTCGGTCTCGGCGAAGAAGTTGTCGGGGTTGCGGTCGAGCACCATGCGGCCCACCGGCACCACCGGCACCAGTTCCTCGGGAATGAGCTTGGTGGGATCGAGGATGTCGAATGCGAAGCCCGCGGCCTGTTCCTCGGTGAACACCTGGAGGCCAAGCGTCCACTCGGGATAGTTGCCGGCTTCGATGGCCTCCCACAGGTCGCGCCGGTGGAAGTCGGAGTCGCAGCCCGACAGCTTCACCGCCTCGTCCCACACCAGCGAGTGCGTGCCGGCCGACGCCGTCCAGTGGAACTTGACGAAGCGCGACTCGCCCGCTTCGTTGATCAGCCGGAACGTGTGCACGCCGAAGCCCTGCATCATGCGGTAGCTGCGCGGGATGGCGCGGTCGGACATGGCCCACATCAGCATGTGCGCGGTCTCGGGCGACAGCGAGGCGAAGTCCCAGAAGGTGTCGTGCGCCGTGGCCGCCTGCGGCATGCCGTGGTGCGGCTCGGGCTTGGCCGCGTGGATCAGGTCGGGAAACTTCATCGCGTCCTGGATGAAGAACACGGGGATGTTGTTGCCGACCAGGTCCCAGTTGCCTTCGTCGGTGTAGAGCTTGACCGCGAAGCCGCGCACGTCGCGCGCGGTGTCGGTGGATCTGCGCTCGCCCACCACGGTAGAGAAGCGCACGAACACCGGGGTACGCTTGCCCACCTCCTTGAACGGCGCGGCCTTGGTGACCTCGCCGAGCGCGCGGGTGCATTCGAAGTAGCCGTGGGCGGCCGAGCCGCGCGCGTGCACGATGCGCTCGGGGATGCGCTCGTGGTCGAAGTGCGTGATCTTCTCGCGCAGGACGAAGTCTTCCAGCAGCGTCGGACCGCGCAGGCCGGCCTTCAGCGAGTTCTGGTTGTCGGACACCAGCACGCCCTGGTTGGTGGTGAGGGCCTGGCCGGCGGAGTCCACGCGCGCGTCGTCGAGCGGACCCTGGTTCGCGTTGAGCCCGGGCACCACGCCGTTGCCCACCTTGGCCGACTCGTTGCTCTCGCTGAGCGTGCTGCCGGTGACCGCGTCGTCGGGCGGATTGCTCCACGGGCCTTCCTGCGGCGCGTGGCCCGCGTCGAGGCCATGGTCGAGCGGCTTGAGCGGGTTGGACGGCATGGCCTTCGCCATCGCCTGCGTGCCCGCCTGCTTCGCGGCCAGCGCCCCGATCGACGGCCCGGTGGCGCTGAGCGCAGGATCCGCGGCGATGCCCGAGGCGGGCCCGCCGACCGTGCTGCCGGCGGAGCCGAGAGCGGATGCGATGGGAGGAGCGGACTGCTTGGACTTGGGCATGGAGGACTCCTGGCGATCGGATAGGCGCCAGGTGGCGCATGAGAAACGCCTGGAGGACACGAAGCCCTCCAGGCGGCACGGCTCACGCCGCCATTTCGGCAAAAGAGATCAGTCGCGACGCGACGAGCGCAGGCTCAACAGCGCGGCGCCGATGACCAGCGCGCCCGCGACCGTGGCGAACGGATGCTGGCGGATCGCGTCACGCGCCGATTCGATCCACTCGTCGCGCGTGTGACCCGCCTTCGAGACGCCGCCTTGCAGGCCGTCGGCGATGCTGCTGACCTTGGACGACAGGCTGTCGATCGCGTCATGCGCGCCGGTGGTGGTCTGCTTGATGAGGCGATCCAGCACGGGCACGGCCGCGGCGGCGGCATCGGCCACCTTGTCTGCGGTCGAGCTGGAGTTCGAATTCGAATTCGAGTCGCCCGACGCGCCGGCGCCGGCCGAGGTGGGCTTGGCACCGCTGGCGTCGCCGTTGCTCACGGGGAACGGCGTGGCCGGGGTCGCCGACGGGGAGTCGGTCTTGGTAGGGGAGCTGGTGTTGTCCATGAAGTGATCCGTGGCTGCGTTGGCGAAGGGGGCCGGGTCATTCCGGGCCTCGGCCGAATGGGCAAGCAACGCGCCCAATCCACGCCATGGGTTCTCGATTTGCCGAAAGGACTCTCTCTACGCGACCGGAAGAACGCTCCCATGGACGACCTCATCGATGCAATGCAATGGCCCGCGATGGCGGTCACCGTCGGCGCGTCATGGCTGGTGGGATCGACCCACCGGCGTCGGCGGCGCATCGGCTTCTGGGTGTTCATCGCGAGCAACGCGCTATGGGTGGCCTGGGGACTGCACGGCAACGCGCCCGCGCTCGTGGTGCTGCAGGCCTGCCTGGCGGCGATGAACGTGCGGGGCCTTCTCAAGGCGGATGCGCCGGCTGCGCGGAACGACTGAACAGCGTCTCGGGAATCCGACTTGCCGAAGCGGCCCGCCGCCCACCCAGGAGTCCCTCGCATGATCAACGCTGTCGGCTATGCCGCCAAACATTCGTTCAGCCGCCTCGAGCGCTTCGAGTTCCAGCGCGAGGACGCCACCGCCGAACAGGTCGAGATCGAGGTGATGTTCTGCGGCGTGTGCCACTCCGACATCCACCAGGTCAAGAACGAATGGCACAACACGGTCTATCCGTGCCTGCCGGGACACGAGGTGGTGGGCCGCATCACGCGCGCGGGCAGCGCCGTCACGAAGCACAAGGTGGGCGACATCGTGGGCGTGGGCTGCATGGTCGACAGCTGCCGCCAGTGCGCGCCCTGCCTGGCCGGCGAGGAGAACCATTGCGAAGGCGCGAACAGCTGGCTGGCCACCTACAACGGCCCGATGGTGCCCAAGGAGATGGCGCCCGGCGGCGGAAACATGTACGGCAAGGACAACACCTTCGGCGGCTATTCGAACGTGCTGGTGGTGCGCGAGGACTTCGTTCTGAAGATCCCCGCGGGCCTGCGGCCGGAGGTGGCCGCGCCCATCCTGTGCGCCGGCGTCACCACGTACTCGCCGATGAAGCATTGGGGCGTGAAGGCCGGCAGCGTCGTCGGCGTGATCGGCACCGGCGGCCTGGGCCACCTGGCCGCGAAGATCGCGAAGGCGCTCGGCGCCGACGTCACCGTGTTCACCACCACGAAGGAGAAGCTCGAGGAGGCGCAGCGTCTCGGCGTCAAGGGCGTGATGGAGAACGACAAGGACGCGTTGAAGGCGCTGAAGATGCACTTCGACTTCATGATGAAGCCGAAACGGGCGAACCCATCGCAGGAAACTTGCCAGATCGCGCTCCCGGGAAAGCACCCGGCTGGAGCTGCTTTGGCTGAGACGTCTTGCCGAAATGTCCGGTGTCGCGGCGACGTTTCTACAAGGGTAGAACGATGCACGCCCGTGCTCCTGGTCGGTCGCCGTGGACGCACGTTACGCGGACGCGCCTGAACGGGTGATTTGTGGGAGGAACGAAGGTGCGCCGCCAAACCCGGCAGGCGTCAGTCCCTGGGGGGCAGCAACCGGGCGATGGTGTCCTTGGTGGCGGCGACGTCGGTCACCTGGCCTTCATGGAGTTGCCGCATCTCATCGGCCATGTCGTCGCGGCGTACCAGGCCCATGGCCCAATGCTCTGACTTCCGCCGCGTAATCGGCTCGTCCAGCAGGGCGTCGATCGCTTCACGCCGACCCTCGACGACCTGCGCGAAATGCCCGTCGCTCCGGGCCAGCATGCCGGTGACGTCGCGCCGACGATTCCAGATCTGTGAGGCCCCGAGGATCACCTGCACCTCGACGTCCGCGAGCGGCTCCACGATCGCGCTGACATGGAAGACGCGGACGAGCACTTGCATTTGACTCCCTGCGATTTGGCCGATGCCAGGAAGCCGCGCATGGGCAGGCAACGCTCCCGCGGCCTGAACAGGCGAACAGCGGAGGAGCCTGACCGTTGTCTTGAGGCGACCCCGACCCCGACCCTGCGTGCCGTCTATCCCTCCGCCAGCGCGAGCCAGCGCAGCCAACGAGGCCGCGACGCGAGCGCGAACGCCACCAGCAGCGTCGCCAGCACCAGCGACATGATCCACACCAGCACCGCGATGGACGCGTGGTCGGCGGCGAGGCACAGTGCCAGCGATGCCACGATCGCCGCCCCGGCCAGCGCGCGCAGCCGCTTCACGCCGCGCGCGCCCTGGCGGACGGCGCCACGCACCTGGGTCCAGTGCGTGTCCATGGCCAGCGCCAGCCAGCCCATGCCGCACAGGCTGGACAGCATGGCCAGCGCCTGCAGCAAGGCCTCATGCATGGCGCAACGCCAGGCGCGTCGCGCGCTGGCGGCGGCGCTGCTTCACGGCCACCGACGCCGCGCAGGCCGCAACGACCAGCAGCGCGAGGTCGACGCCCGCCACCGGCCAATAGGGCTGCGCGAGCGTCTTCAACAGGTGGTCGCCGGTGGTCACGGCGTCGAGCAGGACGGCCGCGAGGGCCAGCACGGCCACGCCGACGCACTGCTCGTGCCAGGCCGGCGATGCCTTGCCGAGTCGGATCGGCGCGCTGCGCCAGGCGGCGTGCAGCAAGGCGACGAGCCACGCGCCCCAGAACACGCGCTGCTCCCATTCGTTGCGGCCCACCAGTTCGTCGGGCAACAGGCGATTGGCCACCAGCATCGCCAGCGTCGCGCCCAGCATGCCGGTGACCGTGGCCACGGCGAAGGCGTCGGCCCAGCGTGCGCCGCCGAGGCCAACCTTGGTGTGCTGGCGCTTGCGCTTCTCCACGAAGAACAGGAAGCCCGTCACGATGCAGGCGCAGCCGGCGAGGCCGCCCACCACGTAGAACCAGCGCAGCAGCCAGTGATCGAACTGCTGCAGGTGCAGGCCGGTGAGGAAGTCGTTGATACCGGTGACCACGGTGGCGGGCGGCTCCTCGTGCAACACGCGCCCCGCGGTGCCCTCGAAGTGGATGGCCTGGCCCAGCAGCGCCACGCGGTCGCTGCCGGCGCGGTAGACGGCCACGACGCTGTTGCGGTCGCCCACGTGCTGCACCTCCACCATGCCGACGTCGCCGGGCATGCCGCGCGCGGCCCAGCGGCGCTGCGCCTCGGCCACCATCGCGTCCACCGAGGCCAGCGGCGCCGTCACGCCCGCGGCCTTGGCGGGCAGGCCGCGTTCGGCGGCCTGGGCCACCAGCGCCGCCTGCGCCTGCGGCTTGAGCATCGTCTCCGAGACCGGGAAGTAGATGCCCGCGAAGATGGTGAGCCCCGTCAACGCGAAGAAGAAGTGGAACGGCAGCGCGGCGACGCCGGTGAGGTTGTGCAGGTCCAGCGTGCTGCGCTGCACGTGCTTGCGCGGGCGCAGCGTGAAGAACTCGCGAAAGAGGCGGCGGTGGATCACCACGCCTGAGACGAGCGCGCAAAGCATCGCCAGCGCCGACAGCCCCACGATCCAGTAGCCCACGCCCATCCACGTGAGGTGCAGGCCGATGTGCATCGGATAGAAGAACTCGCTGCCGATCTTGAGCGGGTCGCCGGCCAGTTGACGGCCGTCGCGCGGGTCGATGGTGGCGTGTGCGTAGATCTCCTCGTCGGGCTTGTCGGCGTCGTTGCCCACCGCGTATTCCGTGTACAGCGACAGCACCGGGTCGCGATGCGTGGTGTAGGCCGTCCATTCGACGGGCGTCAGCTTGGGCAGCGTGCCGCCTCTGCGCCGTCGCAGCGCCTCCAGATCGGCGGGCTCGGGCGCCATGTGGTCGAAGATCGGACGCAGCATCGCGTCGAACGACGGGATGGGCTGCGCCGCGAAGCGCGTCTGCGGGATCGCCCAGCGGTCGAATTCGCGGTCGAACACCGACAGCGTGCCGAAGAAGAACACGACGATCAGCACGTAGCCCAGCACGAGGCCGAACCACGTGTGCAGCCACGTCATCGAGAGGCGGAAGTTCGGGAACATCGCGTCAGGCCCCAACGCGCATCAGCCACCAGCCGGCGCCCGTCATCGCCAGGCCGCCGCCCACCAGCCCCGCCCACACCCGCGCGCCGCTGGATGCGGCGAACGACCCGCAGACGGCGGTGGCGTACACCGGGAACACCAGCAGCCAGGCCAGCGTCTGCGCGTCGGCATACGACAGCCCGGCGCGCCGCCCCAGCGCCAGCGCCAGCATGACGAAGCCCCACGCGAACACCCACCCGCCGCCGAGGGCGGCGCCGACACGTGAAACGATGGCGAGGCGTCGCCGCACGGAAGGCGAGGGCGTGTGGGCGGGCGCGATGATCATGGGCTGGCTCGCAGGATAGCCGTCAGAGCTTGTACTCGAGCGACAGCCCGCCGTTGGTGGGCGCGCCGTAGAAGTCACCGTACTCCACGCCGGTGATGTACTTCTTGTCGAACAGGTTGTCGACGTTCAGGCGCAGCGTGGCCTTGGACGTGAGCTCCCAGGAGGCGAAGACGTCGGCCACCGTGTAGGCGCCCTGGTGCGCGCCGTTCTGCACGGCGGACTGCCAGCGGCCGTCCACGCCCACGCGCAGGGCCGGCAACGCGGCCACGCGCGTGCTGAACAGTGCCTTGGCGGTGTTGCGCGGTACCCAGGGCGCGGCGTCGTGGCCGTCCGGCCCCGTCAAGGTGACGTGTGCGAAGCCCAGCGTCACGTTGGCGTCGGCGCCGAGCTTGCCGGTGGCCTCCGCCTCGAAGCCTCGCGACTGGGTGTCCTGCGCGAAGTACCAGTACTTGTCGCCGATCATGCCGCCATGGGTGGGCAGGCCGTTCTCCTGCGCCTGGTACAGCGCGAACGTGGTGAGAAGCTTGCGATCCAGCCAGTCCGACTTGATGCCGGTCTCGAGGTTGACGCCGCGCACCGGCGCCAGGATGTTGTCGTGGACGTCGCTCTGGTCGGCGCTCTGGAAGATGTCCGACCACGACACGTAGGCCAGCGTGTCCTGGGTCACGTCCCAGGTGGCGCCCAGGTACGGGCTCACCTTGCTGGCCTTCGGGTCGAGCACGCCGCCACCGCCGTAGATGGAGCTGCCCGCGCGGCGCAGTTGCACCGCGTTGAGGCCGACGATGCCCTTGACCGTGTCCGTGACGGCGATGCGTGTCACGCCGTAAAGGCGGGTGAGTGTCTGCCTGCCCTGGCTGTCGCGTTGGGCCGGGCCGAAGTCCGGCTCGGGATACACGTCGCCGCCGTACGGGAACGCGGGCAACGGCTGGCCGATGTCGTTGTCGTCGAACGGGTAGATGTCGGTGTTGCTGGAGGCGCGCGCGCGGCTGATTCCCACCAGCACCTCGTGCCTGCGGCCGAACGCGCTCAACTTGCCGCTGACGTTGGCGTCGAAGATGTCGTTGTGCGTGATGTCGTGCGATGCGTAGGGCCAGCCCACCAGGCCGGTGTTGTCCGGGCCGAGGGCGCCGTCCGCCGTGGGCACGTACGCGTAGAAGATCTTCGTCTGCTGGTCGGTGTCGTGGTGGTTGTAGGTGAACTTGGCCTCCCAGCCGGCGCCCAGGTCGTGCGCGTATTCCACGAACGCGGTGCGCGTCCTGGTGTTCCAGTACGTCCAGTCCTGCGACGTGGACGACGACACGGGGAAGTCGGCCTGCGCGCTGTCGGTGCGCACGAAGCTGAGGGCGCCCCACATCGGCGACTTCTGGCGCGCGTCCTCGTACGAGGCGCCGAAGGTGAGCACGCCGTGCTCGCCGATCTGGCCGTCCACCACGCCGTACAGGTTGGTCTTCTTGTCGTGCAGCGCGCGCAGGTAGGAGTCGCCGTCGTCGTGCGTGGCCACCACTCGCGCGGCCCACGAGCCGTCGCTGGTCAGCACCTTGTTGTAGTCGATCGCGGCGCGGACGTCGTTCCACGACCCGCCGCCCAGGTCGATCTCGCCACCGTCCGTGTTGATGGGGCGCTTGCGCACGTAGTTGATCGTGCCCGAGGCGTTGCCCACGCCGGTGAGCAGGCCGTTGGCGCCGCGGATCAGCTCGATGCGCTCGAACAGGAAGGTGTCCTGCTGGCCGACGACGGTGCCCCAGTCGTTGGTCATGCCCAGGCCATCGAGCTGCGTCAGCTGGATGTCGAAGCCGCGCGAGTTGTACGACGCCCGGTTGGTCTCGTACTGCTCCACGTTGATGCCGGTGCCCATGCGCAGCGCGTCGTTGCTGCCGGTGGCGCCGAAGTCCTTCATGTCCTCGGCGTCGATCGTGCTGATGGTCTGCGGCGTGTCCTTGACGTCCATGGGCAGCCCGGTGGCGCCCTTCGAGACGCGATTGGCGCGCTTGGCGGACACCACCACGCTCTGCGCGTTGGTGCTGCTGTCGCTGGCCGCGGCTGCCGGTGCGGTGGCGGCTTCCTGGCCGAAAGCGGTTCCCAGCGCGGCGCATGCGGCGAGCGCGCAGGCGGTCTTGATCATCTCGTTCATCTGCCCTCCAAATGGCAGACACAGTATAAAAGCAAATGCAAACCATTCGCATTTGCATTGTCATGTGTTCGCAACGACTGTGCGCTTGTTCAGCAGTCGGCTCAAGTTCGCCCAGGATGAGTCGAAATACCCCGAGCCACGGGAATGATCCGTGGCGGCTGGATCTCCGCAGGTCCCAGACGTCGTCGCACTCCCCCCACATGAACTTTCTCTCTCGCTTCCGGATCGCCCCGCGTCTGGCTCTTGGCTTTGCAGGCGTGTTGGCACTCACACTCACCGTGGGCGCGTCGTCCTTGGTGGCGCTGTCGCGCGTCAACGACGCGGCCGACGACCTCGCCACCAATTGGCTGCCGTCGGCCAGCGCGCTCGGTCAGTACTCGATCGCTGTGTACGACGTGCGTCGCTCGCAGGCCCGGTTGACGATGACGTCGAAGCCAGAGGAGATCGCCGAGCAGTTCAAGGCGATCGTCGCTCGTCAGGCCGTCGCGGACAAGGCATGGAAGGTCTATGCCCCGATGATCGACGGCGAAGAGGAAAAGCGCTCCGCCGATGCCATCTTGGGCGCGCAGCAGCGCTATTACGACGATCTCCAGAAGCAGGTGCAGCTCTCGTCGAGCGATGCCGACTACCGTGACCAGGCGACCGCGTCGTACCTCGGCGCCGCCAACAAGGATTTCAACGAACTCGTGTCGGCGGTTCGCGCCGACATGGACTTCCAGAACCAGGGCGGCGTGAAGGCTGCCACCGCGGCGAGCAACGTGTTCCGCAGCTCGCGCGTGCTGATCGTCTCGCTGCTGGCCGGCGCCCTGGCGCTGGGCGCGCTGCTGGCCTGGATCATCGCCCGCTCCATCACGCGCCCCATCGCGCGCGCGGTGGAAGTCGCCGAGACCGTGGCGTCGGGCAACCTCACCGCGGCCATCGACTCGTCCGACCCTGACGAAGCCGGCCAGCTGCTGCGCGCGCTCAAGCGCATGAACGACAACCTGTCGTCCATCGTGGGCCAGGTGGGCCATTCGTCCGACTCGATCGCCACCGGCTCGTCGCAGATCGCCGTCGGCAATGCCGACCTGAGCCAGCGCACCGAAGAGCAGGCCAGCAATCTCCAGCAGACCGCCGCGTCGATGGAAGAACTCACGGCCACCGTCAAGCACAACGCCGAGACGGCCAGCGCGGCCACGCAGATCACCAGCAGCGCGGCGCTGGCCGCGGCCGAAGGCGGGCGCGTGGTGAGCGAGGTGGTGACCACGATGGAAGAGATCTCGGTCGCCTCGCGCAAGGTCGCCGACATCGTCGGCGTGATCGACGGCATCGCGTTCCAGACCAACATCCTGGCGCTGAACGCCGCCGTCGAGGCCGCGCGCGCCGGCGAGCAGGGACGCGGCTTCGCCGTCGTCGCCAGCGAGGTGCGATCGCTGGCCCAGCGATCGGGCCAGGCCGCCCGCGAGATCAAGCAGCTGATCATGGCCAGCACGGAAAAGGTGGAGATCGGCACGCGCCTCGTGGGCACGGCGGGTCAGTCGATGACCAACATCGTGGCGCAGGTGTCGCGCGCGAACGACCTCATCGGCGAGATCGGCAGCTCCAGCAACGAGCAGAGCAAGGGCATCTCGCAGGTGGCGGATGCGGTGACCCAGCTCGACCAGGTCACGCAGCAGAACGCGGCCCTCGTGGAAGAGAGCGCGGCCGCCGCCGAGAGCCTGAAGGTGCAGGCCGCCAAGCTCGCGGAGATCGTCTCCGTGTTCACGCTGGCCTGAGCGGCCGATCAGGCCCGGACGGCGTCGGCCTCGCCCTTGGCGTAGCGGCCCGGCGGCACGCCCACGTGCCGGGTGAACGCCACGCCGAACGTGCTGACCGAGCTGTAGCCCACGCGCTCCGCGATGTCGGCGATGGCCAGTTCGCGCCGGCGCAGCAACTGCTTGGCCAGCGCCATGCGCCATGCCAGCAGGTATTCCATCGGCGCCATGCCCACGGCGCCGTTGAAGCGCTCGAAGAATGCAGAGCGCGACATCGCGGCCTCGTGCGCCAGCTGCGCCACCGTCCACGGGTTCGACGGACGCTCGTGCATGCGCCGCAGGGCCAGCGCGAGCCGCGGGTCGGACAACCCGCGCACCAGCCCGGGCGACGCCGACGTGCTGGCCGTCGACCGCAGCGCCTCGATCAACATCACCTCCAGCAGGCGCGCCATCACGATCTCGCGCGCCGGCCGGTCGCTGCGTGACTCGTCGCCCACCAACTGCACCAGCGTCGACAGGCGGCGCTCGCCGCGCACGTGCACCCACTGCGGCAGCAGTGGCACCAGCAACGCCGCGTCCGGCGAGGCGAACACGCAGTTGCCCACCAGCATGCGTGCATCCACGGCGCCTTGCGGATCGCCCACGCGCGCGCCGCCGGGCATGGGCACGACGGCGGTGGTGACGGCTTCGCCGTCGGCCGGCGGCTGGCGGTCGAGGCTGGACGTGGCGAAGGCGCGCGCGGCCGGAATCAGCACGAAGTCGCCCTCGGCCAGCGTGATGACGTCGCTGCGCTCGGCCCCGTCGACGCGCAGGTGGCAGCCGCCCTGCAGCAGCACGAAGTAGAACGGACGGCCCGTCTCGGTGCGGCGCACGGCCCA
>JBBQYL010000034.1:0-32183 GCA_038208735.1 Burkholderiales bacterium
AGCCGCCTGCAGCTTCTGCCAGAGGCCTCAACACGGCCTGCACTGAACCCCGACCTCCGCCGGTTCCCGAAATCAGCATCGCGCCGACTCTAAAGCCGATTCAATTCGCCTCCAAAGCTTCTGCCGCCCAGACTCCTAGCCCGAAACCCGAGCCACGGCGACTGGCCTTGGGCGCCGAGCATCCAGACCGCGTAGGCGACCACCGAGATCGAGATCACCAGCCAGACGGTCGCCGTCCGCTTGCCGCGGGTGTCGGCCAGCGTGTGTGCGTTCAGAAGCATCAACACGTTGCCGAACACGGGCGTCAATACCAGGCTGAACAGTGCGGCGACGTCCACGTTCCACAAAGCGCGCTCGGTCGCCATCACGGGCGCGGGCAGGGCGGGGTCGGCGTCACCGTCGAGCGCCAGGAGCCCGGCCTGCATCTCGTCCACCAGTTGGTGGGCGCGAGCCAGGCTGTCCGCGGGCACCATCACGCGGACGCCGCCCAGCGCGTTGGCCCACAGCCCGTTCGTCTGTACGGTGTGCGCGTCGCCGAGGCTGGCCGATATTCCTTCGGAGACCAGCAGGCCCTTGAGCACCTGTGCTTCCATGACGTTGCCGAAGCGCGCAAGCACCAGCCGCGTGGGGGCCTGGGACGGCCGTGCCGGCTCGAGTGCGGCGTTGGGAGGCGAGTAGGGGTTGCGTTCCATCGGGCAGTCGGGTCGTGGGCAGCGTCTGCGGCGGTTGCGTTCGCCAGGATCATATGACGCCAGAAGGCAGGTCTCCGCTCAACCCGCCATTTGCACCAGCAACCATACGTTCGCACCCGAGATCACCGCGAACAGCGCCCACGCCGTGGTCTTGAGCAGCGGCCCGTTCGCGAAGCGCCCCATCACCGCCCGGTCGCTGGTGAGCCGCACCAGCGGCCAGATCGCGAACGGCAGCTGCAGGCTCAGGACCACCTGGCTGGCCACCAGCAGCGTGCCCACGCCCTTGTCGCCCAGCCACGCCACGCCGCACAGCGCCGGCACCAGCGCCAGGCCGCGCGTGATCAGGCGGCGCTGCCAGCACGGGATCTTCAGGTCGAGGAAGCCTTCCATGATCACCTGGCCCGCGATGGTGCCGGTGAAGGTGGAGCTCTGGCCGGAGGCCAGCAGCGCCACGCCGAAGAGAAGGGCGGCGGCGCCGGATCCGACGATCGGGTCGAGCAGGTGGTAGGCGTCCTGGATGTCGGTGACGCCGGTGTGGCCGGTGGTGTGGAACGCGCCGGCGGCCAGCGTGAGGATGGCGGCGTTGACCAGCAGCGCCAGCGACAGCGAGGCCACGGTGTCGACGGTGGACAGGCGCAGCGCGCTCCGGGTGCCGGCGTCGCCCGTGCCGGCCTGGCGCGTCTGCACGATGGACGAGTGCAGGTACAGGTTGTGGGGCATCACGGTGGCGCCGAGGATGCCGATGGCGATGTAGAGGGCGTGCGGGTCGCGCAGGGCGTCGATGCGCGGCACGAAGCCGGCGGCCACCGCGTGCCAGTCGGGGCCCACCAGGCTCAGCTCGATGGCGAAGCTCACGCTGATCGTGACGACCAGCCCCAGCACGATGGCCTCCACCTGGCGGAAGCCCTTGCCCTTGAGGCCCAGCACCAGCAGCGTGTCGAACGCCGTGATCACGATGCCCAGCACCAGCGACACGCCGAACAGCAGGTGCAGCGCGAGCGCGCTGCCCAGTACCTCGGCCACGTCGCAGGCGATGATGGCAACCTCTGCCATCAGCCAGAGCGCCGTGCGTGCCGTCGGGCCGTAGCGGTCGCGACAGGCGCGCGCGAGGTCGACGCGGGCCACGATGCCCAGGCGCAGCGCCAGCACCTGCAGCAGGATGGCCGCCAGGCTGGAGAGCAGCACCACGAACAGCAGCGAATAGCCGAACACCGAGCCGGCCTCGATGTCGGTGGCCCAGTTGCCGGGGTCCATGTAGCCCACGGCGACCAGCAGGCCCGGGCCGGCGAAGCGCAGCACGCGCTGCCACCCCGGCGTTCCGGGCGGGACGACGATGCTGCCTCGCACCTCGGAGGGGCAGAACGGCGCGGTGGCGAACTTGGGCAGGGTCCAGGACATGCGGCCATTGTCCAGGCACTCGCATGTCCCGGCGGCGACGCGGGCCTCCGGCAGCGGCGACAATCCGGGCTTCCCCATTTCCAGAAGACACCGCCATGTTCACCGGCATCGTCCAGGCCGTCGCCACCGTCTCCGCGCTCACCGACAAGCCCGGCCTGCGCAGCTTCACGCTCGCGTTCCCGCACGGCTTCTGCGACGAGCTCGAGATCGGTGCCAGCGTGTCGGTGGACGGCGTGTGCCTCACCGTCACCGAGCGCGTCGGCGAGGATGCCGCCAGGTTCGACGTGATGCAGCAGAGCCTGGCGCTCACCACGCTGGGCGCGCTGGCACTCGACAGCCGCATCAACGTGGAGCGCGCGGCGCGCGACGGCGCCGAGATCGGCGGCCATCCGCTGTCGGGCCACGTCGACTTCCAGGCCACGCTCGCCTCGGTGCGCCAGCCCGAGAACAACCACGTGCTGCGCATCGCCGTGCCCCCGGCCTTCGTGCGCTACGTGTTCCCCAAGGGCTACATCGCGATCAACGGCGCCAGCCTCACGGTGTCGCACGCCGACAAGGCCGAAGGCTGGTTCGAGGTGTGGCTGATCCCCGAGACGCTGCGCATGACCACCTTCGGCGAGAAGGCCGCGGGCGCGTCGCTCAACATCGAGATCGAGCGCAGCACGCAGGTGATGGTGGACACCGTGCGCGACGCCGTCGACGAACGCCTGGGCGCCTTGCTGCCCGCGCTTACCGACCTGCTGCGCGAGCGCGGCGTCGACGTCGACGCGCTGTTGAACCGGGGCTGATGCGCACCGTCCCGGACGCCGACGTGTACGCGCCGCCGCCCGACACCGGGCTGGAGGTGCTGCATGTCGAGCCGGCGTTCGTGGTGTTGGCCAAGCCGCCGGGCCTGCTGTCCGAGCCCGGCCGCGGCCCCGACAAGCGCGACAGCCTGCTGGTGCGCGCGCAGGTCGTCTGGCCCGACGCGCGCATCGTGCATCGGCTGGACATGATGACCAGCGGCGTGATCCTGCTCGCGCGCGAGACGCTCGCGCACGCGAGCCTCAGCGAGGCGTTTCGCGAGCGCCAGGTGGACAAGCGCTACGAGGCGCTGGTGCACGGCCGTCCCGAGGACGACGAGGGCGAGATCGCCCTGCCGCTGGGGGTGGACTGGCCCAACCGGCCGCGCCAGGTGGTGTGCCACGCCACGGGCAAGCCGTCGCTGACTCGCTATCGCGTGATGGGCCAGGCGCGCGTGGACGGCGTCGGACTGCTGACGCGCATCGCTCTCGCGCCGGTCACCGGCCGCACGCACCAGCTGCGCGTGCACCTGGCCGCGGGCCTCGGCTGCCCGATCGCGGGCGATCCGTTCTACGGCATCGCCGACGATCCGTCGCCGCGCATGATGCTGCACGCCTGCCGGCTGGCGCTGGCACATCCGATCACCGGCGCGCCGCTGGTGTTCGAAAGCCCGGTGCCGTTCTGAGCTTGGTGCGGTGCAGCACGCGACGTGCAGGCGCCGTCGCCTAAAATCGGCGCTCGAACAGGAATCTCCATGCCACAAGCAGTCATCAGCGGCACCGGCCTCTACCAGCCGCCGCACGTCGTCACCAACGCGGAACTCGTCCAGGCCTTCAACGCCTACGCCGAGAACCAGAACGCCCTCGACGCCGACGCGATCGCCCGCGGCGAGAAGACGGCGCTGACGACCTCCAGCGTGGAGTTCATCGAGAAGGCCTCGGGCATCAAGCAGCGCTACGTCATCGAGAAGGCCGGCGTGCTCGATCCGGCGCGCATGCGTCCGAAGTTCGAGGAGCGCGGCGACGACCAGATCTCGCTGATGGCCGAGATCGGCGCCGATGCCTGCCGCAAGGCGCTGGCCGCGGCCGGCCGCACGGGCGCCGACGTCGACGCCATCTTCTGCGCGGCCTCCAACATGCAGCGCGCCTACCCGGCGATGGCCGTCGAGATCCAGCAGGCCATCGGCGCCGGCGGCTACGGCTTCGACATGAACGTGGCGTGCTCGTCGGCCACCTTCGCCATCGAACAGGCCGTCAACGCGGTGCGCTCGGGCAGCGTCCGGTGCGCCGTCGTCGTCAACCCGGAGATCACGTCCGCCCACATCGAGTGGAAGGATCGCGACTGCCACTTCATCTTCGGCGACGTGTGCACGGCCATGGTCATCGAGAGCGCCGACACGGCCGTCTCCACCGACCAGTGGGAGATCGTGGGCACCAAGCTGGCCACGCAGTTCTCCAACGCCATCCGCAACAACTTCGGCTTCATCAACCGCAGCGAGGACTCCGATCCGCTGGCGCGCGACAAGACGTTCCGCCAGGAAGGCCGCAAGGTGTTCAAGGAAGTGGTGCCGATGGCCGCCGCGCACATCGAGACCCACCTGGCCGCGGCCGGCCTCGAGCCCACGCAGATGCGCCGCTTCTGGCTGCACCAGGCCAACCTGGGCATGAACCAGCTGATCCTGAAGAAGCTGGTGGGCGCCGACGCCGGCGGCGACCTGGCGCCGCTGGTGCTCGACACCTATGCCAACACCTCGTCGGCCGGCTCGGTGCTGGCCTTCCACGAGTACCACGCCGACATGCAGCCAGGCGACCTGGGCGTGATCTGCTCGTTCGGCGCGGGGTATTCGATCGGCAGCGTCATCGTGCGCAAGAAGTAAAGGGGTCTGGCTCCGCCCGACCTCCCGCCCCGGAACGTCAAAGGTGCCCCCGGGCGGTGCCTGACCCCGATCGCGCGACATGCTCCACGATCGGGGTCAGGCACTCGCTGGCAGCTCCGTCGGCCTGATGTCGGCGTGCCGCGGCGAGAGCCAGACCCCTTCCAGTCCCCCGAATCCGCACTTCGTCGACTTCGAAGGCTGCGGCTCCTTTCGCTCGCTGACAATATTGTAGAAAACAAAACGGAGAGTGGGCGGTGCGATGCACGGCGCACGGGGAAGGTTCATGAGTCTTGCAACAGCATGGCGCGGCGCCGTCGCGTGCCTCGCACTGGCCGGGTGTGCCGCATGGCCCCTGGCGGCGCTGGCCCAGGTCGGCGCGCAGCCGGCGTCGCGGCCCGACGAGGCGGTGACGCCCGACATCGCGGCCTCGCGCCGCATCGACGGGGTGGCCGAGGATCCGCTGGCGATGCACGCCGTGCGGCTGCGTCCCGACGAGCACATCGTCGTCGACGGCACGCTGTCCAGCCCGGCGTGGCAGCGTGCGCCGGTGTACGCCAGCTTCTTCGAGCACGAGCCCATCCACGGGGCCAAGCCGCGCTACGCGACCCGGGTGCAGGTGCTGTTCGACGAGTCGGCGGTCTACGTGGGCGTGACGGCGCTCGACGACCACCCCGAGCAGATCACCGCGCCGCTGGTGCGCCACGACAACGTGATCCGTACGCAGGACTTCGTGGTGGTCTACCTCGACGCGATCGGCAAGCGCCAGTCGGCGCAGTTCTTTCGCGTGAGCGCCTCGGGCAGCACCGGCGACGGCATGCACACGGCCAGCGACGACGACGAGGACTTCTCGCCCGACTTCGACTACGACGCGGCCTCGGCCCGCAACGAGCACGGCTACACCTCGGTGTTTCGCATCCCGTTCGCGTCGCTGCGCTTCTCGTCCGACCCCCACGCCAGGTGGCGCATCATGGTGGGCCGCCGCATGCCGCGCGACCAGGCCTACCTGTGGACGTCGGTGCCCGTGCCCACCGACTCGCCGTCGTTCATCTCGGCGATGCAGCCGCTGGAGGGCATCGAGCTGCCGCAGCAGAAGAGCTTCCTCACGGTGCGGCCCAGCATCACCGCGCGCCACACCAGCGACGCCGAGCCGGGCGAGCCCACGCATGCGGCCAACGGCGTGCAGGGCAGCCTCGACGTGAAGTGGCGCGCGTCGCCCGAGCTGGTGGTGGACGGCACGCTCAAGCCCGACTTCTCGCAGGTGGCGCTCGACGTGCCCCAGCTCAGCGGCAATACCGACTTCGCGCTGTACCTGCCGGAGAAGCGCCCGTTCTTCTTCGAGTCGAGCGACCTGCTGCATTCGCCCACCGAGGCGCTGTACACGCGCAGCTTCACCGCGCCGCGCTGGGGCGTGCGCGGCACGTGGCGCGACGCGTCGTTGTCGGGCACCGCGTTCGCCATCGACGACAAGGGCGGCGGCGAGACGCTGCTGCCCTACGCGTACGGCACCAACACCGCGCTGCAGCCTGGCTCGCGCTCGGTGTCGGCGCGCGTGCATGGCGACCTGGACGAGGGCGCCAGGTTCCAGCTGGGCGGCATCGTGTCGGCGCGCCGCTACGAGGACGACCGCGGCGACAACACGGTAGCCGGCCCCGACGTGGCCTGGCAGGTGAACGATGCGTGGCGCGTGCGCGCCCAATGGCTGCGCTCGCAGACCACGGCGCAGCCGTTCACCGACCCGGACACGGGCGACGTGACGCTGGTGCGCGGCAACGCCACCACGGGCGACCTGGTGATGCTCAAGGCGTCGCGCTACACCGACCGGCTGCAGCTCGACTTCTCCGACCTCGACATCAGCCCGCAGTTCCGCCACGACACCGGTTTCGTCAACCAGGTGGGCATGCGCGATCTCGAGATGCACCAGGGCTTCGCGTTCCGCGACCTGCGGCCTTTCAACGAGCTGTGGCTCAACCTGCGCTCGGCGCTCATCACCGACCGCATCGACAACCACGTGGTCCAGGAGTACGTCACGCCCGAGGTCTGGATGAGCCTGCCGCACAACACGCAGGTCGACGTGTCGTGGCATGGGCTGTCGAAGCTGCGCCCCACGGCGGGCGGCGACCTGCTGTCGGAGCACTACGGCAGCGTGCAGGTTTCGTCGACTCTGGCGAGCTGGATGCCCCTGTTCGATGCCACGCTGACGCTGGGGCACCTGGCCGACGTCTCGGCCGGGCAGGTGCGCCCGGGCGGACAGCTGAAGCTGTCGATGTCGACGCGGCCGCTCGCGGCCCTCGAGATCGAGCCCAGCATGTGGGCCGCGTGGCTGAAGAACGGCCGCCTGCTGGCGTATCGCGAGACGGCGTCGCAGCTGCTCGGCGTGTGGCACATGGATGCGCGCCAGAACCTGCGCCTGATCCTGCAGCGCTCCACCGTGGATCGCAAGGCCGAGCCGGGCATCGTCGCCGCCGACCGCGAGTCGGGCCTCACCACGTCGCTCACCTACGCATTCCGGCGCTCGATGGGCACCGTGCTGTACGTGGGCGCCACCCGCTCGCACAGTGGCGTGGGCCGCGAGAACATCGCGCGCGGCACCGAGGCGTTCGTCAAGCTGCAGGTGGACGTGGACGAGGTGCGGGCAATGTTCGCCCGCTGAGGCCGGGGCCGGCGCTCGTCACGATGGTGCGCCGCGTCGCGCCATCGGCGCCAGCGCCATCCCTCCCAACGCGACCCCGTGAGGCTTGAACGCTTCGCGCGGGTGGGGTGCCCGCGCTGCGGAGCGACTGGCATGCACTTGGCTCGACTCCGCACGTGCGCCTTGAATCCGGCCTGGACGGCCGGATTCCGAGGGCGTTCGCTGAAATTCGTCCGCGCCGCGTTGGCGGGTCGCGCTCGGCGACTTCGTACGTGTGTCGGCAATGCCCTCGACGTCCCGGTGCTGCGTCTCGCCAAGTACACGCCCGCCGCACCGCCGGTTCACCCAGGCGGTTGGGACAAGATACTTTCTCCAACTTTTTAGTTGGTCTGGGCAGCGTCGGGCCATCGAGGCCGCGACTCTGCCCGCGGCCGGCGCCACGGCAGGTCGCCGGGCCTGACGCGAATGGCGCGTCGACGCGCCGGCGCTACTTCTCGTGAATGACGAAGGGGGCGTCACCCCGCCAACCACGTGATTCCCAGCCCGGATCCCGCCCCCCTTGTCATCCTGCGCGAAGTCGCAGGATCCACGCGAGCAGACCACGTTGCCTCTGACGTGCATTCCGCAACTGCGCGCCGAATGACAGGACAGCGGAACGTTGCCGGTCGTCAATCACGACAAGGAACGCCTGCGCGCCGACGCGTGATTCGCGTCAAGCCCGTTGGCGCGTGTCACGGCTGGCCGCGGGCTGCGTCGCGGCCTCGATGGCCCGACGCGGCCCAGACCAAACAACAAAAATGGGGAGCTGAATTTGTCCCAACCGCCTGGGTGAACCAGCGGTGCGGCGGGCGTGTACTTGGGGAGACGCAGCACCGGGCCATCGAGGGCATTGCTGGCGCGGCTACGAAGCCGCCGAGCGCGGCCCGCCAACGCCGCGCGGACGAATTGCATCGAACGCCCTCGGAATCCGGCCGTCCAGGCCGGATTCAAGGCGCACGTGCGGAGTCGAGCCAAGTGCATGCCAGTCGCACCGCAGCGCGGGCACCCGACCCGCGCGAAGCGTTCAACCCTCAATTCAACAAACCGAATCAGCGGGCGACCGGCTGGAACGCCGGATCCCCCATCTGCCATAGCGCGAACGACCACAGGTCGGCCGTCTCGTTCTCGCGCTGAGACGTGCTGGAGCCCATGCCGTGGCCGGCGTCGTAGTCCACGCGCAGCAGCGCGGGCTTGCCGCTGGACGTGGCGGCCTGCACGCGCGCGGCCATCTTGGCCATCTGCCACGGCGCCACGCGCGGATCGTTGGCGCCGGTGGCGAAGATCACGGCGGGGTAGGGCGTGCCGTCGCGCACATGGGCGTAGGCGCTCATCGCGTAGAGGCCGTGGAAGTCGGGCTCGACCTTCACCGTGCCGAACTCGCTGATGTTGGGCGGGCCGTTCGGCTCGGTCTCGGAGCGCAGCGGGTCGGACATGCCCACCTGGTCGAGGATCACGCCGAACAGCTCCGGCCGCCGCGTCAGCGCGCCGCCCACGGTGATGCCTCCGGCGCTGCCGCCCTGGCCGGCCAGGCGCTTCGACGTCGTGTATCCGTGGTCGATGAGGTACTCGCCGCAGCTGATGAAGTCGAGCACCGTGTTGATCTTCGTCTGCTTGAACCCGGCCTGGTGCCAGCCCTCGCCGATCTCGCCGCCGCCGCGCAGGTGGGCGATGGCGATCACGCCGCCGCGCTCCAGCCAGGCCAGCATCGTCGGCGAGTAGCGCGGCTCCAGCGAGATGCCGTAGCTGCCGTAGCCGATGAGGATGGTGGGATGGCTGCCGTCGGCCGCCATGTCCTTGCGATGGATGATGGACAACGGGATGCGCGTGCCGTCGTCGCCGGTGGCCAGCACCTCTTCGGACGCGAACGCCGAGGCGTCGACGGAAGACGGCGGATTCAGGCCCGTGTCCTCCGAGCGGCCTTGCGCCGGGTCGTACGCCAGCGTGTGCGCGGACTGCAGCCAGCCGAGCTCGGTGAAGAGCGCGCCGGGCTGGCCGGCGTCGGCCACCAGCGTGCTCACGTTGCCCTCGAAGGGCGTCGGCACCGCGTCGCTGTGCTTGCCGTCGAACGACACGCGATGCAGGTGCGACACCGCGCCGTCGCGGGTGCGCGTGTAGAGGCCGTCCCGGGCGATCGCCACGCCGGTCAGCACGCCGTCGCCTTGGGGCACGACCACCGTGGCCTTGGCCAGGTCGGGTCGCGCGAGCGGCAGTGAGAGCAGGCGGAAGCGCGGTGCGTCCTTCTGGGACAGCAGGTAGAGCGTATCGCCGTGGAGCAGGAAGTTGGTGACGCCATCGCTGGCGTCGGCGATCTTCTTCCACGGCGTGGCCCCGCCCTTCACGTCGGCCAGGCGCGCCACGTACACGGTGGACGGATTCGCGTCCATGTTGTGGTTGGCGATGGCCAGCGCGTAGCGCGAGTCGGGCGACGTCTCGATCCAGGTGCCTTCGCCTTCCGGCACGTCGAGGCCGGCGGCCACGCCGCGGCCGAACACCACGGCGTCGCCCTCGCCGTCTGCGTGCGCGCCCAGCACGTGCAGGTAGGTGCGGCCGTTGTAGCGCGTCTGGTTCTCAGGAACGTCGGGGCCGGGCTTCAGGTAGCGCAGGTAGAAGAACGACTGGTTGTCGGGACGCCAGGCGATGTGGCTGTTGCTGGTGCGGTCGATGGCCTCGGCGGTCACGGCGCCGGTGGCCACGTCCATCACGTGCAGCACGCTGTTCTCCGAACCGCCCGTGGACAGGCCGTAGGCGATGCGCTTGCCGTCCCACGACGGCTCGAAGAAGTCGAGCGCGTAGTGGGTGGACGTGCCCTTGCCCATCGCGCCCGGGTCGATCAGCAGGTGCTCCTCGCCCTTGACGCCGTCGCGCCAGTACAGCTTGGGCAGCGGCGCGCCGGGCTGCACCACCTGGTAGAACAGGCGGTTGCCGCGGCGCTCGATGCCGCCGCGTTGCAGGTCGGAGTTCGACAGCGCGTGGATGCGCGCGAGCAGGGCCTTGCGCCCGGGCAGGGCGTCGAGCTGGCCGCGCGTGTAGTCGGACTGGGCGCGCATCCACGTGGTGACCTCGGCGTTACCGAGGTCTTCCATGTAGCGGTAGTCGTCGACCACGTCCGTGCCGAAGTAGGTGTCGGTGACGGGGTGCACCGGGGCCACGGGCTGGCCGGGCGCGGCGGCGAACGCGTTGGCGAGGAGGCCGCAGGCGAGGGCGAGGCCGGCCAGGATCGGGCGCGGCGTGACGGTGTGTCGCATCGGAATGACCTTGTGGGTTTGAAGCGCGCGAGTTTACGACCTCCGCCGGAGGGTCGAAAATGAGGGATTCGGCGCGTGCCGCCACCGGGTTTCGAAGGTATCTTTCTCCCATGACCGCATCCAGCTTCTTCTGGCACGACTACGAAACCTTCGGCCGCGTGCCGCGGCGCGACCGTCCGGCGCAGTTCGCCGGCATCCGCACCGACGCCCAGCTCAACGAGGTGGGCACGCCGGTCATGCACTACTGCCGCCCGTCGCCCGATTCGCTGCCCGACCCCGAGTCGTGCCTGCTCACGGGCATCGTGCCGCAGACCTGCCTCGAGCAGGGCCTGCCCGAGCAGTCGTTCGCGGCCCTCATCGAGGGCGCGCTGGCACAGCCCGGCACCATCGGCGTGGGCTACAACACCATCCGCTTCGACGACGAGGTCACGCGCCACCTGTTCTGGCGCAACCTGATCGACCCCTACGCGCGCGAGTGGCAGAACGAATGCGGCCGCTGGGACCTGCTCGACGTGGTGCGTGCCACCTGGGCCCTGCGGCCCGAGGGCATCGAATGGCCGAAGCACGACGACGGGCGGCCGTCGTTCAAGCTGGAGCACCTCACCCGCGCCAACGGCATCGCGCACGAGGCGGCGCACGACGCCCTGTCCGACGTGCGCGCCACCATCGCGCTGGCGCGCCTCATCCGCGATCGCCAGCCCCGGCTGTGGGAGTTCTGCCTCAAGCTGCGCCGCAAGGAGGCCGTGTGGGCCGAGGTGGGTTCCCACCGTCCGTTCCTGCACATCTCCGGCATGTTCGGCGTGGAGAACGGCTGCATGGCCATCGTCTACCCCCTCGCGCCGCACCCCACCAACAAGAACGAGCTGCTCGTGTGGGATCTGTCGCACGACCCTCAAGAGCTGGCCGGCCTCGACGCCGCCACGCTGCGCCAGCGCCTGTTCACGCGCACCGCCGACCTTCCCGAGGGTGTCGCGCGGCTGCCGGTCAAGAGCATCCACGCCAACAAGTCCCCCATCGTGGTGGGCAACCTCAAGACGCTGTCCGCCGAGACCGCGCAACGCCATTCCATCGACGTCGAGCGCGCGCTGCGCCACGCGCAGGCCGCGCCCGACATCGCCACGCTGATGCAGGGCGCCTGGCGCGAGGTGTATTCGCGGCCCGCGCCCACGTCGGCGGTCGACGTCGATGAAGACCTGTACGGCGGCTTCGTCGGCAACGACGACCGCCGCAAGCTCGAGCGGCTGCGGGCGATGCCGGGCGATCAACTCGCCGGCCATCGGGTGGTGTTCGACGACCCGCGGCTGGAGGAGATCCTGTTCCGCTACCGGGCGCGCAACTTCGCCGACACGCTCAGCGCGCAGGAGAATGAGCGCTGGGTCGACCACTGCAGCGCCCGCCTGCACGAGGGCGCGGGCGGCTCCACCACGCTGTCGCAGTTCTTCGAGCGCATCGACCAGCTCAACGAGGAGGCCGACGACCGCGGCCAGGAGATCCTGGGTGCGCTGTACGACTACGCCGAGCAGATCGCGCCGCCGTTGCGCGAGGGGGCATGAGCGCTCGGGCGCCTGACGCGGACGAGGGCGATGGCGCGGCCGCGGCCG
Source organism: Burkholderiales bacterium (assembly GCA_038208735.1). Lineage (GTDB taxonomy): Bacteria > Pseudomonadota > Gammaproteobacteria > Burkholderiales > Burkholderiaceae_C > Scleromatobacter. Next base: position 12,264 of record JBBQYL010000034.1, read on the forward strand.
CGGGCCCGCGCGTGGCAGTCGTCGGGGCCGGCGCCGTCGGCTGCTGGTACGGCGGCATGCTGGCGCGCGCCGGCGTGCCGGTCACCTTCATCGGGCGCCCCGCGCACGTCGAGGCCATTCGGCGCGACGGGTTGCGCCTCAGCGGCGCCGCGTTCGACGAGCACGTCCCGGCTCGGGCGAGCACCGACATCGCGGCCGTGGCCGGCGCCGACCTGGTGCTGGTGTGCGTCAAGTCCACCGACACCGCCGCCACGGCCGCGGCGCTGGCGCCGCACCTGGCGCCCGGCGCCTGCGTGCTGAGCCTGCAGAACGGCGTCGACAACGCGGCTCGCATGCAGGCGGCGCTGGCGCGGCCGGTGGCGCCCGCGGTGGTCTACGTCGCCACCGAGATGGGCGGCCCGGGGCACGTGCGCCACATGGGACGCGGCGAACTGGTCATTCCGTCGGACATCGGCTCGGACGTCGGGGTCCGGCCCCTTCCGGGCCAGACCCCGGAGCCGCGCCGGCTCGATTCGGCGGCCATCGTCGCGTTGTTCGCCCGCGCTGGCATCCCCGTCGAGGTGTCCGCCAACGTGCTGGGCGCGCTGTGGGGCAAGCTGGTGCTGAACTGCGGCTACAACGCGATCTCCGCCATCACCGACGTGCCCTACGGCCGCATGGTCACGCTGCCGGGCATCGCGCAAACGGTGCACGACGCGGTGGCCGAGTGCCTGGCCGTGGCGGCGGCGCTGGAGGTGGTCATCCCCGGCGATGTCCGGGCCGCGGTCGACCGCATCGCCACGTCGATGCCCGGCCAGGTGTCGTCCACCTGCCAGGACCTGCGCCGCGGCAAGCCCACCGAGATCGACCACCTGAACGGCTACGTCGTTCGCGAGGGCGAGCGGCTGGGGGTGGCCACCCCGCTCAATCGGGTGTTGTGGGCGTTGGTCAAGGCGCTGGAAGCCAAGGGGTCTGGCTCCGAAGGCGCCTGACCCCCTTCGGTCAGCGCAGGCTCGGCGCCAACCGCTGCCCCGGATCCTGCTGCGGCGTGGGCTGCGCCGGCGCCAGTGGCCTGGGTCCCGGATGTCCGGGCAAGGCCGCGGCGCCCGGCGGCGGCGGCACCGGCTGCAGCAGGATCGCGTTGGGGCTCGTCGGCTGAACGGCGGTTCCGGCGCTGCCCTGGTCGGCGTCGGGCAGTGCGGCGGAGTCGTGCGGCGCTCCGGCCACCTGCACCGACGGCGGGTTGCCGGGCTCCAGGCCCAGGTACGAGATCCAGCCGCCGCCGGCGAACTCGTCGTAGAGCCAGTCGCCCTGCGCTTCCCGCACCCCAGGCGGCGGCTGCATCGTGGCCACCGGCTCGTTCTTCAAGGCGGCGCGCATGTAGTCGATCCAGATCGGCAGCGCCAGCGTGGCGCCGAACTCGCGCGCGCCCAGGCTGGTGTTGTCGTCGCGGCCCATCCACACCACCGTGGTGATCTTCGGCTGGAAGCCGGCGAACCAGGTGTCGACCGCGTCGTTGGTGGTGCCGGTCTTGCCGTACAGGTCGGGCCGCTTCAGCGTGGCCTGGGCCTTGGCGGCGGTGCCGGTGCGCGTCACCTCGTTGAGCAGGCTGGACATCACGAAGGCGTTGCGGGCGGGGATGATGCGCGAGTCCTCGGACGGCGTGTCCGGCAGCTTGGGCGCCTCGAACAGCACCTTGCCCTGGGCGTCGGTGATCTTCTCGATGAAGCGCGGCATCACGCCGTAGCCACCGTTGGCGAAGGCCGCGTAGGCGCGCGCCATCTGCATCGGCGTGACGCTGCCCGCGCCGAGCGCCAGCGTCAGGTTGTCGGGCTGCTTGTTGGCGTCGAGGCCGAACTGGCCGGCCCAGTTGCGCACGGTGTTCGTGCCCAGGTTCTGCACCACGCGGATGCTGACGAGGTTCTTCGACTTCGCGAGCGCCGAGCGCAGCGAGATCGGTCCCATCAGCGGCTCGTCGTCGTCGTGCGGATCCCAGTGGCGGCCGCCGGTGAGCGCGTCGTCGATGCTGATCGGCGCGTCCATGACCTGCGTCGCCGGCTGGAGGCCGTGCTCCAGCGCCGCGGAGTAGATGAAGGTCTTGAAGCTGGAACCCGGCTGGCGCCAGGCGCTGGTGACGTGGTTGAACTGGCTGTGCGAGAAATCGAAGCCGCCCACCAGCGCGCGCACCTGGCCGGTGGCCGAGTCGAGCGACACCAGCGCGCCCTGCACGTCGGGCCACTGCGTCACGCGCCAGTCGGTCTTGGCGCCGGCGTCGCCCGTGGTGCGCATCACGCGGATGATGGCGCCGCGCGCGATGGCGATGTCCTCGGCCGCCTTGGCCTTCAGGCCTGCCTGCACACCGCGCAGCGCGTCGCCGGCGAGGTGCAGCGTCTCGCCGCTGGCCAGGATCGCCACGATCTCCTTGGGGCTGGCGTGCGTGACCACGGCCACGTGCAGGACGTCGTCGTCGGGGTGGTCGTGCAGGGCGGCGGCGGCGGCGCTGTCGATATCGGCATCGGTGTCGGGCAGGTCTTCGTTGTCCTCGGGTCCGCGGTAGGCCTGGCGGCGGTCGAAGTCGATCACGCCCTTGCGCACGGCGGCCTGGGCGGCGGCCTGGTCTGACGAGACGAGCGACGTCGTCACGCGCAGGCCCTGCGAATACGCGGCCTCGCCGAAGCGCTGCACCACCTGCTGACGCACCATCTCGGCCAGGAACTCGGCGCTGACCGGCGGCGCCCAGTGGCCGGTGATCTTCAACGGCTGCTTCTTGGCCGCCTCGTACTGCGCGTCGTCGAGCACGCCTGTCTCGTGCATGCGCATCAGCACCACCAGCTGGCGCGTCCTGGCCTTGTCGAAGTGGTCGGCCGGGTCGGCGCCGCTGGGGTTCTTGGGCAGGCCGGCCAGCATCGCGGCCTCGGCCGGCGTGAGCTGCTTCGACGGCTTGCCGAAGTAGGTGAGCGAGGCCGCCTCGAAGCCGTACGCGTGCTGGCCCAGGTAGATCTGGTTCATGTACAGCTCGAGGATCTGGTCCTTCGACAGCGCGCGCTCGATCTTCATGGCCAGCAGGGCCTCGGCGAACTTGCGCGACAGCGTCTGCTTGCGGCTCAGGAAGAAATTGCGCGCCACCTGCTGCGTGATCGTCGACGCGCCCTGGCGCCGGTGGTGGAACAGGTTGGACACGAAGGCGCGCACGATGCCCTTGACGCTGATGCCGCTGTGGTTGCGGAAGTCGGCGTCCTCGGTGGCGATCAGCGCGTCCTTGAGCACGGGCGGGAACTCGCCCACGGGCATGAACCGGCGCCGCTCGGGGCCGAACTGCGCGAGCTCGATGCCTTCGCGGGTGACGATCTCCAGCGGCTGGCGCGGCTGGTAGTGGGTGATCTCGTCCAGCTCGGGCAACTGCTGCGAGACGACGACGATGGCGACGATCAGGGCGGCAAGGAAGGCGGCGACGACGAAGCCGCTGACCCATGCGATGGTGATCCACTGATCCCGGGAAGGCTTCTTGAGCACGGTGCAGGCCACCAGCGGCGGCGAGGAAGACAAGACGCTGACTTTAAGTCAGGCCAGCGGTCGCGCTGGAACCGGAGGGCCGCGACGGTCGGGTTGCGTGAAAAGTATCATCCGCCGCCCCCGCGGGCGGCCTGCGGCGCACCGGCCGCGACCCCCTAGTTCATTGTGCACTGCAGCATTCCAAACTCGGCCGCGATATGGAAGAGTCAGAGTCAGAGTCCGCTTCGCCGAAGGATTCGATCATGCTCCACAAGCTTGCCGCCACGTTCGCCGCACTCGCGCTGGCTACCGCCGCCCACGCCGACACGGTGGTCTTCGATGGCTCGGGCTTCGACTCCGGCGACGTCATCACGGAACACGGCTTCATCACGCCACCGTTCGCGTCGCCCTCCAGCGCGGGCTTCGTCGCGTTCACGCTGACCGGCTACGACAGCCTCGACGGCCAGAACTTCCACGAGGACGACTTCACGCTGAGCGTCAACGGCGTGGGCGTGCTGGTGGGCACCTTCAACCTCGGCGGCGGCGGCGCCAACGCGCTCTACCTTTCGCCCGCGGGCACGCTGGTCAGCGGCTACAACGCCGATCCGGACAGCATCACGCGCTCGGGCGGCGTGCTCGCCTTCGTCGTTCCGGTGAAGCTGCTGGCGGCGGACAACGAGATCCTGTTCTCGTACGAGGCGCTGCCGGTGCCGGATCATGCCGGTCCGCAGGGCATCGGTGACGAGGGCTGGGGCCTGTCGAAGATCACCGTCACCGCCGTGCCCGTGCCCGAACCCGCCTCGCTGGTCCTGATGCTGGCCGGCCTGGGCATCGTCGGCGCCTTGGCCCGCCGCCGCACACGCGTCTAGACAAAGGGTTCTTACCTAACCCCATTTAGCCGCAGCGCAGCATTCCCAGCTCGGCCGTTGCCCGCAGAATTGCAACGTGGACCAACGGTCGAGCGAGGCATCATGGAATTTCCGTGTGAGACAGCCTCCGTCCCGAGTCTTTTCTGGAGGAGTCAAACATGATCAAGAAATTCGCAACCGCCTTTGCAGCCCTGGCGATCGCCGGCGCCGCCCACGCTTACGCCGGCCTGGCCACCGATGCCCCTGGCCAGCTCTATACGATCAGCGAAACCGCCAATGGCTCGGGCGTCCTGACCTTCACGCTCGACGGTTACGGCAGCCTCGACGGCGCCAACAACTGCTGCACCGACGTCTTCTCGGTGTTTCAGGGCACCACGCTGCTGTTCTCCGGCTCGTTCAACCTCGGCGGCGGCGGAGACACGGCCTACTACGTCAAGCCCGCGGGCACCATGATGACCGACGTCAACGGCAGCACCCTGAATTCGAACGTCACCTGGACTGGCGGCGAACTGACCTTCATGGTTCCCGTCCAGTATGTCTCCGGCTCGAACGCCTTCACTTTCGTCTACGCCTCGCCCACGGGCGTGCAAGGCACGAACGACGAAGGCTGGGCGGTGTCCAAGGTGGCCCTCGCCGTGCCGGAAGCCGGCTCGATGGCCATGTTCCTGGCCGGCCTCGGCATCATCGGCGGCATGACCCGCCGTCGCAACCGCGCCTGAGCGCGGGCGACAGGCGCGCCCACGCGGCGCGCCACCAACGACAAGGCCCGCACGTGCGGGCCTTTTGCATGCCGATCGCGTCCCGGTAGACCGTATCCGTCGAGGCCGCTGCGCTGCATGACGGCGAAAATCAGGGTTCCTACTGATGTTCCATGGCGCCTGGGGTTGAGAAATGCCAAGGTTCTCTCACCATGAGTGCCCTCCGCAAGCCCGCCTGCAACACCCTCGACAGTCGAAAAGGCAGTCGAGCGTCTGTGTCTCACGTAGGCGCGGCGCCGAACCTTCCGCTGAACTTTGAGCTGCACGCGACAATGCTCGAGAAGCGTGCGTTCAAGGAAACGACCCCCGAGTCGTTTGCCGCAGCGATGAAGCGGTTGCGTGGCCGGTGAATCCGCGATTCGACCTCGAATCCGATCACAACTTCCTGCAGACGTTTCTCGACATCGGTCCGACAGTTCCGGAAGAGTTTTTCGGAGAAGTGCAAGTCATCTCCGCAAGCAAGTCATGGCCGCAATTTTGAGATGATCACCATTGGCGCGAGCATCACTCTCCTGCCATTGACGGCTACCCCGGAACGCCTCCGTATCACGTCTTCGACATGACGCTCGAAAGCGTCCAGCCGAATGTCTACGGGATCTGGATTGCCCCTGCCAATATCATCTGCGTGCTCGGTGTGACAGTCTGAGAATCGAGCGGCGATCGGGCTCCTCAGCTCATCCGCCCCGCAACTGGGCGCTCAGCTCCTTGCTCGCCTGCATCAGCCGGTTGCCCAGCACGGCGCTGCGCGGCGGCCCCAGGCGCGAGCGCAGCGCCGCGATGCTGATCGAGGCCACGGGCGCCTGGTTGCCGTCGTACACCACCACGCCGATGGCCCAGCTGTCCTCGAAGACCATGCCCGGCTGCAGGCAGTACCCGCGCTCGCGCGTGTCGCGCACCAGCGCGAGGACGGCGCCGTCGGTGCAGCGCGGAAACTTGTCGGCGCGCAGCGCGGCGTTGCGCGCGAGCACGTCGGCCACGGTGTCGTCGGGCAGCGCCGCCAGGATCGCGCAGCTGCCCGCGCCCACGCCCAGCGGCCAGCGGTCGCCGGGCTTGATCAGCTGGTTGCGAATGGGGAAGTCGCCCTCGTCGCGCGACAGGCAGATGCTTTCGTGGCCGTGCAGCACGGTGAAGAACACGGTGTCGCCCGACTCCGCGGCCAGCGCGCGCAACATCGGCGCGGCCTGGCGCTGCAGCTCGTAGCTGGGTTCGGCGGCCAGGCCGACGGCGAAGGCCTCGGGGCCGAGCCGATAGCGGCCCGCGGCGCGGTCGTGCAGCACGAAGCCCTCGTCGACCAACGTGCGCGTGAGGCGGATGGCCGTGGTCTTGTCGAGGCCCAGCCGTGGCCGATCTCGCCGATGCGCAGCCCGCCAGGGCCCACGCGCGTGAGCAGGCGCAGCACGGCCAGTCCGCGCCGTAGCGTCTGCGCGCCGGCCGTCTCGGGGCGTTCGGGCTCGGGCGGGACGGCCGCCGCGTCCGCGCCTTCGGCGTCGTCGGCGGTGACGGGCGGCACCAGCCGCTGCACGGGCTGCGCGGTCATTTGGCGGCCGCGACGGCGGCCGCGGCATTGCGTCGCAGCGTCGGCAGGCCCACGCCCGCGGCGTCGAAGCCGCCGTCCACGGCCAGGAACTGGCCGTTGATGAAGCTGGCGTCGGCGCTGCACAGGAAGCCCACCGTGTTGGCCATCTCCTCGGGCGTGCCGTAGCGGCCCAGCGGGATGGCGTCGGCGTAGTCGGAGCGGATGGCCACGCTGTGCACGAGCTTGGCCATCTCGGTCTCCACCGGGCCCGGGCAGATCGCGTTCACGCGGATGCCCTGGTCGCCCAGTTCCACTGCCAACTGCTTGGTGAGGTGCAGCAGCGCGGCCTTGCTGGTGCCGTAGGCCACGCGCAGCGTGCTGGCGCGCAGTCCCGAGATCGAGGCGATGTTGACGATGGCGCCGCCGCCGGCCTTCAGCATCTCGGGCACGCAGGCCTGGGTGCACAGGAAGGCGCCGTCGAGGTTGGTCGTGATCACGTCGCGGAACTCGGCGTAGCTGGTCTGCATCACCGGCTTGAACACGGCGATGCCGGCGTTGTTCACCAGCTTGTCGATGCGGCCGAACTTCGCCACCAGCTGCGCGATGCCGGCGGCCACCTGCCGGGGGTCGCGGACGTCGGCAAGCACCGCGAGCACGGCGTCGGGCCGATCGAACGCGGCGACGCTGCGCTGCAGCGTCTGCGCGTCGATGTCCAGCAGCGCCACGCGGTGGCCCCGGTCGAGGAACCACTGGCCGATGGCCAGGCCGATGCCGCGCGCGCCTCCGGTGACGACGGCGACGGGGGAGTCGGATGTGATCGGGTGGGAAGTGGTCATGTCATCTCCGGTATCCAGACTGCCGAAGGCAGCCACTCTTCGAGCGTCACTTCGAACGTGACGCACACGGGATTCGCGCCGGCCACGAAGGGCCCGCCGTGCACGTGGCCTTCGGTGTCGGCCACGATGCCGGTGATGGCCGCGCGCAGCGAGCCGTCGCCCTGAGTGCGCACCTCGCCGGCCAGGCTCACGATCTCCACGGCGGGCCCGCGCACCTGGCGCGTGCTGCCGGCGGCGGCCAGGAAGCAGGCGGCCACCAGGCTGCCGAGCGCGCCGCGCACGAACGCGTGGCGAAAGCCTTCGGCCACGCACAGCTTCTCGATGCTCAGCACCAGGTCTTCGTCGGGCGCGACGCGCGCGTAGGCCACGCGGCCCATGGCGCCGGCTTCCACCCGGGTGATTTCAGACAGCATGGGCGACCTCCTCGATCGTGGCCGGCGCGGCGAACGGGCGCATCAGCGGCATGTGGGTTTCCTCGTCCTGCGTGATGCGCAGCTCGATGCCGTCGAGCGACGTGGCCAAGACGGGAAGGGACGTTTCGGCGACCACGCTGCGGTCGAAGACGATGTGGCCGCCGCGCACGCTCCCGTCCGCGCACACGAAGGTGGCGTGGCAGTGGACGATGGGCTCGACAGCCGTCCGCCCAGCAGCGTCATGGAGGCCGAGTGCACGCCGAGCCACATCAGCGGCTCGATGATGGCGTCCTCCATCGTGCGGCCGGGCTCCAGGCCGAGCCGGAAATGGCGCCCGAGGGTCGCATGTCGGTGCTCGATGCGGATCGGGCCGACGGGGCCCGGGTGCACCAGCGTACGGGCGCGGGGCAAGGGCGCCGCGGTGATGAAGTCGGTCATCGTGTCTCCAGGCGCGCTCGTGGCGCAGCGGTTTCCAAGTGGCTCCCGGGTGCAGGAGGTTCGGTATGTGGAACAGTCTAGGAAAAGGCTTTCATTCGCAGAAGTTTGCAATTCAGATCGATTGATCCAGAATCCAGATCGATGGAAATGCGTCATCTCCGCTGTTTGGTGGCCGTCGCCGAGGAACTCCACTTCGGGCGGGCGGCCGCGCGCCTGAACGTGTCGCAGCCGCCCGTGAGCCTGGCCATCAAGGAGCTCGAGGCCGAGCTGGGCGTCACGCTGTTCGAGCGCAGCTCGCGCCGCCTCGCCCTCGCAAACGCTGACCTAGAACATTTTGCTGCGCGGCCGGCTGCTGTCGCTGCACTGCCGATGTCGCACCGAGCTTCCCAATTGGCAGAGAACGTATAGGTTTGTTCGACACCTGCCCGCACGCGTCGCGACGACACACCGAACCGCAGGGTCCTGAGGGCAGGTGTTGGACAAACCTATACGGAAGCCGTCGCTGCTGTATTCATGCATGTTGTCAGCAATGCAGCGCAAGCAGTGGCAATGGTTTCGAGCCGCTGGACCAACGATAGTTCATGCCAGATCGCACCCACTGCGAGGACGAATATTGCGTTCATCACACCTTCGAGGTGTGCTGCCAGGCCCATTCTCCGATTGGCGAAATGTTGCTCAGCGAGGTCACGCGGAACGGCGTCGCAAGAGCGGCTCGTTGCGCGCGTAACGCAAACGCAATACAGTTTCGTTCATGAAGTCCGCCGTCATACCCCAAATCCGCGTCGAGCCGGAGCTGCGCGCTGAGCTCGAGTCCGTGCTCAAGCAGGGCGAAACGCTGACCGACTTCGTCGAAGCGACCGTTCGAAATGCCATTGCGTTCCGTCGCGTGCAGACCTCTTTCCATGAGCGTGCACAAGCTGCATCGGAAGAGTATCACCGGACGGGCATTTCGCTGCCCATCGAACCCGTCCTGGAGCGACTGCAATCCAAGCTCGACGCCAAGCGCAAGAAGCTCGGCCGATGAGCTTCGACGTTCAGTTGTCCCGGGCAGCGGAAGCCGACCTGGAACGCCTTTTTGAATTCTTGCTTGATCGCGCCGAGACGACCGAAGACCTGGACCGCGCTCAAGCTGCGATCGACGCTATAAGGGCGACGAAGCACGGACTGGCGATCACGCCATTCAGCTTTCGAAAAGCGGCCCAGAACCCAGCCCAGCGGGAACTGATCATCCCTTTCGGCGGTACTGGGTATGTCGCGATGCACGAGATCGTCAGTGCGTCGAAAGTCGTCGTGCTGGCCGTGCGTCACCAGCGTGAAGAGGACTATCACTGACAGAGGTCAGCGGGCGGCGGCCCGCCCGCATTCATCGACCAACCAGACTTTTGATAGCCGCGAGGGCCAGGCCCCTTATGCGCTCAATGCGCGGCGTGCGCCAGCGCCTCGGCGGCCTCGTGGTCCATCAAGCGCGACTGCGAGGCGTCGGCCTCCAGGCCAAGCTCGCCGTAGCGCCAGGCGATGGCCAGTGCCTGGAGCGCGGGCGCGTAGTCGGCGTCGGCGGCTCGCTGGTAGAGCGCCAGCGCGCGGGTCTCGTCTCGCGGCACGCCCTGGCCCGCGCGCAGCATGTTGGCGGCGAGGAACATCGCGGGCGCGTCGCCGTCTTCGGCGGCCTGGGTGAGCAGGGCGGCGGCACGCGTGGCATCCGGCTGGCCCAGGCTCGCATCGAGAGCCCGCAGGCCCAGCAGCCGCGAGGCCGCCGCCACGTGCGCCGCGTTGCCCTGCGCGAGCAGGCGTGCGATGCGCGCGTCGTCGCGCGGGACGCCAGCGCCCGCGCCTGCGCCCGCGCCCGCGCGGCCGCCCGCGCCGCCGCTCGCGCTCGCGCTCGCGAGCAGCTCGGCCAGCTGCGTCGCGGCGACCGCATCGCCGGCCGCCGCGCCGTCCGCCAGCACCTCGCGCAACAAAGTGCGCGACGCCGCGTCGCTCCGATGCGCCAGCAGCGCCGCCCACGCCTGGCGCGAGGGCGTGTTGCCACGCGCCGACCAGCGCACGAGCGCCGCCTCGGCGCCCGCGTCATGGCGATCGGCCGCGTCGTGCAGCCAGGCCTGTGCCTGCACTCCGTCGGGCGCCTCCCAGAACGGGCGCGTGGTGGCCGCGGCCACTGCGAGCGTGGCCGCCAGCGCCACGCCGGCCAGCGTGCGCTTCACTGCACGCCCAGGTCGATCTGGTAGATCGCCAGGTTCTTGCCCGAGCCGTCGTCGGCCTGCACCTGCGTCACGCCGGGAATGCCGTCGGTCGCGGCCAGCGCGGCGTTGCCGGGCGCGGACAGGAACTGGATCGGACCGGCGGTCGTCACGCGCGTGAAGTGCCAGCTGCGGTCGCTGCCGTTGGTCACCTTGGCGAGGGTGGCCGCCTTCCTGATGTAGGCGATCAGCACGTCGCGGTTGGCGTCCGGGCTCGCATAGATCGTCTTGCTGCCGTTCAGTCCCGGGAAGCCGCCGCCGCCGCTGGCACGGTAGTTGTTGGTGGCGACGATGAACTGCGCCGTCGGGCTCATGGCCGATCCGTTGTAGGTGAGGTTCTTGATGCGGCTGCCCAGCGGCTGGGTCACGTCGATCTCGTACTTCACCGAGCCGTCGCCGTCGAGCACGTCGAAGTTGTAGCCCGGGAACGAGCTCACCAGCGCCTGCGCCGCGGTCTTGGTGGGATCGATCTGGAAGAAGCGGCCCGCGGCGGTCTCCAGCCACGCCTTGACGTCGGCCCCGGTCACCAGCACGGCCTGGATCGTGTTGGCGTACAGGTACAGGTCGGCCGCGTTGTAGATGGCCAGGTCGGTGCTGTTGACGTCGGTGTAGTCGGAGCCGCCGGCGAAGCCGCTCTTGAACGGCGCGCTTACCGACAGCACGGGCAGCGTCGCGTACTGCGGCAGGTTGCCCGCCACGTAGGCCTTCACGTAGGCCGCCTGCGCCTGGTTGACCACCTGGATGGCGGTGGTGTCGCCCACGCCGGCGAAGTAGGTGCTGAGGCGGAAGTCGGTGGTGCCGATGGGCGTCTTCACGTAGGCCACCGTGCCGTCGTGCTCGCTCTTGACGAGCGGTGCGATGGCGGCGTCGGCGGCCACGTACGACTTGTCGGCGTTCTGCGTGGAGATCGACGCCGTGGTGGTGGCCGTCTTGTCCACGGCCCAGCCGGTGGCGCCGTACTTCAGCGTGAGGTTGACCACGCCCAGGTTCTTGCCCCAGAAGTTGGCCATCACGGCCGGCACGCCCGCGACCGTGCCCTTGGTCTTGTCGACGCCGGCGACGGCGAACGCGGCCACCGTGCTGGCCGCGTTGGGGAACACCTGGTGCATGTGGCCCATCATCAACACGTCGATGCCCGGCACCTGCGCCAGGTACAGGTTGCCGTTCTCCATCGTGGCCGAGTAGTCGGCGCCGTCGGGGCCGCCGTGCGACACCGCCACGATGATGTCGGCGCCCTTCGCCTTCATCTCGGGGATGTACTTCTCGGCCGTCTCCTTCAAGCCCGTGGTGGTGACGTTGCCGTCGAGGTTGCCCTTGTCCCAGGCCATGATCGACGGCGGCGTGAAGCCGATCACGCCCACCTTCACCGGCACGGTCACCGTCTTGCCATCGGGCGTGGTGGCGCTGAGGTTCCTCGTGAGGACGACGTACGGGTCGAAGATGGGCTTGGAGTCGGTGGTGCTGATCACGTTGGCCAGCACCTGCGGATACGCCGGGCCCGCGCACTTGGCCTGCGCGGACGGCGCGGCCAGGTTCTTCACGTTGAACTGGTGGCCCGTCACCTGGCCCAGGTAGGCCAGGCCGTAGTTGAACTCGTGGTTGCCGATGGTGCCGGCGTCGTAGCCGATGGCGTCCATCGCCTTGAAGATGGCCAGCTTGTCGGTGCAGGGCACCTTGTTCACCAGCGCCTGGTAGTCGCCCAGTACCGTGCCCTGGATGATGTCGCCGGCATCGAACAGCATCGTGTTGACGTTGGCGGCGCGCACCTGCTTGATGAGCGTGGACGTGCGCTCGATGCCCACGGAGTTGTCCGCGGCGAGCTTGTAGTAGTCGTAGCTGAGGATGTTCTGGTGCAGGTCGGTGGTCTCCATCATCGCCAGCGCGACGGTGGTGCCGGCGGCGGGGGCGTTGCTGGAGGTCTTGTCGCCACCGCAAGCGGCGAGGGTGGCCGCTGCGGCGAGCGTGGCGACAAGCGCGCGGGGGCGCGCGGTCGCGAAGGACGGTGTGGTCATCGGGGATCTCGTGAATCGACGAAAGCGCGGACGTTAGGGGTCGCCCGTGACGATGTCGTGACGCTTTCTAGAAACCCCCTACCGTATGCGACAAGTGTGACCAGACGTTCACTGCGCAGCGAGTTGTTCGGCGCCCAAGGCCGAGTTGCGAACGTTTGGTGACACTCGCGCGGCAAGTGCGGCTATCGTCCTGCCCCATGGATCGCAGACATTTCATCGCCGCGGCGGGCTCGGCCACCGCGCTTCAACTGGTCGGTTGTGGCGGTGGCGGAGGCAGCACCCCGCCCGCGCCGCCGCCGGTGACGGGCCCCGACTGGGCCTCGCTGTCCACCGGCCTGCAGGGCAACGTGCTGCTGCCCGGCACGCCGGCGTTCTCCCAGGCCGCGCCGGCGTTCAACGCGCTCTACGATGCCACCGTCCCGCGGGCGGTGGTGCACGTGGCGTCGGCCGCCGACGTGGCGCTCACGCTCGCCTTCGCGCGGCACAACAACCTGGCCGTGACGGCGCGCTCCGGCGGCCACGGCTACACCGGCGACTCCACCACCACCGGCGTGGTGATCGATGTCGGCGGCATGAACGCCATCACCCTCGGCAACGGCACCGCCACGATCGGCGCCGGCGCCAAGCTGGTGGACATCTACGACCAGCTCTCCGCACAGGGCGTGTGCATCCCGGCGGGCACGTGCCCCACCATCGGCATCGCCGGCATCACGCAGGGCGGCGGCATCGGCATCGTCGACCGCGCCTACGGCCTCACGTGCGACCGCCTCGTGTCGGCGCAGGTGGTGCTGGCCGACGGCAGCATCGTCACCTGCGACGCCAGCAACCACGCGGATCTGTTCTGGGCGCTGCGCGGCGGCGGCGGCGGCAACTTCGGCGTCGTCACGTCGCTCACGTTCGACACCTTCGCCACCAGCGATCTCACCCGCTTCAGCGCCGAGTTCGGCTGGGCCGACGCGGCCGGGGTGATGGCGGCCTGGCAGGCGTGGCCGCAGACGGCGCCCGACACGTTGTGGGCCGGGCTCGTGCTGGCCACCACCAAGCAGGCGAGCGGCCCCGCCGTGGAGGTCGAGGGCTATTTCATCGGCAGCCCCGCCGACTTCGCGCCGATCTGGACCGCGTTCCTCGCCGCGACAGGCGCCACGCCCACCTCGCAGAGCGTGCAGTCGGAGTCGTTCCGCGACGCGATGCTGTCGAGCTGCGGCAGCCGCACGGTGTCGCAGTGCCACCTGTCCAGCGAGACCAGCGACGGCAGCATCTCGCGCAGCGCCTTCGTGGCCACGTCCGACTTCTTCGACGCGCCGCTGTCCGCGGCCGGCATCCAGGCGATGCTGGACGCCGTCGACGCCAACCAGTCCGCGGTCTACATCACCGTCATCATGGACTTGATGGGCGGCGCCATCGCCCGGGTGGCCCCCGACGCCACGGCCTTCGTGCACCGCGATGCGCTGTTCAGCGCGCAGTACTACATGAGCGGCGTGCCGGTGGCGCCGGACGCGGTGTCGGCCGCGCGCGGCGTGGTCAGCGGCATGCGCGCCGCCATGGCCGGGTACAGCTCCGGCGAGGCCTACCAGAACTACCTCGACCCGGCGCTGGCCGACTGGCAGCAGGCCTATTACGGCGCCAACTACGCGCGCCTGGTTCAGGTGAAGGCCGCGGTCGACCCGCAGCGGGTGTTCAACCCGGCCCAGGGGATTCCGCCGCAGTAGCGCCACAAGAGGCCTGCTCGACGGCAGGGGAGGGGCGCCGCGCGTACCACAAACGCCGCCGCCGGCGCCGGCCCGAAGGCGAGTAGACTCCGCCATTTTTCCCATTGCGACAGTGTCTGGCAGCTTGGCGCGCGCGGCGCGCCGCCCCCCTCTCACCGGTTCGACGTTCATCCGCACCCTCGCGGTCCTGAACCCGCTCCAGGCCCCGGCCGCGCCCGACGACTTCGCGCAGCGCCTCGCCCACTGGTTCGACTGGACTCATGCGTTTTCGCTCTCGGCAGCGCTGAGCGACGCCTCGTCGCGCCCGGACGTGCCCGGCTTCGGCGGGCGCGGCGCGCTCGCCGCGGACGAGCGCGAGCTGGCGCGCGTGCGAGGCGCGCTGGCGCGCACGATCGCGGAGGCGCCCGACGGGGGCGCGCCGCCGCGCCGCCTCGGCCGACCGCTGGCGGGCGCGACGACGTCCGTCGAGGTGGCGGTCGACTTCGCCACCTACCGCCAGCGCTACACCAAGTGCCAGCTGGCGATGGAGACGCAGATCGTGCCGCTGCGCCGCCGGCTGCGTTCCACGCTGGCCGACCGCTCGTCGGCGCTGGCCAAGCTGGCCCAACTGGACACGGTGATGGAGCAGGTGGTGGGCGCGCAGGAGCGCGCGCTGCTGGCCAGCGTCGGCGCGCGCCTGGAGCCGCGCTTCGAGCAACTGCGGGCCGCGTCGCCCGACACGCCTCCCCGGCCCGGGCCGTGGCTGGATCGGTTCCGGGACGAGATGCGCAGCCTGTTGCTCGCCGAACTCGATCTCCGCCTGCAACCCGTCGAAGGCCTGCTCGAAGCCTGTCGCCAGTCGAACAACGATCGCCCATGAATCAAATTCCCCGTCACGCCGCCTTCATCGCGGGCCTGGCCGTCGTCGCCTGGGTCGGCGCCGGCTACGTGCTCACCAATCCGCTGGCGCTCGCCATCACTGTGCTCATCGGCGCGTTGTACGTGGCCGGCGTGCTGGAGTTGCGGCGCTTTCGCGGCGCCACCGATGCGCTCGCGCAGGCCGTCGCCGAACTGCCCGAGACTCTGGACAGCCCGCGCGCGTTCCTCGCCCGCGTGCCCGCGTCGCTG
The DNA here is from genome assembly GCA_038208735.1 of Burkholderiales bacterium. Taxonomy (GTDB): domain Bacteria; phylum Pseudomonadota; class Gammaproteobacteria; order Burkholderiales; family Burkholderiaceae_C; genus Scleromatobacter. Next base: position 27,630 of record JBBQYL010000034.1, read on the forward strand.
GTCAACAGCGTGCGCCGCCGCATCGAGGGCGAGCCCGTGGGCCTGCCGGGCCCGGCGCTTGCGCCGACGCTGGCCGGCCTGCTGGTGCTGCTGGGCATGCTGGGCACGTTCCTGGGCATGATCCTCACGCTGCGTGGCACCGGTGCCGCGCTGGAGACGGCCACCGACCTCGTGGCCGTGCGCAACTCGCTCATCGCGCCGGTGAAGGGCCTGGGCCTGGCCTTCGGCACCTCGGTGGCGGGCGTGGCCACGTCGGCCGCGCTGGGCCTGCTGTCCGCGCTCGCTCGACGCGAACGCCTGGCCGTGGCCCAGGGCCTGGATGCCCGCATCGCCACCACCCTGCGCCCGTTCTCGATGGCGCACCAGCGCGAGGCCTCGCTGGTGCTGCTGCAACGCCAGGCCGACCTGATGCCGGCGCTGGTGGACGCCCTGAAGTCGTTGATGGACACGCTGGCCACGCAGTCCGCGGCCTCCGGTGAGCGCCTGCTGGCCAGCCAGGAGCGCTTCCAGCGCCAGGCCGAGGCGGCCTACGCGGGCCTCGCGGCGTCGGTCGACCGCACGCTGCAGGCGAGCCTGACCGAAAGCGCGCGCATCGCCGGCGACACCATCCGCCCGGTGGCCGAGGCCACGCTGGCCGGCATCGCGCGCGAGACCGGCGCGCTCCACGCCGCGCTCGCCGGCACCATGCAGGGCCAGCTCGACCAACTGTCCACGCGCTTCGAGGCGAGCACGGCCACGGTGGCCGAATCCTGGCAGGCCTTGCTGGCGCGTCACGCGCGCGCGGGCGACGAGCTCGCCGCCACGCTGTCCGCGTCGCACGAGCGCTTCGCGCAGACCTTCGACGCACGTTCGGCCGCGCTGCTGGACGCTTCGGGCGCGCAGGCGGCCACCGCGGCCGCCACCTTCGAGCGCCATTCGGCGTCGCTGCTGGGCACCGTGCAGCAGGCCCACGCCGAACTGCAGTCGACATCCGCCGCGCGCGACCAGCAACGCGTCGACGCCATGGCCCGCTCGCTGGAGGCGATGGCCGAGTCGGTGCGCCAGCAGTGGCAGCGGGCCGGCGCGCAGTCGCTCGAGCAGCAGCAACGCGTGGTGGAGACGATGGAGCGCACCGCGCGCGACATCACCGTGCAGGCCGAGACCCAGGCGCGCGCCACCATCGCCGAGATCGGCCGCCTGGTGCAGGCCGCGTCCGAGGCGCCGCGCGCCGCGGCGGAGGTCATCTCCGAGCTGCGCCAGAAGCTGTCCGACAGCATGGCGCGCGACAACACGATGCTGGACGAACGCGCTCGCATCCTCGACACGCTGGGCACGTTGCTGGACGGCGTCAACCAGGCGGCGAGCGAGCAGCGCGGCGCCATCGACGCGCTGGTCACGTCGTCGGCCGAGGTGCTCGAGCGCGTGGGCGCGCGCTTCAACGACCAGGTGCAGGCCGACGCCGGCAAGCTGGCCGACGTGGCCGCGCAGGTGGGCGGCGGCGCGGCGCACGTGGCCAGCCTGGGCGAGGCCTTCGGCGCGGCGGTGCAGCTGTTCACCGAGTCGAACGACCGCATGGGCGCGCACCTGGAACGCATCGACGGCGCGCTCAACGCGCAGATGGCGCGCAGCGACGAGCAGCTGGCCTACTACGTGGCGCAGGCTCGCGAGGTGATCGACCTGAGCATCCTGTCGCAGAAGCAGATCATCGAGGACCTGCAGCGCCTGGCCGGGCGCCAGGCGGCGGAGGCGCTGGCGTGATCGCCGACGAGATCGACGATGGCGGCGTGGACGCGGCGACCCCCGTCTGGGCCGTCTTCGGCGACCTGATGGCGGGCCTGCTGGGCGCGTTCGTGCTGATCCTGCTGTTCGCGCTCGCGTCGCAGTTGGAACTGGTGACGCGGCTGCAGGACGAGATCAGGCAACATCAGCTGGAGCAGCAGCGGCGCGCCGAGCTGGAGCGCGCGCTGGCCGTGCCGCTGGCCGCCGGTCGCGTCACCATCGACCACGGGCGCATCGACATCAACGGCGCCGTGCTGTTCGCGTTCAACTCCGCCGAGCTCCAGCCCGATGGTCGCGCGCTGCTGAAGACGCTGGCCGGCCCGATCGCCACCTACCTGAAGGCGCGCGACGAGATCCTGATGGTCAGCGGCTTCACCGACGATCGCCAGGTGCGCGGCGGCAACCACCAGTTCGCCGACAACTGGGAGCTGTCCGCCCAGCGCTCGCTGACGGTCACGCGCTCGCTGATCGACGACGGCATACCGTCCGCCGACATCTTCGCCGCCGCCTTCGGCGCGCAGCAGCCGGTGGCCGACAACGCCGACGCCGACGGCCGCTCCAGGAACCGCCGCGTGGAGATGGCGCCCACGCCGCGGCCCAGTCGCGCGAGCGTGGCCGCGCCGGCCAGTGCGCCGCATGCCTGAGGTGCCGACGAACGCCACCGCGGCCGAGGCCGACGCGCGCCCGAAGCGCGGGCTGCTGGGCCAGCTCGTGGACGACGTGGCGCGCCGCAAGCCGCATCCGGTGCTGGGCGCCATCGCGCCGGCGACGATGACCGCGGCGGCCGACAGGCCCGCGATGGGCTCCGCGCCCGCGGCCCGCACGCTGGAGTTCTTCAAGCGCACGTGGTCACGTCTCAGCGCCGACCAGCGCCTCGCGCAGTCGCGCGCCACGTTGCCGGACAACGCCGGTCCGCTGAACTCGCAGCACCTGGTGCATCGCTCGCTCGTGCTGATGCGCGACCTGTCGCCCGAATACCTGGAGCACTTCGTGGGCTACATCGACGCGTTGCAGTGGGTGGAACAGTCCAACGAGGCCGAAGAGCAGGCGGTCGGCACGCCGCGGCGCAGCGCGGCCTTGAAGCGCGGTTGACGCGTCGACAGGGGCGAGGCCCCTTCTTCAGGGCGCGACCTCCAGGCCGTCGTCCTTCACCTTCGCGTCGATCGTCGGCTCCACCTTGCGGGCGGCCGCGAAATCGGCCTCCGCCGCGGCCGTCTCGCCCAGCTTCATGCGGGCCAGCGCGCGCCCATACAGCGAGAACGCCGAGGTCGGCTTGAGCTTGAGGGCCCGATCGAAATCGACCCTGGCCTTCGCCGGCTGGCTCAGCCGCAGCTGCACCCAGCCGCGGCTGTCGCGGAAGCTGGCGTCGTCCGATTCGCCGTCGATGGCCTCGTCGCAGTCGGCCATCGCCTTGTCCAGCTCGATGTTGGCCTCCACCCGGGCCCAGCAGCGGCTGTTGTAGGCGGCGGGCAGCCGCATATCGTCGCGATGGTGATCGATCCACAGCGTCCATTGCTTGACGGATGGAACCGAGGCGTGGAGGCCGTCGTAGGCTTCGGCGAGTGCCCGCCGCATGTTCGATTGCGCGGGCAGGCTGTCGTCCAGGACGCCGAGGTCCTGCAGCGCCGGGGCGGGGTCGGCGTCGCGGGCCCTCGAGAGCGCGCGTATCAGGCGGGCGTCGTCGAGCTTGGGATCGAGCGCGAGCGCGGTGTCGAGGTCCGCCATCGACCGGGCCCGGTTCTTCAGCTTCGCGTTCGCCTCGGCTCGGGCAAGGTGGAACCGGGCGTTGCCGGGCTCCAGCGCGCAGGCCCGATCGAGGTCGGCCAGCGCCGATGCGTCGTCCTTGCGGGCCAGCGAGGCCGTGCCGCGCCGGTACAGGTCCGCGGCCGAAAGCGCGTCGACCGGCTGCGAGGCGGGCGCGGAGGCCGGGTCGGCAGGGGCCTCGACGTTGCGTGCGAATACCGGGCCGCCGTTGTAGGTGAAGAACATCCGCGAACGGTCCATCGAGACGTAGATGCGGTGCGACAGGAAGAAGTCGATGCCCATCAGCATGTCGAAGTCGCGAGCGTCGAAGTCGCTCACGCCGAGGCGGTTGTGGAGCACCGTCTCGCCGCCCAGCGCGACGCTGCCGAAGTCGCCGGTCCACGCCTTGAAGTGGCCCTCGCCGATCCCGTAGCCCACCGAGCGGTCCCGCAGGTCGGCGTCCTTGAGTCCGGCCTTGTGCGCGGCCTCCAGCGATACGAGAGTGCCAGCCCCGGTGTCGAACATCGCGGTCACCTCGTGGCCGTTCAGCTGCACCTTGGCTCGGATGGACGGCCGCACATCGAAGCGGCTGGGCAGCAACTCGACCTGGGAGACCGGCTGCTCGTCTGCCCAGTACGCCATGTTGGCCTTGTCGCACCCGTCGCTCGGCTTGACCAATCGGACCATGCCGTGAGCCAGGTCGTATTCGATGTCGAGCACGCCGAGAATGTTGCGGCCGATGATCCCCATGGCGCCCAGGCCCGAATCGTTGCCGCCGACCAGGAACTCGATGTCGTGGAGTTCGGCGCCCTGCAACTGCACCGTCTTCACCCGGGTCTTGCGCGGATTCACCATGTTGCCCGCCAGGCCCTCTATCCTGATTCCGTCGGGCAGACGATCGAGGCGCAATCCCAGTTGCTCGGCCGAGGCCCGCGTGAGGACGCTGAAGAACGCGCCACTGTCCACCATCATCGGAATCTGCGTACCGTTGACGCCCAGCGTCGCGATCGCGCGCGAGCCCTCCATGTGCACCGGCAACTCCATCACCTGGAT
>JBBQYL010000035.1:0-32163 GCA_038208735.1 Burkholderiales bacterium
CAAGGGCGTCATCATGGAACTCGACGACTGCGCGTTCCCGCTGGTGGCCGGCATCGAGGCCCATGGCGACCCGATGACCGCGTTCAAGGACACCGACTACGCCCTGCTCGTCGGCGCCCGCCCGCGCGGCCCCGGCATGGAACGCGCCGACCTGCTCGCCGCCAACGCCCAGATCTTCACGGCGCAAGGCAAGGCGCTCGACAAGGTCGCGTCGCGCGACGTCAAGGTGCTCGTGGTGGGCAACCCCGCCAACACCAACGCCTGGATCGCGATGAAGAGCGCCCCGAGCCTGCCGCGCGAAAACTTCACCGCCATGCTGCGCCTGGACCACAACCGCGCGCTGACCCAGGTTGCGCAGAAGACCGGCACCAAGGTCGGCGACATCGAGAAGCTGACGGTGTGGGGCAACCACTCGCCCACCATGTACGCCGACTACCGCTTCGCCACCGTCGGCGGCAAGGCCGTGAAGGACCTGATCAACGACCAGGTCTGGAACGCCGACACCTTCCTGCCGACCGTCGGCAAGCGCGGCGCCGCCATCATCGAGGCGCGCGGCGTCTCGTCGGCCGCCTCGGCCGCCAACGCCGCCATCGACCACATGCGCGACTGGGCCCTGGGCTCGCAAGGCAAGTGGGTCACCATGGGCGTGCCGTCCAACGGCGAATACGGCATCCCCAAGGACGTGATGTTCGGCTTCCCGGTCACCACCGAGAACGGCAAGTACAAGATCGTCGAAGGCCTGGCCATCGACGAGTTCAGCCAGGAGCGCATCGACAAGACGCTCAAGGAGCTGACGGACGAGCAAGCGGGCGTCGCCCACCTGCTGTGAGATGACGGCCCCGGTCCGCGGAATACCGCGGACAGCCCCCGAGGGGCCGCGAGCGAGCTAACCTGAACGCGCGGCTTCGTCCGCGCGTTTCTCGTTTCTGGAAGCCTTGTCGAGATGACCACCGTCCCGCATCCCCGCGACGTCCTGTTCGAGGACGGCGACCCCACCACCGCGCTCCCGGTCTGCGACCACTATTCGGGCATCGAGCCGCGCATGCGCAAGAGCCTGGCCCTGCAGGCCGAGCTGGGCCCGGTCTTCGACGTCACGCTCGACGGCGAGGACGGCGCGCCGGTGGGCGGCGAGGTGGAGCACGCGCACCTCATCGCCGAGCTGGTGCAGTCGCCGGCCAACCGGTTCGACCGCGTGGGCGCGCGCATCGTGCCGCACGGTCATCCGGCCTTCGAACGCATGCTGGAGGTGCTGCTGCGCGACGCCGGCGAGCGCCTGGCCTACCTGATGATTCCCAAGCCGCGCGACGCGGCCGACTTCGAGGCCGCGGTGCACGCGGTCGACCTCGCGTCCCGCGCGGCCGGGCTCGCGCGCGAGGTGCCGCTGCACACGCTGGTGGAGACGCACGGCGCGCTGCGCGACGTCGAGCTGCTGGCGGCGCATCCGCGCGTCGAGTCGCTGTCGTTCGGGCTGATGGACTTCGTCTCCGCGCATCGCGGGGCGATCCCGCAGTCGGCGATGGGCGCCGAGGGCCAGTTCACGCATCCGCTGGTGGTGCGCGCCAAGCTCGCCATCGCCGCCGCCTGCCACGGCCACGCGAAGACGCCGTCGCACTGCGTGGTGACCGAGTTCAAGGACACGCGCCTGCTGCAGCGCGCCGTCGAGCGCGCGTGCCGCGAGTTCGGCTACACGCGCATGTGGAGCATTCATCCGGACCAGGTGCGCGTGATCGTCGACACCTTCGCGCCGACGGCGGCCGAGGTCGACCTGGCCGTGGAGGTGATCCTGGCCGCGCAGGCCGCCGACTGGGGGCCGATCCGCCATCGGCATGGCGGGCGCGAGCACCTGCACGATCGCGCGAGCTACCGCTACTTCTGGCACCTGATCGAGCGCGCGCACCGCACGTCGGCGGGCGGGCATTCGCAGCTGCCGGCCGAGGCCCGATTGCGCTGGTTCGGTCGTTGAGGCCGCACGTTTCGTGACGCAGTTGGCACTCCGCGGGCACGAAACACGGGGTCACAACTGAGTCTGTAGTCGCCGGGGACGCATCGCCGACAATCCGGAACCGCCCCATTCCGGAGACTCCGCCCGATGTTCCGCACCCTGACCGCCGTTGCCGCCTTCGCCGCACTTTCCACGCTGGCCTGCACCTCCGCTCTGGCCCAGACCGCCACGCCGGCCAGGAAGGTCGCGGCAAAGAAGCCCGCCGCCAAGGCCGAGCCCGTCGCCGCCATCAACGACGACCTTAACCCGGGCCAGCTGTCGATCGCCGATCGCGTGCTCACCGGCGTGGCCGACTGCGAGTTCAAGGAGAAGGTCAACGTCGAGAAGATCGTGGGCCACACGGGCAACTTCAAGGTCACCTACGACCACAGGACCTACGTGATGGTGCCCGAGGAGACCACCACCGGCGCGATCCGCCTGGTCGACACCGCCGGCGCCGTCGTGTGGATCCAGATCCCGATGAAGTCGATGCTGATGAACCAGAAGGAACATCACCGCCTGGTCGACAACTGCCAGGAAGACGAGCAGCGCATCGCCGTGCAGGCCATGCAGAAGGCCGGCACGAACGCGGGCTCCCTCGCACCGAACGTCGCCTCGCCGGCGGCCGTGGCCGCCGCCAACGGCCTGGCCGAGGCCAAGGCCGCCAACGCCGCCGCCGTCCAGACCGCGCCGCCGGGATCCACCGTCACCACCACCAGCACCACCACGGTCACGACCCAGGTCGTGCCAGCCGCGCCGACGAAGAGCGCGGCGACGCCGTCGACCGCTGCTTCGGGAATGTGGAAGTAGAAGGGGTCTGGCCCCGTTCGGGGCCAGACCCCTGGCCGTCAGTTGTTTGAAGTCGCCCTGACTTCCTCGATGGTGGTGACGCCCGCCAGTACCTTCTCGATGCCGTCCTGGCGCAGCGTGCGCATGCCCTCGCCCATGGCGTGGTGCTGGATCTGCTCGGAGCGCGCGCCTTGCTGGATCAGGCTGCGCACGCCCTTGCTCACCGTGAGCAGCTCGTGCACGCCGGCGCGGCCCTTCACGCCGCTGTTGCCGCACTTGGCGCAGCCGGTGCCGCGGAAGAACATCAGGCGGCCGTCGACGGCGTAGCGGCTGGTCCAGTCGGCCAGCGTCGCCTCGCGCGTGGGCGCCAGTGGGTGGTCGCCCCAGATGTGCAACGAATCGTTGAGAAGCTCGTCGATCTGCTCGTCGGTGGCGGGCGTCGAGGTCTTGCAGCCGCTGCAGATGCGGCGCACCAGGCGCTGTGCCAGCACGGCCAGCAGCGCGTCGGCGAAGTTGAACGGATCCATGCCCATGTCGAGCAGGCGGGTGATGGTCTCGGGCGCGCTGTTGGTGTGCAGCGTGGAGAGCACCAGGTGGCCCGTCAGCGACGATTCGACGGCGATCTGCGCGGTCTCGTTGTCGCGGATCTCGCCCACCATGATCACGTCCGGATCGGCCCGCAGGAAGGCGCGCAGCGCCTTGGCGAAGGTCCAGTCGATCTTCGGGTTGACCTGCACCTGGCGCAGGCCGGCCTGGGTGATTTCCACCGGATCCTCGGCCGTCCAGATCTTGCGCTCGGGGGTGTTGATGAAGCTGAGCGCCGAGTGCAGCGTGGTGGTCTTGCCGGAGCCGGTGGGGCCCACGCACAGCACCATGCCGTACGGACGCTCCACGGCCTTCTTCAGGTGCGCGAGGTTGTGCGGCGACATGCCCAGCGAATCGAGCGGCAACGGCTTGGCCGAGGCCAGGATACGCAGCACGGCGTCCTCCAGGCCGTTGGCCGTCGGGATCATCGCCACGCGCAGCTCGATCGGGCAGCTGGCCACGAAGCGCGCGAAGTTGATCTTGCCGTCCTGCGGGCGGCGGCGCTCCGAGATGTCGAGGTCGCACATGATCTTCAGGCGCGCCACCAGCGCCTGGCGATAGGTGTGCGGCAGCTCGAGGTACGGGCGCAGCAGGCCGTCCACGCGGAAGCGCACCTTCACCTTCTCGCGGCCGGGCCGGGTCTCGATGTGGATGTCGGAGACGCCCTGCGCGTGGGCTTCCACGATCATCGAATTGATCAGCCGCACGAGCGAGCTGTCCGACTGCTCCACCGCGCCGTCGTTGTCGTCGCTGGAGGCGCCGCCGACGCTCTCGGACGGCAGTTCCAGCGCGGCCAGCAGCGTGTCGGTGTGCTGGTTCTCGACGGCGGGCGCCGCGTTGAAGTCCAGCGACATCTCGTCGAGGCCGGCCCGGCGATACATCAGGGGAATCTGGTCGACCAGGTTGGCCATCGACGGCAACACCGGCACGACCTTGGACTGCGTGAGGAACTCGGCCTCGTCGATGCGGTCGCGGCGCGACGGATCCTCGGTGGCCACGACCACCTTGCCGTTCATCATGCACAGCGGCAGCATCTCCAGCCGCAGCGCGGCCGTCTCGGGCAACTTGCGCAGCGCCTCGAGGTCGATCGGGAACACCTGGACGTCGACCTGCGGATAACCCATCTTGCGGGCCAGGGCCGTCTGCAGGTTGACGCGCGTGATCAGGCCTTCGCGCACCAGCAGCTCGCCCAGCGGCACCTTGCGGTCCTTGCCCTGGCTGGTGAGCGCCTGGGCCAGCTGGGCCTCGGTGATGTAGCCGAGCGCGATCAGCGCCTCGCCGATGCGCACCATGGGCATGCGCCCCTGCGACTCGATGGCCGCGTGCAGCTGCTCGGGCGTGGTCACGTGGTCGCTCAGCAGCACGTCGCCGGGACGTTGCTTGGCCTGCTTCTCGTGTTCGGCCAGCGCCGCGGTGATCTGCGGCGGCGACGCGGTGGTGGGGAACACCAGCGGGTCGATCATCGGCAGCGACGGCGCGTCGTCGGGCAGCTTCGAGCGCTTGATCTCCAGGGCCTCGCGCAGCTCCTCGCGCGAGATCACGCCATGGTTGACCAGCAGCTCGCCCAGCGGCAGGTTGCGGTTGCGGGTCTGGCTGCGCAGGGCCTGGGACAGGTCTTCGGGCGACAGGATGCGCAGCGAGATCAGCGCCTCGCCCAGGCGCAGCATCGGCGTGCGCGATTGCAACTCGAGCGCCTGCGCCAGCTGCGGCTGCGTGATCAGGCTGACCTCGACGAGCATCTCGCCGAGCTTGAGGTTGCGGATGCGCTGCTGTTCGCCCAGCGCGTCCTTCAGCTGCTGCGGCGACAGGGTGTGCTGGCTGACCAGCACGTCGCCCAGGCGCGGCCCGAAGTCGACCCGACGATAGGCGCTGCGTGGATAGAAGGCGCGCTGCACCAGGCCGCCGTCGCCCACCGGCGGGAACAGGAACAGGCCCTGCTCGTTCTCCACGTGGCCGATCGTGCGGCCCGTGTGCGACTTGCCGTTGTTGAGCTGCACCTGGAACTCGGTGTCGCCGGGAACGCGGTCGGCCCAGCCGGGCGCGGCGTTGACGCCGTTGCTCGACGGCATCTCCGGCTCGGTGAGGGTGAGGCGTTGGAACTGGCCGAAGCGCACCGCCATCGGCGAACGCGCCGGCGGCACGAAGACCGTGGCCACGCCCGTGGACGAGTCGAATTGCGCCAGGCGAGCGTTGAAGCTCTTGTCGTTCAGCCCGAGGATGGCGCAGGGCTCGCTCGTGCCGAGCGGCCACGCGGTGCCCGCGTTCGCGGCGGGCGGCATGGCCCAGTGCGACGGCTCGGCCGTGCCACGATCGGCGGACCGGAGGTCCGTCGGCATGTTCAGGGGGGGCAGCGATAGATCGGACATGAGGTATCGGGCGGATGAGTCCACATCCCCATCGACGGGTGGGGGCGTTTCGATACTAGACGCGGTGGCGGGCTTGGAAGCCCGGAACAACGGGGTGATCGAGGACTAGTTCGCGCCAACCTTGTCATCCTGCGCGCAGTCGCAGGATCCACCTTCGCGGCACACGTGGATCCTGCGTCTGCGCGCAGGATGACGGTTCAGCGTTCCAGCTCGTCCTGCTCGGCGTAGTTCTTCCACTGCGCCATGGCCTGGTTCATCAGCCGCACCTGGCCCGTGAAGCGCGTGCACACCAGGCAGATGCCCAGGTGGAAGCGCACCGCCACGCGCTCGACGAGCGTCAGCGCCCGGTTCTCGCGCTCTAGCACCAGGCGGGTCACTTCGCGGCAGTTTCGGTAGAACAGGCTCATCGGGCGGGAACAGGCGTGGGACGGGCGTCGAACCAGCCGGCTTGCAGGCATTCACGCAGGCGCAACCGGGCACGGTGCAGAAGCACCCACAGGTTCGTCGTGGTAATGGTCAATTCCTTACACACCTCGTCCGACGACAGCTCCAGCCATTCCCGCATCATGAAGACGCGGGCCTGCGTTGGCGGCAGCACGTCCAGGCAGGTCTGCATCACGTCGAAGAACTGACGCTGGCGCAGCACGTCGTCGGGGTTGCCCCAGTCGGCCGGCATCTCGCGCCAGTGGCCATCGGGGGCGAACAGCAGGTCGTCCAGGTCCTCGTTGTCGTCGGTGGTGAGCACCGTGGCCTCGCGCTTGTGGCGGCGCAGCTGGTCGATCACCTTGTGCTTGAGGATGCCCACCAGCCAGGTCTTCAGCTGCGACTGCCCGGAGAAGGACTGCGGCTTCTCGAGCGCGGCCACCACGGTCTCGGACACGGCGTCCTCGGCCCAGGCCTCGTTGCGCAGTTGGGTGCGCGCGAAGCGCAGCAACTGCGGCTGGAGCGTCTCGAGTTGCTGGGCGAAGTCGGTGGACATGGGGGGGCTCGTGCGGGCGCGCCGGGTGCGGCGCAGTGGCGAGTATCGCCGACGCGGCGGTCGCGTCGGCGTCCCGCCGAGCGCCTCAGGCGGCTCGCGGAGCGCCTTGCAGCAGCTCGGCGCGCCGCACCTTCCAGCCGGCGCGGTCGCGCTCGAGCCACGCCACCAGCTCGGCGGCGGGCAGGGCGCGCGTGTAGAGAAAGCCCTGGGCCATGTCGCAGCCGGCGCGCGCCAGCAGGTCGCGCTGGCCCGGCGTCTCCACGCCCTCCGCGACCACCTGCAGGCCCAGCGCGGCGCCGATGCCGATCACCGCGGCGGCCAGCGCACGATCGCTGGACTCGGCCTCGAGGTCGCTCACGAAGCTCTTGTCGAGCTTCAGCTCGCTCACCGGCAGGCGCTTGAGATAGCCCAGGCTCGAGTAGCCGGTGCCGAAGTCGTCCACCGACAGCCGCACGCCCATCTCGTGCAGCGTGCGCAGGTCGACGCGCGTGCGCTCGTCGTCGCTGAGCATCACGCGCTCGGTCACCTCCAGCATCAACGCGCAAGGCCTGAGGTCGTGCAGCACCAGCAGGTGTCGCACGTGGGCCGGCACGTCGTCGGAATGGAAGCGCAGCGGCGACACGTTGACCGACATGCTCGGCACCGGCACGCCGTCGCGCCGCCAGGCGGCGAGCTGCGCGCAGGCTGTCTCCAGCACCCAGGCGTCGATCGCGCCGATCAGCCCGCACTCCTCGGCCAGCGCGATGAAGCGATCGGGCGGCACCGACCCGAGCACCGGGTCGGTCCAGCGCACCAGCGCCTCGACGCCGGCGCAGCCGGTGCCGTCCAGGTGCATCTTGGGCTGGAAGTGCAGCGCCAGGCCGCCCGCGGCCAGCGCCTGCCGCAGCGCGCTCTCCATCTGCATGCGTTGTGCCACCACGTCGTTCATCATGCTGGTGAAGAAACGCGAGGCGCCGCGTCCGGCACGCTTGACCTCGTACATCGCCATCTCGGCGTTCTTCAGCAGCCCGTCGAGCTCGACGCCGTCCTGCGGAAACAGCGCGATGCCGATGCTGGACGACACCTCGATCTGCATGCCGGCGATGCGCAGCGGCACGGCCAGCGCGTGGCGCAGGCGCTCGGCGGCGTGCATGGCCTCCACCGGGCTGCAGCGCGGCAGCACGGCCGCGAACTCGTCGCCTCCCAGCCGCGCCACGGTGGCGCTGTCGCCGATCTGGGCCTGCAGACGGCGCCCGGTCTCGCGCAGCACCTCGTCGCCGGCGGCATGGCCCAGCGAGTCGTTGGTGGTCTTGAAGCGGTCGATGTCGAACAGCAGCAGCGCGCCCGGCGCCTGCATGCGCGCGGCCATCTGAAGCGCCTGGCGCGCGCGGTCGCTGAAAAGCCGGCGGTTGGGCAGTCCCGTCAGCGGGTCGAAGTAGGCCAGGCGCTCGATCTCGGTCCGGTTGGCCTCGTGCTGCAGCGCCACGCGGCACAGCGGCACGCAGGCCTCCACCATGCGGCGGTGGAAGGGCGGGGCCGAGCGCGGCGTGCGGTAGTACAGCGCGAACGTGGCCACCACCTCGCCGTTGCCCGCGATGATGGGCGTCGACCAGCACGCGGCCATGTCGCCCAGCAGGTGCAGCAGGCTGCGGTAGTCGGCCCACAGCGGGTCGGTGGCGATGTCGGTGACCTCCACCGGCTCGCGCCGCCAGGCGGCGGTGCCGCACGAGCCCGCGCGCGGGCCGATGGGAGCGCCGTGCAGCGCGTCGACGTAGGCCGGCGGCAGGCTGGGCCCGGCCACGGGCGTGACGGTGCCGTTCTTCTCCACCAGCAGCACCGAGCACGCGACCTCGGGTGCGAGCGCCTCCACGCGGCGGCAGAGCAGGTCGAGCACCGAGCGTAGCGGCCGGCCCAGCGCGATCGATTCGAGTACCTCGCGCTGCAGGCCGTCGATGGCGAGCACGACGCGGACCTGGTCGTCCAGCCACGCCGCGCCCGGGTCGCCGCCCCGGGGGGTATCGAGCGACCGCTGCGCTTCGAGGTCGGCGATCGATGGGACGGTTTCGCCTGGCAAGCGCTGTCTCCCTGGTTCGTGTCCATTCGATTGTGCGAGTGACGACACGCGGCGGCAACGCCCTCTTTGTGGGGAGGTCTGGACGCGGCGCCGGTCCGATGCCGCGGCGTCGAAAGGGTGCACACTACGCGCTTTTGCACCACCGACGAAAGGATGCCTTCCATGAACAAGACACTCATCGCCACGTCCACGCTCGCCACCGCCCTGGCATTCGCCGTCGGGCAGGCGCAGGCCGCCGATGCCGCCAAGCCGCCGCAGGAGAAGTGCTTCGGCGTGGCCAAGGCCGGCGCCAACGATTGCGCGGCCACCGACGGCTCGCATTCGTGCGCGGGCCAGGCCAAGGCCGACAAGGCGCCGACCGACTGGAACTATGTCGCCAAGGGCACTTGCGACAAGCTGGGCGGATCCACGACCGCTCCGGCGAAGAAGTAGGCCTAGTCCTGCGGACTCCAGGACAGCTCGATCGGATCCGGTATCCGGCCGTCGGTGTCGCGCGGTAGCACGCCGGTCTTGTCGATGGCGCGCAGCACGGCGGCGTCCCACACCGCCGAGCCGCTGGACTTGGTGATCCTGCGGCTGATGATGGTGCCGTCCGGCGCGCAGCGGATCTGCACCACCGCCTCCGGATTGCCCGGCACGGGGTCGATCAGGTTCGCGTTCGGCTTCAGGCGCGCGATGATGCGGCCCGGGTAGCCCGCCGACGGCCCGGTATTGCGGGCCCCCGTGCCGGTGGCGTTCGCCGGCGCGTCCATCTGCCCCAGCATCCGCTTCACGTTGTCGTCGTGCAGCTTCTGCATCGCCTTCGCGTCCATCTTGGGCGGCGCCGGCGCCGGCGGCGGCGGTACCGGGACTGGCTTGGGCGGCGGGGGCGCCGGCTTCGGCGGCGGCGGCGGCGGCGGTGGTGCCTTGGGCGGCTTCTTTTCCTTGATCTGCTCGACCACGATGTCCGGCGGCTTGGGCGTCTCCACGGCCGGCGGCGGCGGCGGCGGCGGCGTCTCCACGGGCGGCGGAGGGGCGACGACCGGCGGCGGAGCGGCGGTGTCGGGAATGGCCGACCACAGCTCGGCCGTCGTGGCCACCACCACCTCCGAGCTGCGCCAGTGCAGGCCCCACACCAACGCCCCGATCAGCGTCGCGTGCGCGACGATCGAGATGGTGACGCCGGTGCTCCAGTCCTCCTCGCGAGGCGGACGGTCGTCGGGGCGGGGAGCCAGGATGCTGCTCATGCCTGCAGTGCTATCCGACCTGCTTGACGGCCAGGCCCACGCGCTGGACGCCCGCCCTTTGCAGCGTGTCCATCACCTTCACGATGCTCTCGTAGCGCACCGTCTTCTCGCCCGCGATGATCACCGGCACGTCGGCGCGGCCGCCCTGCAGCGCGTTCACGCGGGCGGCCAGCGTGGGAATGGTGACCGGCTCGGGGTCGGCCTTGTCCATGCGGATCCTGATGGCCTCGTCGGCGCCCACGATCACCTCGATGACCGACGGCGGGCGCTGCTTGGCCTTGCCCATCGACGGCAGGTCGACCACGCCGGTGGTGATCAGCGGCGCGCTGACCATGAAGATGATCAGCAGCACCAGCATGACGTCGATGAACGGCACCATGTTGATCTCGCTGATCGCGCGGCGGCCGCGGCCGCGGGAGACGACGCCGACCATGGCGGTCTACCGCGCAGCGCCAGCGGCCTGGGGCGCGGTGGCGTTGCGTTGGAGGATGTTGGAGAACTCGTCGGCGAAGCTGTCGAGCGAGGTGGCGATGCGGTCGATGTCGCGCGAGAAGCGGTTGTAGGCCACCACCGCGGGGATCGCCGAGAACAGGCCGATGGCCGTGGCCACCAGCGCCTCGGCGAGGCCCGGCGCCACCGTGGCCAGGGTCACCTGCGTCATGTTGGACAGGCCGACGAACGCGTTCATGATGCCCCACACCGTGCCGAACAGGCCCACGTACGGGCTCACCGAGCCCACCGAGGCCAGGAAGCCGAGGTTGCCCTCGATGGCGTCGAGCTCGCGCTGCAGGCTGGCCTTCATGGCACGGCGCGCGCCATCGAGCTGCGCCCCGGTGTCGAGCCGGCGATCGCGCAGCTTCATGAACTCGCGCATGCCGCTGGAGAACAGCCGCTCGAGCGGCCCGGTCTCGGCCTGGTTCGACGCCTGGGCGTACAGGTCGGTGAGGCTCTTGCCGCTCCAGAAGTCGGCCTCGAAGGTCTCGTTGCGGCGCTTGATCTTGCCCAGCGAGCCGAGTTTGGAAAAGATCAGCCCCCAGCTGAACAGCGACATCAGCAGCAGCCCCGCGATGACGATCTTGACGACGATGCTCGCGTGCAGCACCAGTTCGATGATGGAGAGATCCTGGTTCATTCAATCGCCTCGAAGATGGGGCCGGGGATGCGGTGGGGTTTCATGGTGGCGCGTTCGACGCAGCCGATGCGGATCTCGCCTTCGGCGAGCAGCCGGTCGCCGCACCAGGCCTGCTGCGCGATCCGCAGGCTGGCCCGGCCGCGCTCGCGCACGTCGACGGTGATGGTGAGCAGGTCGTCGAGCCGGGCCGGGCTGCGGTAGCGCACGCGGGTCTCCTGCACCACGAACATGCAGCCGGTGCTGTCCACCATCTCCTGCTGGCCGTGGCCGAGCACGCGAAGCCATTCGGTGCGGGCGCGCTCGAAGAACTTCAGGTAGTTGGCGTAGAACACGATGCCGCCGGCGTCGGTGTCTTCCCAGTACACCCGCACGGGGTGATGGAAGGGGGCGGCGGGAACGGGGGAAACAGCAGGATTCATGGGGCGTCGCGATCATACGCGAGCCCCCACGTTCGAGCGTCAGGCTCGGCGGTGGTGCTACTGGCGCGACTTGAGGTACACCGGGCCCCAGACGGGATGGCCCGCCTCGGCCTTGCTCAGCACGAACGCCGGGTCGGCCACGCGGGCGGCGCGAAACTCGGCCTCGCAGGCGGCCAGGCGGTTGCTGGTGCAGTAGACGAAGGCGCGCAGCTTGTGGGCCGTGGCCACGTCGCGGGTGCTGCGCAGGCCCAGCTTCATGGCCTCGTTGGCCTGGCGCTCGACGGCCGGGTAGTCGGCGTCGTCGTAGGCCCGCATCGCGCCCATCAGCGCGCGCTCGGCGGGGCGCTCCGACAGGTCGGTAAGGCCCACCGGCGACTGCTGTTGCGGCAGCGTGTCGCACGCGGCCAGCAGCGTCACGAGGGCGGCGGCGGCGAACGCCTGCGTCAGGCGGACAGGATTGGGCATGGTCGGCATGGTGTGAAGGAGGGACTCAGGGCCCGAAGCGGTGGCGCAGCGTGACCGGGCTCTCGCCGTCGACGGTCACCGTGGCGGTGTAGGCCGGGAAGTCGGTGTTGCGCACCGTGATGGTGTGGTTGCCCGAGGTGAGCGTCAGGCGGGTGAGCGGCGGCGAGATGCCCATGGGCTTGCCGTCCACCTCCACCTGGCCCCAGGGGCTGACGGCCAGCTGCACCACGCCTTCGGCGAGCACGGCGGAGAGGGGGACGCCCTCGGTCATGGTGGCCATGGCCATGGCCTTGCGGCGGCGCGCGGCCTCCGCCTTGCCGACCACCGCG
Organism: Burkholderiales bacterium; assembly: GCA_038208735.1. GTDB lineage: Bacteria > Pseudomonadota > Gammaproteobacteria > Burkholderiales > Burkholderiaceae_C > Scleromatobacter. Next base: position 12,325 of record JBBQYL010000035.1, read on the forward strand.
GGGGCGGCTGCCGGCGTGGCCGCGACCGGCGTGGGCGTGGGCGTGTTGGCCACCGGCGTGGTGCCGGCGCCGGTGTCCAGGGCCATCGCCGAACTGGCGGCGGCGGACGCCGCCGCGGCCACCGATGCGGCGGCGGCTTCCTCGGCCGCCGCGGCGGCCGGGGCGATGACCACGGCCGGCGCGACCGCGGCCGCGGCCGCGCGCACCGGCGCGGGCGCGACGACGGGCGCCGGCACCACGGGGACGTCGGCCGGCGAGGTGCCGAACTTCAGCCAGGCCAGGCCGCCGATGACGGCCACGAAGGCCAGCAGCGGCAGTGCGACACGCAGGATGCGGCGGGCCGGCGACGTGGCCACGGGAGTGCCGCGCGCCTCGTTGCGGAGGGCGCGCGCCTCGGCCGAATCGACCCAGTGGCGCAGCTCCATCGACAGGTGGCGGGCCGACGGGTAGCGCTGGTCGGGATCGCGCGCCATCGCGCGGCCGGCGATCACCGACAGGCCCAGCGGGATCCTGGGCGACACGCGGTGCGCGGGCATGACCTCGGCCGTCTTGACGGCGGTCATGATCTCCTCGAGCGACTTGCCCTCGAACGGCTTCTTGCCCACCAGCAGCTCGTAGAGCACGACGCCCAGCGAGTAGACGTCGCTGCGGCGATCCACCGAGCGGCCATCCATCTGCTCGGGCGCCAGGTAGTAGGGCGAGCCCGCGGCCACGCCCTCGAGCGCCGGCACGTCGCGATGGGCGACGCGCGCGATGCCGAAGTCGAGCACCTTGGGGTGCATGCGGCCGGTCATGAAGATGTTGGCCGGCTTCACGTCGCAGTGCACCACGCCCTTGCGGTGTGCGTAGGCCAGCGCGTCGGCCACGCGGCGCACCACCTGGGCCGCCTCGATGGGGCCGGGGCGCACGCCCTGCAGCAGCAGGTGGCGCAGGTCCTGGCCCTGCAGGCGCTCCATGGCGATGTAGACGCCCGTGTCGGACGGGCCGGCGTCGAACACCGTGACGATGTGCGGGTGCGACAGGCCGGCGGCGGCGCGGGCCTCGTTCAGGAACAGGGCGTCGAGCGACTCGCGCGCGGCCGGGTCGGCGTCGATGTGCAGGGTCTTGAGCGCGACGGTGCGCGAGAGCAGCGGATCCCAGGCCGCATAGACGGTGCCCAGGCCCCCCTTGCCCAGCACGGTCTTGAGCGCGTAGCGGCCCACGTGGCCGATGCTTTCGCTCTCGATGCCCGTGCCGATGCCGGGCAGCACCGGCGCGGGAGGAGGCGCCACGACGCCCTCGGGCGCCGACCCCTGGCCCATGCGCGCCGCAGCCACGTCATCGACTACCGTCGTTTCGAAGCTTGAGTCGGAGGCGTCCGGCGATTCGGAGCGCCTGAAGAGATTCCATCGCATGGGCGGAAGTTAACCGATGGTGGGCGGGTAATAAGGGCCGAATAACGGGAACATACCCTGCACGATGACACAAATATCACCGGTCTGGCGATTGCGTCACGCTTGCCCGCAGGGTTGAAAGGATCAGCGGTGCAGCTCTCGGGCGAGCCGGCTTACAGTTTCTTGCAATTGCGGCATCGCGGTCGCAAACGACAGCCTGAAGTAAGTATCCGCATGCGTCGGGCCGAAGTCCTTGCCGGGCGTCAGCGCCACGTGGGCGGAGTGCATCAGTTGCATCGCGAAATCCCAGCTGTTGCCGGCGAATGCGCTGCAATCGGCCCACACGTAGAACGCGCCATCGGGCACCACCGGCACCTCCAGCCCAAGTTTGCGCAGGGCCGGAACCAGGAAATCGCGACGCTCGCGAAATGCCGTCCGGCGGGTTTCGCATTCGGCCAGGCTGGCGGCGTCGAACGCGGCCACGGCGGCATGCTGCGCGATCGAGCTGGCGCAGATGTAGAGGTTCTGGGCCAGGCGTTCCACCGGCTCGACCAGCGCCTCGGGCAGCACCAGCCAGCCCAGGCGCCAGCCGGTCATGCCGAAGTACTTGGAGAAGCTGTTCACCGACACGATGTCGTCGCCGAAGGCCAGCGCGCAGTGCTCGAACGCCGGGTCGTAGCTGAGGCCCTGGTAGATCTCGTCGACGATGGCGACGCCGCCTCTGGAGCGCACCACGTCGACGATGCGCGCCAGCTCGGCCGGCGCGATCGACGTGCCGGTCGGGTTCGACGGCGTGGCCAGCAGCACGCCGCGGGTCTGCGGCGTCCAGTGGGCATTGACGGCGTCGGCGTCGAGCTGGAACCGCATGGCGGCCGTGGTGGGCACCAGCCGCGCCGTGGCGCCGGTGGCGGCCACGAAGTGGCGGTTGCACGGGTAGCTCGGGTCGGGCATCAGCACCTCGTCGCCGGCCTCGAACAGCGCCTGGCAGACCAGTTGCAGCCCCGCCGACGCGCCCGCGGTGATGACGATGCGGCGCGCCGGCACGTCGACGCCCCAGCGGGTGGCATACCACTGGCTGATGCGCTCGCGCAGCTCGGGCAGGCCCATGGCCGAGGTGTACTGCGTGCGGCCGGCGTGGAGCGCCACCTCGGCCGCGGCCACCACCGGCGCGGGCGCGGTGAAGTCTGGCTCGCCGATGTTGAGGTAGATCATCCGCTCGCCGCCCTGCGCGGGATCGCACTCGGGCGACTGCGCGATCTCGTGCGCCACCTTGGCGCATTCCATCACGTAGAACGGATCGATGTGGGCGAGCCGCCCGGCGAGCTTCATCGCGACCCGCGGCTCAGCCGCGGCCGCGCGGCCCGGCCTGCACTTCGACGGTGCGCAGGAGGCCCGCGGCCTTGTCCAGCACGCCGTTGACGTACTTGTGGCCGTCGGTGCCGCCGAAGCTCTTTGCCAGCTCCACGGCCTCGTTGATGGCGACCCTGTACGGGATGTCGAGGCAGTGCTTCAACTCGTACGCGCCGATCATCAGCACGCCGTGCTCCACCGGCGAAAGCTCGGTGGTCTTGCGGTCGACGAACTTCGCCAGCACGGCGTCGAGGTCGACCGCCTCGGCGATGCAGCCGTGCAGCAGCGCGTCGAAGTGGGCGCGGTCGGCCTTGTCGAAGCCGTCCTGCTCGCGCATGTGGGCGTCGATGACGCCGGCCTCGGTGCCGGAGACCAGCCATTCGTACAGGCCCTGCAGCGCGAACTCGCGCGAGCGGCGGCGCGCCGACTTGGGCTTTGGCGGCTTGGCGGCGGGTTGGCCGGCGGTGTCGGGCGTGTCGGGCGTATCGGAGGTGAGGGAATTCATAGCAGGTCGTCCATCAGGTTGGCCATCTCGACCGCGACACGAGCGGCGTCGCGCGACTTGTCTTCCACGCGGGCCAGGGCCTGGGCTTCGTTCTCGACGGTGAGGATCGCGTTGGCGATCGGAACCTGGTGGTCGAGCGACACGCGCGTGACGCCCGCGCCGCTCTCGTTGGCCACCAGTTCGAAATGGTAGGTTTCGCCGCGGATGATGCAGCCGATCGCCACCAGCGCGTCGAAGTCGTCCTGGTCGGCCATCGCCTTCAGCGCGATCGGCACCTCCAGCGCGCCCGGCACGGTGATGACGGTGATGTGCTTGGCAGGCACGCCCAGCGCGATGAGCTCGGCCTGGCAGACCTCCGCCATGCGCGAGGTGATGGCGTCGTTGAAGCGGGCGCGCACGATCCCGATGACGAGGTCGCGACCGTCCAGATCGGTGGCGGTGCCTTGGTCAGCTGCTTGCATCGGGGAACACTCCGGGAAAAAAGAACAGGGCCGGATCGCGCGCGGGCGGGCCGGAAAGGGAACTCACGCGCCGTCTGCCGCGGTGATGAAACTCGAGACCTCGAGGCCGTAGCCCGTCATGCTGGGCATGCGCCGCGGCTGGCCCAGCAGCTGCATGCGCGTGACGCCCAGCTCGCGCAGGATCTGTGCTCCCACGCCGTAGGTGCGCAGGTCGACCGGACGCTTGGCCGCGGGCTCGCACGGATCGGCCTCGCGCATCAGCTGCGCCACCAGGTGGTCGGCCGGTTCGCCGCAATTGAGCAGCACCGCCACGCCCATTCCGCGCCTCTCGAGGGTGGCCAGCGCCTGCGGCAGCGGCCACGAGTGCTTGCCGCACGACGAGTCGAGCAGGTCGATGGCCGAGAACGGCTCGTGCACGCGCACCGGAACCTCGTCGCCCGGCTTCCAGCTGCCCTTGACCAGCGCCATGTGCGCGCCGCCGGAGCGGTCGCGGAACAGGTGGCAGTCGAAGTTGCCGTAGGGGGTGTTGAGCTCGCGCCGGCCCACGGCCGTGATCAGCGACTCGTTGCGGCTGCGATGGTGGATCAGGTCGGCGATGGTGCCGATCAGCAGGCCGTGCTCCTTGGCGAACACCTCGAGGTCGGGCAGGCGCGCCATCGTGCCGTCCTCGTTCATCACCTCGCAGATGACGGCCGAGGGCATCAGCCCCGCCATGGCGGCCATGTCGCAGCCGGCCTCGGTATGGCCGGCGCGCATCAGCACGCCGCCTTCCTGGGCCTGCAGCGGAAAGATGTGGCCCGGCTGCACCAGGTCGGACGCCTTCGCGTTGCGCGCGACGGCGGCCTGCACGGTGCGCGAGCGGTCGGCGGCGGAGATGCCGGTGGTGACGCCTTCGGCGGCCTCGATGGACACGGTGAACGCGGTGCCGTGCGGCGACCCGTTGCGCGAGGCCATCGGCGGCAGGTTGAGTCGTTCGCACATCTCGCGCGTCATCGTCAGGCAGATCAGGCCGCGCGCGTGGCGGGCCATGAAGTTGATTGCCTCCGGCGTGACGAACTCGGCGGCGAGGACGAGGTCGCCCTCGTTTTCGCGGTCTTCCTCGTCGACGAGGATGATCATGCGGCCTGCGGCCAGTTCATTGACCAGGGCGGAGACAGGAGAAATGGGCATCCCGCGATTGTAGGCGGCGGACCAGGGTTTCCCAGGGGCAGGGCCTCTGGTCAGCGCCTGCTTCGTGCAAGGATGCGCAGGTCGGCGCCCACTTTCGCGGCGTCGTGGAAATCGAAGGCCGTGGCCTGCGACAGGGCGGTCAATGGGCCCAGGTCGGCCAGGCCGCGTCCTTCCCCGAGCAGCGTGGGCGCGAGGTAGACCAGCAGTTCGTCGACGCGGCCGGTGCGCAGCAGGGCGCCGTTCAGGCGCGCGCCGGCCTCGATGTGGATCTCGTTGACGGGGCGGGCGGTCAGCGCGTCGAGCACGGCGTGCAGGTCGAGCCGGCCATCAGCGTGTGCCGGCACGTCGACGATCTCGGCGCCGCGAGCATGAAGCGCGGCGCGCCGCCCGGCGTCGACGGATGCCGTGAACAGCAGCACCGGCGACGGCGAGTCGAACAGGCGCGCGGTGGGTGGCGTGTCCAGGCGCGCGTCGACCACGCAGCGCAGCGGCTGGCGCGCGGTGGGCACCAGGCGCACGTCCAGCGACGGGTCGTCGGCCAGCACGCTGCCCACGCCCGTGAGCAAGGCCCCGGCGCGGCGGCGCCACGCATGGCCGTCGGCGCGCGCGTCGGGGCCGGTGATCCACTGGCTGGCGCCGTTGGGCAGCGCGGTGCGTCCGTCCAGCGACGCGGCGATCTTCATGCGCACCCACGGGCGGGCGCGTTCCATGCGCGCGAAGAAGCCGATGTTGAGCTCGCGCGCGCGCCGCGCGATGGCCTCGGGCGCATGGGCGATGGCGATGCCCGCCGCGGCGATGCGCGCGCTGCCCTGGCCGTTGACCAGCGGGTTCGGGTCGCCCACCGCGATCTCGACGCGGCCCACGCCCGCGGCCACCAGCGCGTCGCAGCACGGCGGCGTGCGGCCATGGTGGGCGCAGGGTTCCAGCGTCACGTAGACGGTGGCGCCGCGCACGTCGGCCCCGCGCGCCTTGGCGTCGCGCAGCGCCATCACCTCGGCGTGCGCGCCGCCGGCCGCCTGCGTGTGGCCCTGGCCCAGCACGGTGATGCCATCGGCCGACACGATCAGGCAGCCCACGCGCGGGTTCGGGTCGGACAGGCCGACCGCCTGCTCGGCCAGCGCCAGCGTCAAAAGCCAGGGTTCCATCGGGATCGTCCGGTTGGCCGCGCGCGGATGCGCCGGTTGGCGGGGCGGTTGGCGAAGTGCGCCGTCCCGGGGGGGTGATTTTCCATGACGGGGGCCGAACAATGGCCGGCATGCACATCGAAAGCGAGAAATGCCCGTCCCGTCCTTCTTCAAGCGCCGGCCCGTCGAGGCCGGCTTCACCCTGATCGAGCTGGCCATCGTGCTGGCCGTCGCCGCCATCCTGTGCCGCGTGGCCACGCCCGGCCTGTCGCGCGCGGCGGCCACGCACGCGCTGGCGGCCCAGTCCTCGGAGTTCATGTCGACGCTGCGCTTCGCGCGCTCCGAGGCGCTCAAGCGCGGCATGTCCATCACCGTGTGCGCCACCGCGCCCGGCGGGGCGCCGCTGGCGTGCCAGGGCGCACGCGCGGCCGATTGGCGCTCCGGCTGGATCGTGTTCGCCGACAGCCAGCGCCGCGGCGTGCTGGCGGCCGGGGGGCCGGTGCTGCGCCTCCAGCAGCCCCTGGGGCGCAGCGGCGGCGTGTCCGGCACGCGTGGCAACATCAGCTTCACGGCGGCCGGCTTCAGCACCGACGCGTCGTCGCACTTCCTGTTCAGCCCGCCCGCCGAGGCCGCGCTCGACGCGCCGCCGCCCGTCGTGGTGTGCGTCAGCAAGCAGGGCCGGCCGCGCCTGGGCGCCACCGGGGGCTGCAATTGAACGCCCGCCTCGCAGGCCGCGTGGCGCTCGCCGCGCAGAGCCAACGCGTGACCGGTGTCGCGCATCGGGCGTCCGCTTCCGCCCGTCACCCCGGGAAAAGGCCACGAGAGACGGTACATTCAGGACGGCCACGGCGCACCTTGCCCGCGTCGGGCCTCGCGCGCCGTCATGCTTCTTCCGTCCCTCGTTCCCGTCTCCGCCGCCCCGTCGCACCGCCATCGCCGGTGCGCGCGCCATGGCGGCTTCACGCTGGTGGAGCTGATGGTCACGGTGGCAGTGGCATCGGTCATCGTCGCCCTCGGCGCGCCGTCGTTCCTGCGCGCGCTGGCGCGTCACGCGATCCTGGCGCAGGCCGCGGAGCTGCAGGACGCCATGCGCATCGGCCGCAACGAGGCCATGAAGCGCAGCGGCCCGGTGGTGCTGTGCCGCACCGAGTCCGCCCACCCGGGCCACTGCACCGACTCGGGCGGCGACTGGCAGACGTGGCTGCTGTTCGCCGACCTCGGTCGCAGCGGCGCGTTCGCGGCGGGCGATCCGATCCTGCGCCAGCACGTCGACGTGTCCTCGCGCATGACGGTCACCGGCCCGGCGCCGGCCGTGCGCTTCGAGGCCACCGGCATCGCCCACGCCGACACGGGCCCCGCGGTGTTCCTGCTGGCGCCCGCCGGCTCGGCCTCCGACTCGCCGCGCACCGACGTCGCGCTGCAACGCCAGGTGTGCGTCAGCGCGCGCGGCGAGGTGGCCATCGTCGGCGGCGACGCCGCGTGCCCGTGACGATGCGGCGCCTCTTTGCCCGAGCACGCGTGCGCCGCGTCCGCTCGCCGGGCTTCTCGCTGGTGGAGGTGCTGGTGGCGATGTTCGTGGTCGCCATGGGCATCCTCGCGCTGGCCGGCCTGCTGCAGGCGTCCACGCGCTACTCCAAGATGAGCGAGCTGCGCTCCACTGCCACGCTGCTGGCCAACGACATCGCCGACCGCATTCGCGCCAATCCGGTGGGTGCCCAGCTTGGCGCGAGCGGCTACGACAACGTCGAGAAGGTGTTTCCCACCCCGGTGGCGCCGGCGCACGCGGCCTGCACCGCCGAGGCGCCGTGCGGCCCGTCGGATCTGGCCAAGACCGACCTGGCCGACTGGACCGCCCGCGTGCGCGCCACGCTGCCCAAGGGCTCGGCCTGGATCGAGTTCCACGTCGGCAAGGCGCCCGCGCCCGACTACCTCGACGTGTGGGTGGGCTGGGCCGATCCGCTCACGCTGGCGCCCGGCATCTCCACCGATCGCTCGGGCACCGAGTGCCCGGCGGCCTGGAAATCGGCGGAGCCGTCGGTGCGCTGCGTCTACCTGCAGGTGGCGCCATGACGCGCCGCGCTTTCGGGCCCGGCCGGCTCGCGCAGGGCGGCTTCACGCTCATCGAGATGATGGTGGCGCTGGCCATCGGCCTGGCGGTCATCGGCGCGCTCATCGGCGCCTGGGTGGCGTCGTTCCAGAGCGGCCGCCATTCCGACGCGATGGTGCAGATCACCGAGGACGCCACGCTGGCGCTCAACGTCATGCGGCAGCAGGTGGCCCAGGCCGGGTTCAGCCAGCCGCACGGCGTGAGCGACAGCGGCAAGCTGGTGCTGCACGCGTTTCCCGCGGTGTCCGGCTGCGAGGGGGCCAACTTCGTCGACCTGCAGGCGGGCATCGTCGTCCCCACCAATTGTCGTCCCACCGATCCCGACCAGGCCACGCCCGACGCCATCGAGGTGGCCTACGAGGGCAGCGTGCTGGCGGCCTCGGCGTCCAACGGCATCCTGGGCGGCGCGGGCGCCAGGCAGCCGCTCGACTGCGTGGGCAACTCGTTTCCCAGGACGCACGACGACGCCACCGGCGACGACTACTGGCTCAACGACAGCAAGTTCTACGTGGCCGATGGCAGCCTCTGGTGCCATGGCCCGGGCAACGCCGCGGGGGCGGCCGTGGTGCAGAACGTCGAGACCTTGCAGATCACCTACGGCATGGCCGCGGCGCCGGCGGGCTCGCCCGGCTCGGGCCAGATCGTCTACTACGACATCGCGCCGCATCCCGGCTCTCCGCTGTGGGCCAACGTGCTGTCGGTCAACCTGTGCGTGCAGGTGCGCAGCGCCACCAAGGTGCTCGACAAGCAGCAGTCGCCCACGCTGGGCGGCTGGGTCGATTGCCGCAACGTGCGCCGCACGTCCACGGACGGCTACCTGCGGCGCACCTTCTCCACCACCGTCGTGTTGCAGAACAAGCTGCTGTGACCCTGCGCCGCCCAGTGCCCCCCCCCCCGCCCGCACCCGAACGCGTCCCGCGCCCGCGCCGTCGCGCGCGAGGCTTCTCGCTGATCATCGCGATGCTGATGCTCGCGGTCATCGGCCTGGCCTCCGCGGCCATCATGCGCAACGCCACCACCGGCGACCAGGTGGCCAACAACAACCGGCTGCAGACGCAGGCCAACCAGTACGCCCAGCTCGCGATGCGCTGGTGCGAGCGGCAGCTGGCGCTCGACCCCGGCGCGCGCGCCACCACCGTGTTCTCCGCCACCAACCCGCCGGCGTGGACCAGCCGGCAGAACTGGACGGTCGGCGGCAGCGCGCATGGCGCGCACACGCTGGCGGCCAGGGACATCGGCAGCGCCGTGCAGCCGCGCGTCTTTCCGCAATGCCTGATGGAGTCGACGCCGACCCCCGACGTCTACACCGTCACGGCGCGTGGCTTCAGCGCCGACTTCAAGGCCAACCCGGGCACGGGCGCCACGCGCAACGGCTCGGCAGTGTGGCTGCAGGCCACGATCCACGCCGAAGGCGAGAACAGCGGGCCCTTGAACGTGCGCCAGCGGCTGTGGCAGCAGCTGCTGACGCCGCCGTTCTGAGGCCCTGGCGCCTGGCCGTCCGCAATGCCATCCCTGATGCCATCCCTGATGCCATCCGCGATGCCATCCGTGATGCCATCCGCCATGCCGTCGCTGACCATGCGCCGTGGTTTCACGCTGATCGAGCTGATGATCGCGATGGCGGCAGTCGCGATCCTCGCGGCCGTCGCGCTGCCCGCGTTCCAGGAGCAGGTCGCCCGCACCCGCCGCGTCGAGCTGCAGGCCGCGCTGCTGGAAGATGCGGGCTACATGCAGCACTACTACGCCTCGCACGACGCGTTCACCGGCATGCCGCCACCGCAGTTGCCGTGGCCGCGAACGCCGCGAACGGGCGCCGCGAACTACGCGATCACGGTGGCTTCGCCGCCCGGTGATCCGACGACGTTCGTGCTCACGGCACAACGCGTCGGCGTGATGGGGTCGGATGCGTGCGGCGACTTCACGGTCGACTCGCTGGGGCAGCGGGGTCTGGTGATGGGCACGTTCACGACGGGCCGCGGTATCGCCAGCTGCTGGCGCTGAACAAAAAAAGGGGCCAGACCCCTTTTGATCAGATGTCCTTGATCAGCCGACTGAACTCGTCGACGTCCTCGAAGCTGCGATACACCGAGGCGAAGCGCACGTAGGCCACCTTGTCGAGGCGCTTCAGTTCGCGCATCACCAGTTCGCCCACGCGGGTGGACGGCACCTCGCGGGCGCCGGTGGCCATCAGCTTGTCCTGGATGCGCTCGATGGCCGCGTCGATCTGCTCGATGCTCACCTGGCGCTTGCGCAGCGCGAGCGTCATCGAGCCGCGCAGCTTGGCCGGCTCGAAGTCGACGCGCGCGCCGCTCTTCTTCACGATGGCGGGGAGCGCCATCTCGGCGCGCTCGTAGGTGGTGAAGCGCTTGTCGCACTTCAGGCAGCGGCGGCGCCGCCGGACGACGTCGCCCTCGTCGGATTCGCGGGTCTCGGCGACCTGCGTCTCGTCATGGCTGCAATAAGGGCAACGCACGGGGCGAGGTTCCGGATCAGCGGTAGACCGGGAAGTCGCGCGTGAGCGCTTCCACCTTGGCGCGCACCTCGGCCAGGCGGGCCGGGTCCTGCGGGGCGTCGAGCACGTCGGCGATCAGGTGCGCCGTGGCGCGGGCCTGGTCTTCCTTGAAGCCGCGCGTGGTCATGGCCGGGGTGCCCAGGCGGATGCCGCTGGTGACCATCGGCTTTTCCGGGTCGTTGGGGATGGCGTTCTTGTTGCAGGTCATGTGCGCATCGCCCAGGATGCGCTCGGCGTCCTTGCCGGTGATGCCCTTGGCGCGCAGGTCGACCAGCATCACGTGGCTCTCGGTGCGGCCCGAGACGATGCGCAGGCCGCGCTCGATGAGCGTCTTGGCCAGCACGTCGGCGTTCTTCACAACCTGCTCCTGGTAGGTCTTGAACTCGGGCGTGAGCGCCTCCAGGAACGCGATGGCCTTGCCCGCGATCACGTGCATCAGCGGGCCGCCCTGCAGGCCCGGGAAGATGGCGGAGTTGATCTGCTTGGCGAACGCGTCCTTCATCAGGATGATGCCGCCGCGCGGGCCGCGCAGGCTCTTGTGCGTGGTGGACGTGACGACGTCGGCGTGCGGCACCGGGTTCGGGTACGCGCCCGCAGCGATGAGGCCGGCGTAGTGCGCCATGTCGACCATGAAATACGCGCCCACTTCCTTGGCGATCTTCGCGAAGCGCTCGAAGTCGATGCGCAGCGCGAAGGCCGATGCGCCGGCAATGATCAGCTTGGGCTTGTGTTCGCGCGCGGTGCGCTCCATGGCCTCGTAGTCGATGTCTTCGGCCGCGTCCAGGCCGTAGCTGACCACCTTGAACCACTTGCCGCTCATGTTGAGCGCCATGCCGTGCGTGAGGTGCCCGCCTTCCGCCAGGCTCATGCCCATGATGGTGTCGCCGGGCTGCAGCAGGCCCAGGAACACGGCCTGGTTGGCCTGCGAGCCGGAGTTGGGCTGCACGTTGGCGTTCTCGGCGCCGAACAGCTTCTTCACGCGGTCGATGGCCAGTTGCTCGACCACGTCGACGTTCTCGCAACCACCGTAGTAGCGCTTGCCCGGGTAGCCCTCGGCATACTTGTTGGTGAGCTGCGAGCCCTGCGCGGCCATGACGGCCGGCGAGCAGTAGTTCTCCGAGGCGATCAGCTCGATATGCTGTTCCTGGCGGATGTTCTCGGCCTGGATGGCGGCCCAGATGTGGGGGTCGACGTTGGCGATCGTCGATTGATGGCGGTCGAACATGGAGGCTTCCTTGGGAATTGAGGGCAAACGGGCGCGTCGGATGGGCCTCGCTGGCGCCGGCCCGGGCGCGTGCGCGCACCCGAAGGCCGACGGGGATTCCAGCGGTGCGCGAAAGACGCGCTGCCCAGGCGAACGGCTGAAAAGGCTGAGCCGGCCGTGGTGAGACGGCCGTCGCCCTTCGCGCTTCCCGGTGGTGGCCCACCTCGCAACCCGCCTGGAGTCCGGCAGCCTCAGCTCATCCGGATCTTGCCAGGCGCGTCCTGTCGCCAGTCGCGCGAGCCGCCAGTTTAACTGGGATCAGCGCGCCAGGGCCACGCGCTCGCGTTCCGGGCGAGCCGACGCGTCCTGCTCGGGCGCGGCGGCGTGCGCCGTCGATTCGCTGGCAGCGGCGGCCGGGGCGACCACCGGCACGGGCGTGGCCACCGGCATGGGCGCCACGTTGGCGACGATCGGTACCACGGTGGGCGGCACGTTCTGGCCGGCCGCCACGCGCTTGAGCAATTCCTGCTCGGCGATGACCTTGCCGGCGTAGCCGCCGTCGTCGTCGCCGGTGCCGGCGCCCACGTAGAAGCGCAGGCCGCTGGACAGGTTGCCGCCCTTGGCGATGCATTCCTTGAGCACGAGCACGCCCACGCGCAGGTTGCTCACCGGGTCGAACGCCGCCAGGTGGCCGCCGTACGGGTCGTACTTGTCGCTGTGGATCTTGGTCATCACCTGCATCAGGCCCTGCGCGCCCACCGGGCTCTGCGCGAACGGGTTGAAGCTGGATTCGATGGCCATCACCGACAGGATCAGCGTCGGCTCGATGCCGGTGCGCTGGCCCACGGTCCACGATTCCTGCACCAGGCGGGCCACGGGCTCGGGCGCCACGTGGTAGCGGCGCACGATCCAGCGGGCCACGTTGGCCTGGGCCCGCGTGAGGTCGGCCGGGTCGGCCGTGGACGACGTGTTGACCGGGCCGGCCGCGGGCGGCTCGTTCTCGGCCTCGGCGGCGAGGTCTTCGCCGCCGCTGCGCGCCAGGTGGCGCGCCTCGAGCCAGCCCCAGGCGCGAGCCTCGAAGGTGTCGCGCAGGTCGTCCTGGCTGCCCATGAACAAGGCACCGGCCACCACGGCCAGGCCCACCATTGCCAACATGCTGTGGCTCACGTCGAGCAGGCCGTGGCCGACATCGGTCAGGAACACGGTCACTGAGTCTCGCCCGGTTGTCAGTGCGTTGCGCACGACGGCTTGGGGTTGAAGCATCTCTCTCCTTTCACAGCGTTCGGTGCCGGCGGTCGGCGCACAGGGCGCGCGGTCGCGGCGTTCTCGACGCTGGCGATAATGGATCGCTGCGATTCATGGCCGGGGAGTCTGCATCTAGCAGCCGGCGGCAGCCTTCAAGGCCCGGCTTCAGCGAGGAAGCGGGATAACCCTGGTGTTACGTCTGGCGGGATTGTAGGGAGCCGCGTAATAACCCGTCAACAATATAGACTTCTAAAGTCATAACCAAAAATTATGAAATACCGTGATTTGCGCGATTTCGCGGCCAATCTTGAGGCTGCCGGGGAGCTCTGCCGTGTAACAGCGCCGGTGTCCCCTAACCTCGAAATGACGGCTTTGGCCGATCGCGTGCTCCGCCAGGGCGGCCCCGCGTTGCTCTTCGAACACCCCACCGGGTATGGCGTGCCGGTGCTCGCCAACCTGTTCGGTACCCCCCACCGTGTCGCGCTGGGCATGGGCGCCACCGACATCTCCGAGCTGCGCGGCATCGGCCAGTTGCTGGCCAGCCTGCGCGAGCCCGAGCCGCCGAAGTCGATGAAGGACGCCGGCAAGCTGTGGACGATGGGCAAGGCGCTGTGGGACATGAAGCCCGCGGTGCTGCGCAACGGCCCGTGCCAGGAAGTTGTCCAGGCGGCCGACGAGATCGACCTGGCGAAGTGGCCGATCCAGACCTGCTGGCCGGGCGACATCGCGCCGCTGGTCACCTGGGGCCTGGTGGTGACGCGCGGCCCGCGCAATGTTCCCAAGCCGCGGCTGCGCCAGAACCTGGGCATCTACCGCCAGCAGGTGATCGGCAAGCGCGAGCTGATCATGCGCTGGCTCACCCACCGCGGCGGCGCACTCGACTTCCGCGAGTTCGCCCGCGCCAATCCCGGCAAGCCGTTCCCGCTGGTGTGCGCGTTGGGCGCCGACCCGGCCACCACGCTGGGCGCCGTCACGCCGGTGCCCGACACGCTGGGCGAGTACCAGTTCGCCGGCCTGCTGCGCGGCAGCCGCACCGAGCTGGTGGACACGCAGACCGGCGAGGACGGCCTGATGCTGCAGGTGCCCGCGCGCGCCGAGATCGTGCTGGAGGGCCACATCCCCGTGGCGGAACCGGGCTACGCGGGCTTCAGCGAGACCGGAATCCCGCTGAAGGAGCAGGGCGGCTATCTGTATGCACTGGAAGGACCGTACGGCGACCACACCGGCTATTACAACGAGCGCGACTGGTTCCCGGTCTTCCGCCTGGATCGCCTGACGCACCGCAAGGATCCGATCTACCACTCCACCTACACCGGCAAGCCGCCGGACGAACCCGCGGTGCTGGGCGTCGCACTCAACGAGGTGTTCGTGCCGCTGCTGCAGAAGCAGTTTCCCGAGATCGTCGACTTCTACCTGCCGCCCGAGGCCTGCAGCTACCGCATGGCCGTCATCTCGATGAAGAAGGCCTACGCGGGCCACGCCAAGCGCCTGATGTTCGGGCTGTGGAGCGTGCTGCGCCAGTTCATGTACACCAAGTTCATCGTGGTGGTGGACGAGGACATCGACATCCGCGACTGGAACGAAGTGATCTGGGCCATCACGACGCGCATGGATCCGGTGCGCGACACCACGCTGGTCGACCACACGCCCATCGACTACCTCGACTTCGCCTCGCCCATCAGCGGCCTGGGCGGCAAGATGGGCCTGGACGCCACCTCCAAGTGGCCCGGCGAGACGAACCGCGAATGGGGCCGGCCGATCAGCATGGCCGGGGCAATCGCCAAGGAGGCCGAGGCGCGGCTGGACGCGGTCTTCTCCCAGGTGATGGGGGGGGGCAAAGCGTAAGGCGCTATCAGGACGCGCGATTCGTTGGTCAGGATTTTCTTGCCGCGAGGGCGCGCGAGGACTATCTTGGAACTGCCTCGAACGAGGCACCCCCCGCTGCGCAGTCGATGCGCAATTGGAGCCCCGGGCGTTCTGCTCCGGAGCCCCGCAGGGCGACGTTCAAGTCGCCCAGGAAGCCCCGAATGACCGCAAGTGTTCGGGGCTTCGTCACGTCAGCGGGCGTCGCCGATGCCGGCCAGCACCTCGTGCAGCACCTCGTGCATGCGCAGCGCCCCCTCCCCCGACGGGAACCAGTCGAGCAGGTTGAAGCCGTCGCGGCCGGGCTGGCCCATGGGCGCCGCGGTGATGGCCACGGCTGCCGCCGCCGGCGCCGATCCTGCCGACGCGACGGCGGCCGCCCTGAACTCGCGCAGCGCGCGTTGCATGTGCAGCCCGTGCGTCACCACCACCAATTCCCGGATGCCGGCGGGACGCAGCAGGGCCAGCGTGTCGATGGCGTTCTCGTGGGTGTCGTGCGAGGCGGTTTCCGTCCAGCGCAGCGGCATGCCCCAATCGGCCTGCGCGATCTCCGCCATCAACGCGGCCTCGGGCGGCGCGGCGGGGTCGGGCCGGCTCCAGCCGCGGCCGCCCGAGGCGGCGATCGGCAGGCCGGTCTGGCGAGCGAGCCAGATCGCGTAGCGCAGCCGACCCAGCGAGGGGCTGGCCAGGTTGTACTCGCCGTATTCCGGCGCCGGGCCGGTCAGGCCGCCGCCCAGCACGACGATGGCGATCGGCGCGCCGGCGGCGGCGCGGACCCGCAGCGCGCCGCGCTGGGCCGCGTCGAGGGCCGGGGGCTCGTCGAGCCAGTGGTTCTCCGCCCAGTGCGCCGCCCCGGTGCAACTGGCCAGCCAGGCGGCCGCGCAGGCGACGCCGGCCAGCCAGGGCCCCGTGCGCGGTCGCGAGCGCGCGAGCAGCGCGCCCGCGAAGGCGAGCGCCAGCAGCGACGCCGGCGGCAGCACGAGCGCCGCCAGCGCCGGCTTGGCGGCCCCGAGGCCCAAGGATGTCAACCAGTCGGCGATCATGGATAGCATTCTCGCGGACTGGCGCCTCGGGCATCATGCGACGAGTCCGCACACGCGGGCGAGACGAGGAGCGGAGATGAGCGAGGCGATCGAGACCATCACCCTGGCGGGCGGCTGCTTCTGGTGCGTGGAGGCGGTGTTCGAGCAGGTGCGCGGCGTCGTGGACGTGCAGTCGGGCTACAGCAATGGCCACGTGGCGGCGCCCACCTACGAGGACGTCTGCACCGGCACCAACAATCCCGAAGAGGGATATTGCGCGGCGGTGATCGGGCCCGAGCTGGAGAAATTCCGCAAGGTATTCAGGTCGCGCCTGCTCGGGTAAGTCCGGTCAGGGCGCGAGGCGTTCGCGCGTCCAGGCGCCACCGTCGAGTCGATAGTGCAGCCGGTCGTGCAGGCGCGATTTTCGGCCCTGCCAGAATTCCCAGTGGTCGGGCTGCAGCCGAAAACCGCCCCAATGCGGCGGACGCGGCGGGTTCATCAGGAACTTCGCCGCGTATTTCGCCGCGTTGGCCACCAGCACGCCGCGTGACGGGATGACCTGGCTCTGCGGCGACGCCCAGGCACCGATGCGCGAGTCGAGCGGTCGCGAGGCGAAATAGGCGTCGGACTCCGCGTCGTCCACGCGTTCGACGCGGCCCTCGATGCGCACCACCCGCTCGAGCTCCACCCAGTGGAACTGCAGCGCGGCGAACGGGTTGGCGGCCAGCTCGTGCCCCTTGCGGCTGTCGTAGTTGGTGAACCAGACGATGCCGCGTGCGTCGAAGCCCTTGATGAGGACGATGCGCGTCGACGGCCGTCCGCCGGCGCCCACCGTGGCCAGCGTCATCGCGTTGGGCTCGGGCACCTTGGCGGCGAAGGCCTCGTCCATCCAGGCGCCGAACTGGCGCAGCGGATCGACGGCGGCATCGGCCTCCTCGAGCGCGTCGCGCTCGTAACTCTTGCGCTCGTCGGGCAGATTCGAATGGGTGCTCATGGCGTGAGTTTAGGGGAACGCCTTAGGTAGACGTCCCACTGGAACAAAAGGGGTTTGCCAACGATTCTTGAGGCACATAACCATTCAATGCGCGGCAGTCAGGAAGCTGCCGCGCCAGCGCCCATGAAAAATGAACCAGCCATCGTCGTGCTGGCGGCGGGCGCGGGGAGCAGATATCACGGAACCCGTCACAAGCTCAGTGAAAAGCTGGGCAGCGAAACCGTCCTCGTCCGCACCTTGCGCAATGCCATCGCCTCGGGAATGCCGGTCGTGCTCGTGATTTCCGAGGCGCTGGTGGCCGAGGCGCAAGGGCTGGTCGCGGCGGCCGACATGATCGTCGTCGACGCCCGTTCGCAGGCACGATGGGGCATGGGCGACTCGATCGCGGCGGGTGTCTCCCTCCATTCGAGCGCCACCGGCTGGCTGGTGCTGCCGGGCGACATGCCGCTGGTGCGGCCCGACAGCCTGCGCGCGGTGGCCGCCGCGCTCGATCAGCAGCCCATCGCGTTCGCCCAGCATCGTGGGCGGCGCGGCAGCCCGGTGGGCTTCGCGGCCGAGCTGTTCTCGGAGCTGATGATGCTCAAGGGCGACGAGGGCGCGCGCCGCCTGCTCGCGCGCTACCCCACGGCGGCCGTCGAGGTGGACGACCCCGGCGTGCTGTTCGACATCGACACCGTCGACGACCTGGCCGTGGCCCAGCGCCGCATCGATGGCCCGTCCACGGTACGGCCTGAATCTGCGTAGCAGCGCGGGGTGTCGCGAAGGCGCAAACTCGCTGATCGGGCGCACCGGTTGCCGCCCGCCGGCTTCTCGCCTTTGACCTGATCCCGCACTCGACTACCGGCTCCGCTGGTTTGACGATGTAACGGAGTTACCAGATAATCGAACCATGAGTTACACCGCCACGCCCGGGTCGCCAGCTCCGCTGAACACGACCGTCGCCGCCGTCACCGACCGCATCCGCCGCCGCAGCGCGGACACTCGCGCCGACTACCTCGGCCACGTCGACGCCCTGCGCACCCGCGCCCGCGGTGCCGAGCGGTTGGGCTGCGCCAACGTGGCGCACGCCTTTGCCGCCATGCCGGCCAACGACAAGCTGCGCGTGGTGGCCGAACGGGCGCCGCACATCGGCATCGTCACGGCCTACAACGACATGCTGTCGGCCCACCAGCCCTACGAGGGCTATCCCGAGCAGATCCGGCGCGACGCCGCGGCCCTCGGCGCCACCGTCCAGGTGGCCGGCGGCGTGCCGGCCATGTGCGACGGCGTCACGCAGGGCGCGCCGGGCATGGAGCTGTCGCTGTTCTCGCGCGACACCATCGCCATGTCCACCGCCATCGCGCTGTCGCACGACGTGTTCGACGCCGTGCTGCTGCTGGGCATCTGCGACAAGATCGTGCCGGGCCTGCTGATCGGCGCGCTGCAGTTCGGCCACCTGCCGTGCGTGTTCGTGCCGGCCGGGCCCATGTCGACGGGGCTGTCCAACAAGGCCAAGTCCAAGGTGCGCGAGCAGGCGGCGCAGGGCCTGGTGGGCCGCGCCGAGCTGCTGGAGGCCGAGAGCAAGGCGTACCACGGCCCGGGCACCTGCACGTTCTACGGCACCGCCAACTCCAACCAGATGCTGCTGGAGGCCATGGGCCTGCACGTGCCGGGCGCCGCGTTCGTGCACCCGCACGACGGCCTGCGCACGGCGCTCACGCGCGAGGCCGTCGCCACGGTGCTGTCGCTCACGCGCGAACGCCGCAACGTGCCCATCGGCGTGCTGGTGGACGAGCGCTGCATCGTCAACGCGATGGTGGCGCTGCTGGCCACCGGCGGCTCCACCAACCACCTCATCCACTGGGTGGCCGTGGCGCGCGCCGCCGGCATCGTCATCGACTGGTCGGACTTCGCCGAGCTGTCCACCGTCATCCCGCTGCTGAGCCGCGTGTACCCGAACGGCAGCGCCGACGTGAACCAGTTCCAGGCCGCGGGCGGCCCGGGCTTCGTGCTGCGCGAGCTGCTCAAGGCCGGCCTGGCGCACGCCGACGTCGCCACCGTGGCCGAAGGCGGCATGGCGGCGTATTGCGAGATCCCCGCCATCGGCACGAGCGGCAAGGTGGAGTGGACGCCGCTGCCCGACGCGCCCATCGACGACAGCGTGGTGCGCACCGCCGCCGAGCCGTTCGGCGCCACCGGCGGCCTCAAGCTGCTCGAAGGCAACCTGGGACGGTCGGTGATCAAGGTGTCAGCGGTGCCCGCCGACAAGCACATCATCGAGGCGCCGGCGCAGGTGTTCGACGCCCAGGAAGACCTGCTGAAGGCGTTCCAGGCCGGCACGCTGGAAAAGGACTTCATCGCCGTGGTGCGCTGGCAAGGCCCGCGCGCCAACGGCATGCCCGAGCTCCACAAGCTCACGCCGCCGCTGGCGGTGCTGCAGGGCCGCGGCTTCAAGGTGGCGCTCGTCACAGACGGCCGCATGAGCGGCGCGTCGGGCAACGTGCCGGCCGCCATCCACGTGAGCCCCGAGGCGCTGGGCGGCGGGCCGCTGGCCAAGGTGCGCGACGGCGACGTGATCCGCCTCGACGCGGTGGCCGGCACGCTGCAGGTATTGGTGCCCGAGGCCGAGTGGGCCGCGCGTCCGCTGGCCGAACGCAGCCAGTCGCTGGCCGAGTCGCACGGCGCCGGCTTCGGCCGCAACCTGTTCGCCGGCATGCGGCGCAACGTGAACACCGCCGAAGAAGGTGCCTGCACCTGGCTCTGATTCCATCAAATTCGAAGAGACATACGACATGAACCCGATTCAACTCGCCGGCTACGGCCCCGTGATCCCCGTCATCGTCATCGACCGCATCGAGGATGCCGTCCCCATGGCCAGGGCGCTGGTCGCCGGCGGCGTGCGCGTGCTGGAGGTGACCCTGCGCACCGCG
>JBBQYL010000036.1:0-31918 GCA_038208735.1 Burkholderiales bacterium
TTGCATGTCGCCCATGTCCATGCCACCGTCTTCTCGGAGCGCGCGGTTCGCCGCGAGCCACTCCTTGTCCGGTGACCACGCCGGAGCCTCAGGGCGCACGTAACCCTTCAAGGCGGACGCGTGGCCGGGGGCCGACGCGGCGGCGGACGCAGGCGCGGGTTGGGCGAGCGATTGAGCGAAGGTGAGCGTCGGCAGGAGTGCCAACGCGACTGCAACGCCTCGTAGGTGTCGTTTCATGCATGCCTCTCAATCGATCGGCGAGCGTGCTCGACGACCGTCTCGGCCCGAATGGGCGTTGATGACTGGAACTGGTTGAGCGAGGACAGCGCAGAAGCGACGATTCAGCAATCCAAGGCCGCGGCGGTCGTCAAGGGCAAAGGGATGCTCGCGGCGACCACCACCTGTGGCGGTGAAAATAGAATGACTTCAGGAGGTTCTCGCGACCAGGTCAACGTTCCAATGCCATCGGCGCAGGAACGGGGATCGATCGGAGGCGACATCGGTCGGCGAGCGAGCCCGCGACGAGCGCCGATCCGTCGGATCGGTCAGGCGAGAGTGATTCGAGGGGGCCGCTCGGGCCCGTCAGTGACGAAGGTCACGACCCCAAACGCAACAAAGACCGGAACGGCGTGTTCAGCCCTTTGGGGAGTGAGAACGACGGGCGTCGGGGGCGGCGCTGCCGAGCTGCAACAGGCCGCACAGGCGCTGCAACTGCTTTTCAAGCCCGCCCCATGGTGCGAACTCGACGGCTCGACATGCGTATGCATCCCAGAATGGGCGTGCGTGGCGTGGATGTCGTTGTGCGCATCGCTGTCTATGGCCTCTCCGTGCGAAAGCGCAGACGAAAAGCCGTCCTCTAACGCCACCTGATGCTCGCCGCCGACGCAATGCTGCAGCGTCCCCGCGAACACACCCTGAACAGGGAGTGCCATCGCGATGAGCCAAAGCAGCAGTAGGCGAGCGAATTTGTGCATGTAGACAGAGACCGGACTGTTCAGCAATCCCAATCGCGCATCTGTTCAGGGAGTGGTCGTTGAACGGACTCATTCAAGCACGAGTCTAACGGAGCAATCATGAACCTTACCCCCATAGCAAGGTCAAGTTCAAGGGCTTTGACGTCGCTCCTCATCCAGTTCGCGGAGATGCCGGAAGATTTCGCAAACACGGTCGAATATTCGGTCCTGGTGGCGCAGACGGCCGTCTATCAGGGTACTGAACTCCCGGTTCGAGGCGCTGCTCAAGGCATTGAAGTAGCCTACGCGGATCACTGCCAGCCAAAGCGCTGAACGTACACGCGTTTCATGGCCGTTGTCAGCGCACAGTACCCGATGAGGATCGCGACGAGCCAGTCGAAGTAGCTCCACGGCAAGGCCTGCAGCTTGAAATCGGCCGCCAGCGGGCCCATCGGCAACCAGATCCCCAGGACCATGATGGCGAAGGTCATGACGAGCAGGGGCGTCGCGGCCCGGCTCTGGATGAACGGCAACTTCGGTGTGCGGATCAGATGGACGACCAGTGTCTGTGTTAGCAACCCGACGACGAACCATCCTGACTGGAACAGCGTCTGCCGGGCCACGACGTTCGCGTCGAACACCCCCCACATGAGCGCGAAGGTCGCGATGTCGAAGACCGAGCTGACCGGTCCGAAGAACAGCATGAAGCGACCGATGTCCTTCGGGTTCCATTTCAGCGGCTTGGCCACCAGTTCGGGATCGACGTTGTCGAAGGGGATCGCGGTCTGCGAGACGTCGTACAGCAGGTTCTGCACGAGCAGTTGCAGCGGCAGCATAGGCAGGAACGGCAGGAAGGCGCTCGCCACGAGGACGGACAGCACGTTGCCGAAGTTCGAGCTCGCCGTCATGCGGATGTACTTGAGCATATTGCAGAACGTCGTCCGCCCCTCGACCACGCCATCCACCAGCACGAGCAGGCTCTTCTCGAGAAGGATGATGTCGGCGGCTTCCTTGGCGATGTCGACCGCCGAATCCACCGAGATACCGATGTCGGCCGCATGCAACGCAGGCGCGTCGTTGATGCCATCGCCCATGAACCCCACCACATGCCCGCGCGCGCGAAGCGCGCGCACGATCCGCTCCTTGTGCAGCGGGGTCAACCGGGCAAACTGTGTATGCGTCTCGACGGCGACCTCGAGCGCCGCGTCGTCCATCGCCTCCACGTCGATGCCGCGCAGGACGACGCCGTCAGGCAGCCCGACCTGGTTGCAGACGTGGGACGTCACGAATTCGTTGTCACCGCTCAGTACCTTCACGACGACACCGTGCGCCGCCAGCTTGAGCAGCGCCGGCGCGGCCGATTCCTTGGGCGGGTCGAGGAACGACAGGTAGCCGACCAGCGTCAGTCCCGATTCGTCCGCCACGGAATAGGTGGATTGCGCGGTGGGCATCGTCTTCATGGCCACCGCGACGACGCGAAGACCTTCGTTGGCGAGTTGCTCCGTGAAGGAACGCGCCTTCGCGGCCAGCGTGGCGTCGAGAGGCGTCTCCGCGGCATCCCCCTCGGGGCCCAGCAGGAGGCGCGTGCAGGCGCCGAGGATCTCTTCCAGCGCGCCTTTGCAGATCAGCAGATGGTGCTCGTCGCGCTCGGAGACGACGACCGACATGCGCCGTCGCACGAAGTCGAACGGGATCTCGTCGATCTTGCGGTAGTCCTGCTCGAGCTTCAGTTCCGCGGCCTGCTCGACGTGCTCGAGCACGGCGCGGTCGAGCAGGTTCCTGAGGCCTGTCTGGTAGTAGCTGTTGAGGAAGGCGAAGCTCAGGACTTGCTTCGAATCGGCGCCGAACGGGTCGGTGTTGCGCGCGAGGGCGATCTTGTCCTGGGTCAGCGTGCCGGTCTTGTCCGTGCAGAGGACGTCCATCGCGCCGAAGTTCTGGATGGCGTCGAGCCGTTTGACGACCACCTTCTTGCGCGACAACAGCACGGCGCCCTTGGCGAGCGTCGAGGTGACGATCATGGGCAGCATCTCCGGCGTCAGGCCGACCGCCACCGACACCGCGAACAGGAAGGACTGCAGCCAATCGCCCTTGGTGAAGCCGTTGATGAAGAATACGATGGGCACCATCACCAGCGCGAAGCGGATCAGCAGCCAGCTGACGCTGTTGACACCGGCCTGGAACGCATTGGGAGCCGGATCGACCGCGACGATGCGGGAGGCCAGCGTCCCGAAGTAGGTGCGCGATCCGGTCGCGAGCACCAGTGCCGTCGCGGTGCCCGACACGACGTTCGTACCCATGAAGACGAGGTTCGTCTGAGCCAGTGCGCCGGGGTCCGCGCTGCGCTGGTCGACGAACTTCTCCACGGGCGCGGATTCTCCGGTCAACGCGGCCTGACCGATGAACAGATCACGCGCCGTCAGCACACGGCAGTCCGCGGGAATCATGTCGCCTGCCGACAGGGCGATCAGGTCGCCGGGCACCAGGTTCCGCTGGGCGATCTCCTGGCCTTGACCTTGGCGGGTTGCGCCTGGCTGACGACGTATCACCGCTGAGGTGTTCCTCACCATGGCCCGCAAGGCTTCGGCGGCATCGTGAGAGCGGCTTTCCTGGACGAATCGGATCACCGTGCTCAGCGTCACCATCACGGCGATGACGATCGTCGCCTTCGCGTCCTCGCTGAACCAGGACAGGCAGGCCAGCACGGTGAGCAGGAGGTTGAACGGATTCAGGTAGCAACGCCAGAGGCGCAGCCAGGCCGACAGGGGCTTCTCGTGCGCGATCTCATTGGGGCCGAACTGCTGCAGGCGCCGCGAGGCCTCCTCGATCGTCAGGCCGTCGGCATGCGCCTGCAGCCGTGCGATCGCGCCAGCAGGATCGTCGTGGGCAGCCAGCAGCAGATTCTTGGAGAACGGTGCGCGAGTCGGTGCGGCGGCATCCTGCTTCACGAGCGCTGCGAGGTGAGGGCGACGCGCGAAATGCAGCTGCGCGTGGCGCCGACGCAGGAACGTCGTGAAGGCCTGGGTCAACGAACTGTGCATCGCTTCCTGCCTTTTCAGAGGGGGCACGGACGCTTGCCGGGGGGCGTTGACGTCTGGTCGCGGCGTCCAAGGGCTGTCTGGTCGAGTATCCCTCCTATGTCGCCCCTGCTCTGTGCGGTGGCGAACTCAGAATGACTGCCACGGTGCCTCAAGAGTCCAACGGTTCTGTTCGCCAGCAGACAGTCAACTTGGCGCAACGTCTCCAGACTGGAGCGGAATGGGACGGCGAGCCCCATGTCGATTACACGACGGCAACCGCTTGAACAGCAGATAGGCAACCTTGGCCAAGAACAATCTCATTGAATTGTTGCCGCGCACGGAGCGCGCACGGCTGCTGGCCATTTCAGAGCCGTTCGACCTTGTGCTGTCCGATGTGCTTTGCGAGCCAGGTGCGCAGACTCGCCACGCTTATTTTCCAACCGAAGGCTTCATCTCCCTGGTCACCGCGGTTCCTGGCCATCCCGGCGTGGAAGTAGGCATGGTGGGCAGCGAAGGCCTGGTTGGTGCCTATCTGGCGCTGGACGTGACTGTCGAGCCGTTGCACGCGGTCGTACAGGGTGCCGGGTCGGCTTTGCGCGTCGCGACGACGCCCTTCATGCAGGAGCTTGGCAGAAGCCCGGTTCTGCGAGGCGCGGTGAATCGCTATCTCTACGTGCTGATGGCCCAGCTCGCGACGGCCTCGGCATGCCTGCGATTCCATGAGATCGAACCCCGATTGGCGCGTTGGCTGTTGATGAGCCAGGACCGCGCGCATGCCGATACGTTTCACGTCACTCAGGAGTTCCTTGCCTACATGCTGGGCGTGCGCCGCGTCGGAATTACCGGTGCGGCGTCGGGCCTCAGGCGCGATCGGCTGATCGAATACCGCCGTGGAGAGGTGACCATCCTGGATCGAGCGGGGCTCGAAGCCGCCGCATGCATCTGCTACGCGGCTGATCGGAAGTCCTATGACGATCGCCTGTGAAGTCATTCATCGCGTGTCCCTTCGCAGACCCCGTTCCTTCCAATGCACCGAGAAAGCCCATGAACAAGCACGTGCGTGAACATCATGCAAAGCCACACCCGTCTGGCGCCCCTGGTGCGGCACCCGGTTTCGAACCCTCGAGCTCGATCGCGGGGTCAGTTCGAAAGCCCGTTTCGGATCACGAGTACGCGGCGGAGATGCGCCTGCTGCAGATCGAACTCGTCAAGCTCCAGCGGCACGTCATCGCCAGCCGTGACAAGGTACTTCTCGTCATCGAAGGCCGGGATGCCGCCGGCAAGGACGACGTCATCAAGCACATCGTCGAACACCTCAGCCCCCGCGACACGCGGGTGGTGGCACTCGGCAGACCGTCGGACCGCGAGATGGCAGGCTGGTACTTCCAACGGCACGTGGCGCAGTTGCCTGCAGCCGGCGAGATCGTCGTCTTCAATCGCAGCTGGTACAACCGAGCGGGTGTCGAGCATGTCATGGGCTTCTGCTCGAAGGAGCAGCTCGAAGAGTTCTCCCAATCGGTGGCGGGCTTCGAACAATCGCTGACCAGCGGTGGCATCAAGCTGCTGAAGTCTTATCTCGATGTTGGACGTGCCACGCAGGCCCGCCGCCTGGAGCATCGTGCGCTCGATCCCTTGAGGCACTGGAAAGTCAGTCAAATCGACGAGACCGCTGTCGAATACTGGAAGGCCTATTCGGACGCTCGCAACGCGATGCTGCTGCGAACCCAGACGACGCTTTCGCCATGGCTGATCGTGCAAGCAGACAACGAGCGCCTTGCAAGGCTGAACCTGATTCGCGGCGTACTTTCCAGGCTCCACTACGAGGGCAAACACCACGCCGTGGTCGAGTCGGATCCGGACATCGCTTTCGAATTCACGGCGGACTGCATCGCAGCTGAGCGACTGGCGATTTGACGCAACTTGCAGCAGTACCTCCTGCCTTGACATTGGCCGACATCCGAGACCGAGGCTTCTCGCCGCACGGGCACCGAGAAGTCGCGCCCCGACACGAGGGGCTGACCTTCGTTGTCGGTGTGTCCCTCAGGTCCGAATAAGCACGTCCTGAACCGGCCGGCGCATCGAAAGCGGCATTGCCGGACCGCGGCCAAAGCGCACCACCAGATCCGGCCGGCGATCGCCCAGCCCGAGCGCCAACGCGAACTGGGGCCGGATGCTCCCAACCTCCACGGGCTGGTTCAGGAAGGCATTGCGCAGGCCGAGCGCCGTGGCCTGCAATGCGAAGCGCTCGTAGCAGCGGCCCGCCTCGATCCAATGTGCCTTGTCGCTTTGATCGCATACGAACACGGCGATTCCGGACGAACTGCGGATCTGCCTGGCGTAGCGGTCGTTCTCGGACCTGGGCTTGAAGAACAGCCCCATCAGCGGCTTGCCCAGCCAGCGCGGCACGACGGGGGAGCCGGTTGTGCCTGAGAACAGCCCGTCACCCGTGCGTTCCGCCTCGGCGGCGCCGAAGCGGAGCCAGCTCGTCAATTCGGCGACGAACGCACGGTCACCCATCTGTGCGGTGTTCGCAGCGACCACATAGTCCAGCACCGTCTCCATCGCTGTGCGCTCGGTCAACAGCAACACCCGCACACCGCTGCCGGCGCCGGCCCGCTCAAGCATTCCGAGTTCGGTGTTCGAAATCGGCTTTCCGTCGTACTCGCCGCGCGTGCATTGGCGCCCCGAGATGGCTTGGAACAAAGGGGTCACCGTGGCTCGGGTGGCGTCCAGGTCGACAACGATGGCACCCCGGCCGGCTGGGTCGAATCTCGCATCCGCATGCCAGCCGGACGCGAGTGCCGCATGGGACAGATTCTCGATGGCGCAGCCAAGGGAAACGTGAAGGTGGTGGTCATCGGGATCGACGGACGGGCAGCGCCTCGAGAGATCGGGGACGACCACGATGCGGTGGTCCTGCAGGCCGAACATCCAGCATTGGGTGTTATGGCTGGACGGCGCGAGCGTCGCGAAGCGAACCAGTTCGCGCATCAGAAGGGTACGGTCGCCACCAGGATTCGCAAGCGGCCTTCTCAGGGCGCGAGCGGCGTCCTGCTCGCTGGCCTTCGGAGAACATGCGCCCCATGCCGGCAGCAGGGCGCCAGAAGCCAGGCCGCCCATGACGACGTGTCTGCGCATCAGACCGTCGACCTGTCCGGCGGTGGAACGAGAAGGTTGCTGGCTCGGATCGAAAAGACGCGTCATGCAGCGAGTCCAGCAGGCTTGCCGGTCGCTGCGACGTTCTTGTCGAGATCACGTCGATCCAGGAGTTCAAGTACGTTGCGCGTCGCAAAGATGTGCAGGTACTTGGTGATGTGCGCGCTCAGCGCCAACTCGGCGCGTTCGTGCTCGTAGAGCGTCGCCATCTCCCCGACCGGCACATGGCACTCCGAAGCCAGCAATGCGACCAGGCGGTTCTGGTCCGGCTCCTTCTCGATCGTCGTGGGCATGGTGGAGTCCTGGAATTGTGCTCGGAGCTGCGACCGTAGCATTGGAGTTCCTGTTCCAGCGTGTGTCAGGACACATTGGGAATCGAATTTCCGGTGTCTGGACGCACGCGGATCACGCCATGCATGGCCATCGTGCAAAAGCGGTCGACCGGGTGCGCCAGCGAACAGACCGTATCGCGGCGCGACGAGATAGTTGATGGCAAGTGCACGCAGGTGCCGCCGCCTCCCACTCGATAGCGACCACTCCTGCATGCGACCCCTGCGCCGCGCAAGCGCGCATCGTTCAAGGGAGAAACGAATGGCAAACGGCGTATGGAACGATTGGTACAACTCGTTGCGGGTTTCGCCGGGAGACGAATCGGGCTGAACGCCGCGCCAATGCTGGGTTCATGCGCTGGAGCCTGAATCGGCCAAAATCCGTCTGATTTGGCCCGGCAGATATCACAAAGAAAGCAACCATGCGCGATTCCAACGAGTTTGAGCGCCGAGCAGTTCAACGAATTTGTCTGCCCATTCCTGACCGAGGGCCGGCGCGGTCCGAAGCCGAAGGTGGCGCTGCATACGATGTTCAACTACATCTTGCGGGTCCTGTACTTGGGCTGCCCCTGGAAGGAATTGTCCATCGCCCACGGACTGGACGGCGAGCCCGAGATCCACTACACGCGTGTCTACCGTCAGTTCCGCCGCTGGAACGACGAGGGCTGCTTCGAGGTGACCTTCGCAAACTCGGTGTTCGCATTGCACGATAGCGGTCTGCTCGACACCAGCCTCGTGCACGGCGACGGCACCACCACTGCGGCCGAGAAGGGCGGCGACAACCTCGGCTTCAGCGGCCACAAGCACCTCAAGGGTGACAAGGTCGTAGCCATTTGCGATCGGCGCCGCAATGTCATCGCGCCGTTCATCGCGGCCCCGGGCAACCAGAACGAATCGCCGCTGATGGTGCCCGCGTTGACCGCGCTCACAGCCATCGCCAATGCGATCGGCCTGGATCTGCAGGGCAGCATCTCCAGCTTCGACGGTGTCTACGACAGCAAGGCCAACCGCAAGGCGATCTTCAACCGCGGTCTGGTTCCCAACATTCCCGAGAATCGCCGAGGCCGCAAGAAGCCCAAGCGCGGCCGCAAGCGGCTGTTCGATGCGGACATCTTCCAGTAACGGTTCTGCACCATCGAGCGGGTGTTTGCCTGGGAAGACAAGTTCCGCCGATTGCTGCTTCGCTTCGAACGCATCAGCTCGTTGCACTACGCGCTCAAGACCTTGGCCTGCACGATGATCAACCTGCGGCATTTTTGCCGCATCTGATCTAACTGCCAGCTTTACCGGACATGGCGCTATATCGCCAGGATGGTGCCTGCGCGTGCAAACAGAAAACGACGTAGTCGACGCGCAATCCAGGTCACTTTCCGCTCCGAACTGCTTTGCGCGCCGTTCGACGCTGACCTGCCGCAGCCCGCGCGAACTCGCGCCGGCCGAAACCCGCAGCCAGTTGCTTGCGTCGTCGCCGAAAAAACGTCGCTTAGTTCTTCCATGCCGCCGCGTCTTGCCCGCCAAGATGCACGC
The DNA here is from genome assembly GCA_038208735.1 of Burkholderiales bacterium. Classification (GTDB taxonomy): domain Bacteria; phylum Pseudomonadota; class Gammaproteobacteria; order Burkholderiales; family Burkholderiaceae_C; genus Scleromatobacter. The sequence goes on from JBBQYL010000036.1 coordinate 8,983, forward strand.
TCGCCGCCGTCCTCATTCTCAATTCTGCTTCTTGACCAGTTCTACGCGACGATTTTTTGCGTGTCCGTCTTCGTAACTGTTGCTTGCAACAGGCGAACCGATGCCTGCGCCACTGGGGGTCAAACGCTGCTCCGCGACCCCGTAGTCCTCAACCAGTGTCCGAACGACCGCCTCAGCTCTGTGTTTAGAACGCGCAAGATTTGCGTCCACTCCACCGACGTCGTCGGTATAGACGATGACACTCAACTTCGTCTCAGGGTTAGATTTGAGCAGTTTTGCGATTTGGTTTAGGGTTGGCTTCGACTCTGGCCTAACGCTCGACTTGTTGATGTTGAAAAAGATGCCGTACAAGGCGACTTTCCCAGTGGCCGAAATAGACTCGGCCATGTCGCCGGCGCTCACAGTCACCATCTTATTTTACTGCGCTTTCGGCTCGATCGCTACGATCAATGCGATGGTGCGGCCATTGCACTGCATTCGCGCATCAGAAACAGAGCCGCCAAAGAACTGAATCTGCTCCGCCAAGCCTGTGTCAGTGCCACTTGAAGTGGCGGCCAGAAAACATGGATTTGAGGCCGTCCGCTGCGGTGCAAGAGGCTTTTGGGAATTCAGGAAAACGCTAGGTGCCAATGCCGGAAAATTGAAATTCCGCGGGACAGTTTAAACGTCAGCGTCTCCTCTTTCTAAAAGCATATGTCCAAACTCACCGCACTTAAGAAGCAAATCGCCACACTGCAGGCTCAAGCCGAACGCATCGCCAAGACAGAAGCGTCTTCAGCAATCGCCAAGGTCAAGGAGATCATGGCCGAGTTCAACCTGACGATCGAGCACCTCACTGCGGCCGTCACCGGCAAGTCCGCCGGAAAGAAGACGACCGTTAAGGCGGGCCCCAAGATGAAGGCGGCTTCCGTTGCGAAGTACGCTGACCCGAAGACCGGCAAGACCTGGTCGGGTTTTGGACGTGCGCCGGGCTGGATTGCGGGCGCGAAGAATCGCGACGCTATCCTGGTCGACAAGAGCGGCATCAAAGCAGCAGAGCCCGCTGTTAAAGCGCCGGCGGCTGCCAAGAAGGCCACAGGCAAGAAGGCCGCGGTCAAGGTTGCAAAGGCCGTCAAGGTTGCTAAGAAGGCCGCCATGTCAGCCGGCAAGCGCATGAAGGCTGAGGCCACGGCCGCCGCCAATGCCGCTGTCAAGACCGCAGCGACCAAGCCGGCCGCGGTCAAGAAGGCCGCAACGAAGAAGGTTGCGAAGCCCAAGGCCGCTGCCAAGAAGGCGGCCGGTCGCACGTCAGCGGCGACCGCTGCAGCCCCGGCATCCGCAGAGTCTGCGGCCACCACCGCCTGAGTTCGAACGTCACTCGCTGCTCAATGGAAGTCTCTCGACGTTGTCGAGAGCTCCCCAACCCGGGTCATTGCTTTCCGGCACACCAACACCGAGCGGGTCAATCCGACGCCGGCCCCTACAATCTCAGGTTTTAGGTCTCTGCCAGGCCGTTGGAGGCGCCCCCTTCGGCCGTGTCTCGCATCGACTTGGTGGTCTTGAGTTCGATCTTGTGGCTCGAGCGCACGATCCGGTCGAGGATGGCATCGGCCAGCGTGGAGTCCTTGAGGTAGGTATGCCAAGCCTTGATGGGCAATTGGCTGGTCGTCAGCGTCAAGCACGCCTGCCGGAGGGACTCATTCGCAAGCATTGCTGCAGGGCGATGGAAGCAGTTGACGATCGCTGAAGGCTCGAATCTCGGCGTCTCGTTGGTCCTGCCGCAATACCCTCAACGGTCTTTGTAGATATCGTGCATCATCAGGCAGCGAAATAATCATCAGCTGTGTCCCCAGCGCGGGCGGACGCCGCCGATAAGTGGGCCGATCGACGTCGCGACGGAGTTTGCATGCAACGCACCCTACTCATGGCTCTCGGGATTCTCGCCAGCACTAGCTGCCTCGGGGCCGAGGATTGTCAGGGCGTCGAGGTGAAGTTTCTGCAGGTGGTTGCCATTGGAGCAGCGACTAAGTCCGCTTGGCGCCAAGCCGGATCGTTCGAGCTCGCCCAAGGCCCCAACGGTGAACTGGAGGCACTGTCGTTCGGGCCCGTCTTCGGCTCTATGGACTCGGCGACCGTACCCGTCCGCTGGACATGCTCCGACGGTGTCCTCGAGGTCACGGCCGTTGTTACCCGCTCGGCCGACTACACCGGCGCGACGCGTCAGAACCAGACCTGGCTGCCACGAATGACCTTCGAGCTGATCCACGGCAGCCTTCCGCTCGTCGTGAGGACGACCTGGCGGCTCAGGCGCAGCGACGGGGTCTGGTTGACGCAGGCCATCACGCCGCCTCTCACAAAGTCGCAGGCCTTTCCGCTCTCCACCTCGAAGACGCTCGGTGACAGACTTCATTGAGCGCTGTGAGGCCCGCCCCTAGTTCGAGGGCGCGATACGGCAACACGTATCGACGGGTCCCGATAAGCTGCGCCGGGTGGCCATCGTTGTTGGCCCTTTGGAGACGTCATGCACATCCGTATTCGTGGATCGTTGAATCGATATGTTTCGTTGATGTTCTCCGCCATCATGGCGGTGGCGTTCTGGTGCGGTTCGTCACCCGAGGCCGCTGCGGCGCCGGCGCCGGCGCCCGCGAGCGTCAGCAATCCGTGTCCTGCCGTAGGCGCGGATACGAAGTGCGGCATCATCATCAACGTGCTTCAGACGGGTAACACGCCCTGTCCACCAACCGGATGCGCGTCGATCGGCTTCACCGGCCAGGGGCCTTATGACCGCATCGAAGACACCTTGATCGGCGTCGTCAACAACGGCAAGTTTCCGTTGACCTCTATCGCCGTGCAATCCTCGACCACGGCCTTCGCCTTCGAGGGGGACGGGGTCTGCGGCCTCGATCCGACCACCGGATTGCCTTTCGTTCCGGCGCCGCCAGGATGCCCGTTTGGGCCTACTGGCTACGAAGGTCCAGGCGCCAGTTTCGGCAACATCAGCCCTGACCTGACGACGGGTACCGTCACCTTCTCTCCGCCTATCCCGCCGGGCGGCACGGCGTATTTCTCGCTCGAGGAGTCGCTCACTAGCGCAACGGGCTGCTCATCTGTGATCAACGGCTCAGTGCTGAAGCCTGCCAACGGCGGCGCAAATGTGGTGACCTCGTTCACGCCCAATCTGGGCCATACGCTGGCTCAAGCGGCCTCGTTGTGCGGCTTCACGGCGTGGGATTGGCAGCAGACGGTGACACTGGATCCCTGCGCGGATGTCTACGAGGTCGGCAGCACGACGCCGCTCAAGGCACCGCCACCGTACAACGATCCACCGCTCAAAGGTTATTCCTACCAGCACCCTCCGAATGCCGTGCAGTTGCCGGTTTACTACAACTTGTTCACGGGCTCGAGCGACCCACTCTCGCTGTCTGCCAACGAAACCGCGACGACCCTGTCCTTCGGTGACGGTCCGTCCGACAGTTGCCTGTCAGGTCGAGCCGACGGGACTGGCAAGCATCTCGGCTTCACGATGCACCTGGTCGGGATCGTCGGCGCGCTTCCGGGAGCTGGCGTGCAGGACACAGGCGTCGGGTTCAGCTACACGACAACCTTCAATGGCACCACCGGCGGCATCCACGTCCGCAATAGTGCCGTCCCGGTCGATCCGGGCAGCGGCACGGGCGGGATCACTGTGACCGCTTATAGCCCGACCACCAGCTACCAGTATCCGAAGGGCCTGGGGGTCATCGCCATTAACGGCGTGCCAACCGGCCAGACAACGACCGCACCGCCGATCTTGCTCGGCTCCGGGGTCGGCAGCGTCACGTCCTCAGGCTTCGTCTACAGCCGCGTCACGCAGACCTTCAATACCGTGCTCACTCTCACGAACGTCAGCGCCAGCTCAATCTCTGGCCCGTTCCAAGTGGTGTTGGACTCCCTCACGCCGGGTGTCACAGCGCTAAACACGTCGGGAACCTTTGGCGGCTGGTCCTTCGTCACCGTCCCGAAGGCCGCCGCGCTCGCGCCGGGCCAGTCCACAACGGTAACCGCCCAGTTTGTGAACTCGGGTACCGCACCCATCACCTTCTCGCCACTGCCATATTCTGGGAGCTTCAATTGAAAGGCATTCATCTTTTCCTGGCCGCATCGTTCGGCCTGGCGACGGCGCTGCAGGCGCATGCTACCGTCGTGACCTACGACGTGGTTGTCGACACCCAATCCGTCGCCGGTACCGAGGGTTCGCTGGACTTCAATTTCAATGCCGGTCCCTTTGGCGCGCAGGCCGCCCGCGTCATACTCAACGGTTGGTCGTCGAACGGTATGCTCGTCGGCGCAGCCACGCTGACGGGTGATGCGGCCGGCAATCTTGTTGGAGGGCTGGCACTGGACAACGGGGCTGCCTATAACGATGCGTTCCAGGGCATCACTTTCGGCAAGTCTCTGACGTTCCAGGTCTCGCTGTCGGGCCCTGCGATCGATTCCCCTGATCGTTCTTCGCTGTCCGGAAGCTCATTCGCGTTCAGCGTCTTTGGAGACCCCTCCGGCACGAAGCCAATCCTGACGTCGAATACGGTAGACGGATTCGCATACGTGGTGGACATCAACCTCGACGGCACCACGACGGCGATCGACTATCTGCCGGCCACGACCACTGTGCCCGAACCGACGTCGGCCGGTTTGCTGTCGCTGGGGATCGTGGCACTGCTGGTTATCGCGGCTTTCTCGTCGCGAGCGCGGCGGAGCCCGGGCCACTGAAAGGCCCAAAAAGCGCCACCACCGGTTTGAGCGATTGCAGGCCTCGGACGCCGTCTGCTCTCATAGATCTTGCACAGCGTCGAGGGCGTGGTTCAAAAACAGCCGTTTTCGGGTTACACGGTCGAGCAGAAACGGCCCGCTCAGGCAGGCAGGATGATCGTCCGGAATTCGAACAAGTCGGCGGCGCTTTGACGCCGCCGGCATTCAGCCGCGCAGCGGTGCTGGCTCGCCCAGTCCGAGCAAGGTGAACCAATGCGGGTGTGCTTGCCCCGTCATCAGTTCACGCGGACTGTGGTCTTGGCGGCCGACCCGACTGCGCATGAAGCGCCGGTGGTTCAGGAAGAACTGCAGCAAGCTGAGGTATGAGTCGCCTAGATGACGACGCAACGTGAAGTACGTGCGCAACGGAGAGTTGAAATTCTCAACGAGCGAGCTGCAGCGTGGCGTCGACGCCATCGCACGGGTCACGCCATCGAAGACGAGATGGAACTTGTCGGTCAACAGGGAGCGAACCCGGTTCCAGCCTTGCCAGTACGCCGCCGACGTTCGCGGCTTGCGCTCAAGGAGGCAGACCTGGCGCACGAGGCCTTCGTCCAGTTGGCGTGATCGGCATGGCGGCTTGCCGCGACGAGGGGTCCGCACCGACGACGCTGGAACTGACGCCATGGTGCGCCTGGATGGGATGCTCGTCTGTGCCGTCGCGTACGGAAGCGGATCGTGATGACGATCGGTGCGCGCGACGATCTTCGGCGCAGTGGCTTTGCCGTGTCCGACGCCGCTTGGCGATCACAGTTCGTCAGCGCACAGACGAGCACCGCCTTCATCCCGCACAGTCAGTTGAGACATCCCTGCGTGCCCCGATCTCGATCGACGCTTTCGAGGCATTGCTGCCATTCCCATCCGCCGGCCCTTGTCGGACGGCACGTCAGAAGGAAAACGAAATGTTGCGCAGCACCAGGGAACTCGAGCACTACGCCATTGGCGCGACCGATGGCGACATCGGGCACGTCAAGGATTTCTACTTCGATGATGACTCGTGGGTGATTCGCTATCTGGTCGTCGATACGGGTGAATGGCTCTCGGGTCGACAGGTCCTCATCTCCCCGATTTCCATCCACGAACCGAACTGGCTCGCGCGAACGCTACCTGTGTCGATCACCAAGGAGCAGGTCAGAAACAGCCCGGACATCGACACCCACGAACCCGTATCACGCCAGCACGAGAGCCTGTACCTCCAGTACTACGGCTATGGCAACTACTGGGGTGGCGAGAGCATGTGGGGCAACAGCATGTTCCCATTCGCCATGACCCCCGGATTTGCGGCTTATCGGGCGATGCGGCCGGAGACCGAACGTGACGAGGCCGCCTTTCGCAAGGCAGAGCAGGCGCGACAGCGCAACGCGGACCCGCATCTGCGCAGTTGCAACGCGGTCGTCGGCTATCACCTGCATGCGAGCGACGGCGAGATCGGGCACGTCCATGGATTCCTGGTCGACGAAGAGACTTGGGCCATTCGCTACCTCGTGGTCGATACCAGCAACTGGTGGATCGGCCACAAGGTGTTGATCGCTCCGCCGTGGATCAGCGGCGTGAGTTGGGCGGACGGCACGGTCTCGGTCGATCTGACCCGCGAGGCAGTCAAGAACGCGCCGCCGTACGTTCCCGGCGACGATTGGGGTCGGGAGCGCGACATCCGACTGTATGAACACTACGGCCGCACTTGGTACGGCGCCGGCGCCATCGCGCTGGCTTCCGAATTCTGAAAGCGCAAGGCATTTCGCACGGGCGTGCTTTGCCGCCGCCCAATTCTCGACTAACCAAAGCGTCCCATGACCTTCTACCACGCCGTCGTCTTCGTCGACCATCACTCCGCCCAGGTACTGCAATTCGATTCGGAGCAGGTGCTCGAGCAAAAGGTCCATGAACATCGGCACCTCACGCGCCAGCACGCGAGCAGCGTTCGCGGAGAACATGAGTTTTTCGGCACGGTTTGCGATGCGATGGAGGGTGTCTCCGAGGTGCTGATTGCGGGCCGTCATACCGGCATTTCCGACTTCAGGCACTACGTCGAGGAGCACCGGCCGCTGACCGCCGCACGCATCGTCGGCTACGAAGTGGTCGATCACCCGACTGAAAACCAGTTGGTGGCGCTGGCTCGCAAGCACTTCGCAAAGGTCAACCTGATGACGGACACCGCGCATCGTTAGGCGATTCCTCGGCCGCGAACTGACGGTCAGGCTCGACCGCTTTCGGGTTGCTCATCGAGGGCGCGATGACAGTGCGCTCGCCGCGTTCGTGAGCACAATGATGCCGGCCATGAGAAGCCGGAGATTCGCTGCATATCCGGCCAGCCGTTCCAAGCCGCCTACGCCCAGCCCAAGCAGAAGATCGGGACGACCGATCCGATCTGTGAAAGCCAAGCACGACGTTCTGCCAGCAAGGCCGGCCGAGCCGAGGTGACTTGTCGGCGGAAAGCGGTCAACGGATCAGTACTGCTGCACCTTCGAAGCGACCTTCACGCAGATCGGCGAGGGCCTGGTTGGCCTCCCGAAGCGGGTAGCGGGTGGTCTTTGTCACGATGCCGATCCTGGGAGCCAGGCCCAGGAAGTCCAGTCCGTCCTGCCGCGTGAGGTTGGCGACGGACAGGAGCTGCCGCTCTTCCCATAGCAGGCTGTACGGCATGCTCGGGAGATCGCTCATGTGGATGCCCGCGCAGACCACTCGGCCGCCTTTGCGCACCGCCTTCAATGCGAGCGGTACAAGCTCTCCCGAGGTCGCGAAAATAATTGCCGCGTCCAGTGGGGCTGGGGGCATCTCGTCGGAGGCGCCAGCCCATGTCGCTCCCAGGCTGCGTGCGAACGCCTGGGTCGCCAGGTCGCCTGGCTTGGTGAAGGCGAAGACCGAACGGCCCTGCCATGCGGCGACCTGGGTCAGGATGTGGGCGGCTGCGCCAAAGCCGTAGAGGCCCAGGCGCTTGCCGTCTCCGGCGATGCCCAGCGCGCGCCAGCCGATGAGGCCGGCGCAGAGCAGCGGCGCCAGCGACTCGTCACTGCCTGCATCGCCGAGTGGAAACGCGAAGCGCGCGTCAGCGACCGTCGATGTCGCGTAGCCGCCATCCCGCGTATAGCCAGTGAAGAGCGGGCTGTCGCACAGGTTCTCTCGCTGCATCTTGCAGTACGCACAGAGGCCGCATGTATGGCCCAACCAGGGAATGCCGACGCGCTCGACGATGCGCAGTCCTTCGAAACCTGCCCCCAACGCATCAATGCGACCGACGATCTGGTGCCCGGGAATGATGGGAACCTGCGGGTGTGGCAGCTCCCCATCGACCACATGCAGGTCGGTGCGGCACACCCCGCAGGCGGCGATCGTGACTCGGATCTGGCCCGGACCGGGTTGCCGGTCCGGAAGTTCGGTCCATTCGAGCGGCTCGCCGACCTTGTTCAGCACCATGGCGTGCATGGGGGTCCCTTCAGGTGAAGATCGAGCGCGGGAGCGCCCAAAGCGTATGGCGGGGCGCTATCGAGGCGCGAAGTCGAGCACCACACGCGACGGCACATCGCCGCGGGCCAGGCGGGAGAACACATCGTTGATCGCTGACAGCGGTTGAAGCTCGATGTCCGCCTTCACCTTGCCGTCCGCGGCGAATGCCAGCGTTTCCGCCATGTCGCGCCGGTTGCCCACGAAGGATCCGCGGATGGTGATGCAATTGGCCACGACATCGAACAAGGGCGTCGGGAACTCACCTGGAGGCAACCCGACAAGGACGCAGGTGCCGCACTTGCGCGTCATGCCGACGCCTTGCTTGAACGCCGCAAGAGAGGGCGCGGTGATCAGGACGCCGTGCGCGCCGCCGCCGGTCGCCTTCTTAACCGCCTCGATGGCGTCGTCGCGCTTCGCATTGACCACGGCATCTGCGCCGAGCCGCGTCGCGTGTGCCAGCTTGCCGTCGTCGATGTCGACGGCGCAGACGTGCAGGCCCATGGCCTTGGCGTACTGGACGGCGAGGTGGCCCAGGCCGCCGACGCCGGAGATGACGACCCATTCTCCCGGCCGCGCCTGCGTCTCCTTGAGGCCCTTGTAGGAAGTGATGCCCGCGCAGATGAGCGGCGCGGCGTCACGAGCTGCCAGGTGCGCCGGGACATGCGCCACGTAGTTTGGATCGGCCACGATGTATTCCGCGAAGCCGCCATTCCTCGTGTACCCGCCGAACTGCGCCTCGGCACAGACTGGCTCTCGTGCGGCGAGACAGTACTCGCAGTGCCCGCAGGCGGAGTAGAGCCAAGGGACTCCCACGCGCTCGCCTTCCTTGACCGCCGTGACGCCCGCGCCGAGGGCCGTCACGATGCCGATGCCTTCATGCCCCGGCGTGAACGGCAGCCCGGGCTTCAGCGGCCAGTCGCCATTGGCGGCGTGCAGGTCGGTATGGCAGACCCCGCAGGCCTCGGTCTTCACCAGGATCTGGCCCGGGCCAGGCGTCGGAACGTCGAGTTCCCGCAGGACGAGCGGCTTGCCGAATTGCTCGACGACGGCGGCGCGCATCTTGAGTGTCATGAAGAGTACCTGGTGGAATCGTGCGAGGCGCGCCTGTCAGCCGCGACCTGAGGGGAAGCCGCCATGCAGGGGGATGGCGTCGGGCCTTGAATCATTCGAGGAAGACGACCTTGGGATCGGGAAAGTCAGCTGATCGGGCAAGGACCTCGACCGCCGCGAAGTCCTTGCGCAACTCCTCGAGCTTGGCCATGGCGCCGTCGAATGCGGCGTTGCCGAGCAGCAGGTGGTGCGGCGGCTTCTTCGATTCGACCGCATCGACGATCGACCGCGCAGCGCGAACCGGATCTCCGGCCTGCTTCCCGGAGATCTCGCGCACCTGGGCGCGCCAGAGACCCGCGGTCGCCACGTAGTCGGCGAGTTCGAGGGTGGCTTCGTTGGCGGAACGTCCCGCCCAGTCCGTGCGGAAGCCGCTGGGTTCCACGACCATCACCTGGATGCCGAGCGGCTCGACCTCCTGCCAAAGGGCTTCGGACAGACCTTCGACAGCGAACTTCGTGGCGTTGTAGTAGCCCACGGCCGGAAACGAGCGCAGACCACCGATGGAGGAGAAGTTGACGATGACGCCGCGGCGACGTTGCCGCATCCCGGGGAGCACGGCATGGATCATCCGGCTCGTGCCGAAGAAGTTGACCTCGAACATCTTCCGGATCTCGGCTTCTTCACTCTCCTCGACGGCACCGAAGTAGCCGATGCCGGCGTTGTTGATGAGTACATCGACGCCGCCGAAGCGGGCCTCCGTCGATCGCATCGCAGCGGCCACCTGCTCGGGCTTCGTGACATCGAGCCCGAGAATCAGCGCGTTCTCCGCAGCCGCGAGATCCTCCAGCGAAGAAGGGTTGCGCGCCGTGATGACCGTGCGGAAGCCCCGCTCGATGGCCAACTTGGCAATCTCACGGCCGAAGCCGGTCGAGCAGCCGGTGATGAGCCAGACGGGCGGCTCGGTGACGAGCGTGTGGGAAGCAGATGCGGTCATCGGTGTTTTCTCGTTGAAAGGGTGGTGAGTGCGATGTGCGTCATGCGCCGTCGGGCGTCACGTGTCGCAGCAGGGTGAGCACGTGCGCGCGCCGGTCGCTGAACTCGATCAATGCGGTGACGCGCGTTTCGGCGACGCCCCACAGCGGGATGCTGGTCAGCACGTCGTCGAGCTCCGCGGCCGATTTCACGTCCGCGATGAAGCGCATGGCGATGCGCCCCGCCACTGGCCCGCCGGCGAGGATGACGCCTTCGGCTACAAGCTGTTCGCCGCGACCGAGGGAGGGCAGGATCACGCTGTCCATGAATGTGCGCGCGGCCTCGTTCGACATGGGAAAGCCCGGATTGGGGCGATCGATTTCGACGAGGAATTTCATCGGAGGCTCCTAGTCGACGTCGTTGGCACTTCGAAGGCGCTGGCCATGCTCAGGCCGGCGCGTCGAGGTGAGCCGTTCGAACGAGCTTCTTGTTGACGAACTCCTGCATGCCCATGTTGCCGAGTTCGCGGCCGTAGCCGGAGTGCTTGATGCCGCCGAACGGCAGGTCGGCGTCCGACCAGTCGATGTTGTTGATGAACATCATCCCGGTGTCGACGGCGCTGGCGATCCGCTTGCCGCGCGCGACATCCTTCGTCCAGACGGAGCCGCCGAGGCCGAAGTCGGAGTCGTTGGCGAGGGCGATGGCGGCTGCCTCGTCCTTCACGCGGTAGAACGACACCACGGGCCCGAAGAATTCGTCGCGGAACCCAGGATTTCCCGGCTCGATGTCGGTGAGGATCGTCGTCTCCATGAACGATCCCGGCCGGGCGACGCGCTTGCCGCCCATCAGGAGCTTGGCGCCATGCTTGACCGCGCTGTCCACCTGTGCGATCAGCTGCACCAGGGCGGCTTCCGAGGAGAGCGGGCCGTGCGTCGTCTTCTCGTCCATGGGGTCGCCGACCGTCTCTCTTTCAAGCGCGGCACGGAACTTCGCGAGGAACTCGTCGGCGATCGAGTCGACCACGATGAACCGCTTCGCGGCGCAGCACGTCTGGCCGCCGTTGTACATCCGGCCCCAGACGGCCCAGGGGATGGTCTTCTCGAGATCGGCGTCTTCGAGCACGATGAACGCGTCGCTGCCTCCCAACTCCATCGACGACTTCTTGAGGTTCTGTCCAGCGCGCGCCGCGATGGAGCGACCGGCGGCGATGCTGCCTGTCAACGCGACGCCCTTGATGCGTGGGTCGTCGATGACCTTGTCGGACTGGTCGTGCGAGATCAGCAGGTTCGTGTAGGCGCCCTTGGGCGCGCCCGCATCGAGCAGGAGCTTCTCGAAGGCGATCGCACATTGGGGTACGCAGCCCGCATGCTTGACGACCAGGACGTTGCCCGCCATCAGCTGCGGACCGGCGACGCGGGCGAGTTGGTAGAACGGGAAATTCCACGGTTCGACGCAGAACAGCACGCCGAACGGGCTGCTTTCCATGTGGGCATGACCGACCTTGGGGTTGAGCTTGGTCGGTGCGAGGAAGGTCTCGGCATGCTTGGCGTAGTAGGCGAGGATGTCGGCGCTGAACTTCACTTCGCCCCGCGCTTCGTTGATGCGCTTGCCCATCTCCAGCGTCGCCAGCTTGGCGAAGTCGTCCACATGGTCGTGCAAGAGTTTCGCGGCCTTGTGCAGGATGGCACCGCGCTCCGCGAAGCTCGTGTGCTTCCACGCCTGGAAGCAGGACTCCGCAGTGGTGAGCGATTGCTCGAGTTGCGCCTTGTTGAGGTGCTCGAAGCTCCGCAACACCTTGCCGTCGTTCGGATTCACGCTTTGGTAGGTCATTCGGGTGTCCTTGTGCAGTCGATGGTCGTGACTACCGCGGTGCGGCCCGATGGGAGGCGGCGGACGCGCGGCAGGTCTGATGCAGCGACGATGCGCGCCCGAGGACGGAGGGTCTGTTCGTTGACGCACTCAAGCCGATGTCGCAGTGCAAAGATGCGTTCGGCTTCAATTCGCAGTTACGTGCGCTCGCGGGCTTGAGCGGACGATGGGCGCGGCGATGACGGACGCTGCCGTGACGGCGAGAAAAGCGCCGCTTCGGAGTCAGGACGCGGTCTTGACGGGCAGCAGCCGGTCGTATTCCTTCTTCACGACGCCATAGCATTCGCACGCGCGCTTTTCGACGCCAGGCCGGTCCAACACCAGAATCTTGCCGCGCGCCTAGCGGATCAGTTCAGCCTTCCGTCGGGGAGCGATGCCAGCAAGTGATTTTGTTTGGGATGGGTGCGGTTCGGCATTCTTGACCTTGAGGCCACTGCAGTAGATCGAGCGTCCTGAGGGCGGCTCGCAGGTGCTCAAGCCGCGATTGCTTCCGATGTCGCCAGCGAACTCGGGCCATCGTGTTTCCTTCCACCTCCGGCATCGACTTTCGTCTGTTCGGTAGCGGACGGAGCGCACGGTTGACCCACTGTTCAGCTCGGATTGGTCTGCGTGTTGTCGCACAGACCGTGTGCCCACGCGGGTGGAGCATGCCGGCTTCACTACAAAGGAATGACATGAAGACGGATGCACAACTCCAGAAAGACGTGATCGCCCAACTCGCCTGGGAACCGGCGATCCACGCCACCCAGATCGGCGTCGAGGTAAAGGACGGGATCGTGACGCTCGCCGGCGAGGTCGGCACCTACCCAGAGAAGTGGCACGCCGAGCGCGCCGCGCAGCGCGTCAGCGGGGTCAAGGCGCTCGCCATCGAGATGAAGGTCAAGCTCGCGGGTTCTTCACGCCGTACGGACAGCGATATCGGTCAGTCGGCCAGGAACGTTCTCGACTGGACGACCTCGGTCGAATCCAGTGCGGTCAAGGTCCAGGTCGAAGGCGGTTGGATCACCCTCAGCGGCGAAGTCGACTGGCAGTACCAGAAGCAGGCGGCGACGGACGCGGTCCGCAGCCTGATGGGCGTGACTGGCGTCAGCGATCAGATCGGCATCAAGCACAAGCCGATGGCCAGTATCGTGAAGGCCGACATCGACGCTGCAATCCGGCGCAGCGCCGCGAAGGACAGCAGCGAGATCCTGGTCGAGGTGGCTGGCACGGACGTCACGTTGAGGGGAAAGGTTCACAGCTGGTCGGAGCGCGATCTCGCGACCGACTCCGCCTGGTCGAGCCCGGGCGTGCGCAACGTGATCGACAAGATGACGCTCTCGTTCTGACCTGAGTTCGCACAGATCGATCCCGGCTTTTGGGGGTACTCGAGCGGCGCGCGGCGCCGTCTCAATCCAACTCAGCCGCAACCCTAGCAGTCGGGCGACCACTCAAGAGACCGTCGTAATCCGCCATCGGGTCACCGATCCGGATGCCGTGATCGTCGATATGGAAGTGGCGGAGTTCGTTCGAATGGGCGCTTGCGCGCACCTCGACGACCGCCATGGCGCGTAGCAGGCGGCCGTTGATCTCGACATAACGTTGCACGATGATTGCATCCGTCAGGAAGGCCGTTCCGTAGGGGCTAAAGCGGAGGTCGCTGAATCGGTCCTCCAGTTCGGAAGTCATCAGCACTGTGACGCCCGTGGACGCCAGCGCAGACACCAGGCGCGAAAGGGACTCGCGGTAGTCGTCGCGAAATGTCGGCGCAAGCGCCAGCTCGAACCCCGAGAGGGAGTCGATGACCAGCCGCGTGGCCTTCGATCGACGAACTTCGTCCACCAGCATCATCGCGATCTCATCGACGGAGAGAGACTCTGATCGTGTGTCCACGACCTTGACTTGTTCGGAAGCGATGACGTCGGCGAGTGCGCGCCCGCGCGAGAACGTCGGCCGCTGTTCGAACGCGGCGATGATCCCGATTTCGCCCAGGCGGGCGCCTTCCACCAGGAACTCCGCCGCCAGGATGCTCTTGCCAGAGCCAGATGGCCCGGCGACCAGGAGCGAGTAACCACGGGGCAGGCCACCACCCATCATGTCGTCCAGGCTTGGCACACCCATCTTGACGCGATTGTCAAGTGGCGACGCGCCGTCAGTGTCAGCCGGGTTCGCCTGCATCGGCGCGAAGACGTGCAAGCCATCCGCTACCGTGAAGACGGAGTCCGGGTCGTGGTCGCTGGTGTATTCGCCGATGAGGAACGTCGTGGCCTGCCAGCCCGTCATCATCATGCCCAGTTGCTGGACGAACTGCTGGAGGCTGAGCGAAGAGGCCTCGGCGTGCTTGCTGGCGACGATGACGGACCTGAAAGAGTCGACGAACACGAAGCTCGGGCGATGCGCCACCACCTCGCTCGCGATGCGAGTCAACACCTTCTGCAGATCACCGGCAGCGGCCTCGTCGCTCAGGTTGATGAACCTGACCGCCTTGTTGATCTTGCGGCTGTCGAAGAAGCTGAACTGCTGCTGGTAGCGCAGCATCTTGAGGGGCGGCTCGCCCAGCACGCTGAAGTACAACGCCGGCTGCTCGGCCGTGGCGAGCGCGAACATCATCTGGTGCGCCAGCGTAGTCTTGCCGCTTCCCGGCGCGCCCGCGAGCAGATTGAGGGAAAACTCCGGCAGCCCCCCCTCCCAACACCACGTCCAGGCCCGGGACGCCGGTGGCGAGTCGTCGAATGGTTGCTTTTTCTGACGTCATGGAAGGGTGTCCTGTTAGGCGCTGCCGTTGGGGGGAAGGGCTGAAACAGGGCGAAGCAACTGCTCAGTGAGTGACGGGCCTATCAGTGAACCCAGCAGGTCTTGGAACGCATCCAAGAGCGACGCGCATGCTTCTGAGGCTTCCGTTGCCGTCTGGCGCGATATCGAGGCGTGCGGCACCGTCCAATCGTTTTCCGGGAGATCAGACGCCGTGACGGATGGGAGCCAGGTACGGTCGACGCCCACCGAAATGAGGCATCGACGGTAAAGATCTGTCACTGATGAGCGGCCGATGATGGGCACCAAGGCCTCCGCAACGGCGTTCCATCCAGCGACAGCGGCATCGGCCACCTGGCGTGCTATCGGAACTGGTGATCCGGCCAGACCGGCCGCATCGATCGCCCGATTCGCTCTGGGAGCGAGAGGCCCAGACCCTGCGGCTTGTCCGTGATCAGCCGTGCCCGCGCCCTCACCGGCGGCATGGGGTACCTTCATCGATCGACGGTAGGTCACCACGCCCCGGCTGTCGGTGCGCTAGCGAACACGCGGCGTGCGAATGAGCTGCTGGCGTCGGCGTCACGTCCTGGTGGGCCGGATATCTTGCTGGTGATCGAGAGTTGGCGGATCGGACGGGAACCGTCGGATGCGACCCGCCCCCTGGCCGCTTCGCAGCCTCGTACGCGACGCGGAGTGCTCGCGCATCGCATAGGGAATGGTGTCGCGAAATGGGCGCATCGGTTTCCGCCTCAAAGTAAGCCTCGGCCGCACGTTTTCCCGCGCCGAACCCGACAGCGTCATAGACGTTGCGCGGGTTCATTTTGCGCGTCATGTCTCCCTCGTGGCCCCCGCCGCTGTCGCGCATTGCACGTTCGGTGAGTTCCCAGTCCAGGTCGTAGCTGAACGCCATCTCGATCCGATCATCCGTGTGCAGCGAGGCAATCGTGCGATCGATGAACACGCACAGCCGTGCACCCAGCGTCGCATACGAGCATGCGGCATGCGCGATCTTCCCGAACTGCGGCAGCACCGCGTCCAGCGCGAACAAGGAGGCAGCATGGATTCGACGCCGATCCGTGACTTCCGCGTGGAACTCGCCTGGAGCGGACGCAGCCACCATCCCGACCGACAGCAGCTGAGGCTCGATGACAAGATCGGTGAACTCGGTGTCGAGGAAGATGATCATGAGAGCTCACGGATGTCCGCTGCGACTCAGTCGAGCAGAACCAGGTTCCCATGTTGTTCAGCCGACTCCACTTCCTCCAGCGGCAAGGCCGTGGAACGCTGCCCATCGGCGCCCCAGATGATGTCGATCAGTCGATCGTCGAGCCGCTCGATCAGACACGGCCCCAACGGGATGTTCTCGGCGTGGCCTCCCGGCGATTTGTACATGATAGGTCCAGTGATTCGCGCGCTCTGGGTGCTCATGGTCGACTTCCTTTCGATGTTCCTGGTACTTCGGAGCATGAGGCGTGCCTCCACAGGTGGCTCAGCTTCACGATGTCATCTCGGCAATGGGCGCATCGACGACAAGTGGAGCCTGACGGGCCCGGGGCAGAGGGTCTGTGCGACAACACACATGTTCGAGCCGCAACCGTGAGCTTCTCGGCGTTGGCGACGCCCGCGCGACAGGGATGCATGGCGCTATCGTTCCTTGAGCCACTGCTCGAACGTCGTCCGTGGCACTTCGAAACGATCGGTGGTGCGGCAATACACGGACGGCGACCCCAAGCGCCCGATCGGTGCGAAGTCGTCGACGTGCATGCGCGATCCGACGAGATGATCTGAGACGTGGAACATCACGACTTCACCGATGAAGAGCGTGTTGGCTCCCAGTGCGACGGTTTGGAAGAGCTTGCACTCGAGGCTTGCCTGTGCGGCGGAGACCCTGGGTGGCTTGATCCGCACTGACGGCTCGGCAAGAAGGCCGACCGCCGTCAATTCGCTTTGATCCGGCGGAAAGTCCGCGGCCGAGATGTTCATGGCCATCAGCAGGCTTTCGGTCACCAGGTTCACGACGAACTCGCCGCTCTCCTTGATGTTGACCGCTGTGTCCTTCGCCGCGCCGTTGTCTCGTCGCCCGATGCTGACGACGACGTACGGCGGATCGCTTCCCACCGCATTGAAGAAGCTGAACGGCGCCAGGTTGATCACGCCGGCGTGGCTGATCGTGCTGACCCAGGCGATCGGCCGTGGCACGACCAGGTTCGTCAGAAGCTTGTAGCTGGTGGCGGAAGGGTGGGCTGCCGGATCGATTTGCATGAAGTCCTGTTCTCGCGGATCTGAGGCGACGTTGCTTCGCTAGAGCATCACCGAGGACGGACAGCAGCATCTGTGCGTTGGCGAACCGACGATGACCACCCGCGGTGGACACACTCGGTCAACCATGCGCTTCCCGAATGTCATACCCCTTTGCGTTCCCTCGCCAGTCTTTCGGCGCCTCCTTTCGGCGGCACTCGTCGCGGCGCTCGGGGCTTGCGCCAGTCCCGCAGACCACGACGCGAAGTCCCAGACTGTGGACGTCCCTTCTGCCTGGTCATCTCGGGCGGGTGGCGGCGTCGTTGATCCGACATTGCTGGGTCGATGGTGGGAACGATTCGATGATCCGATGTTGGGCAGGCTGGTCGAGCAGGCGCTGGCATCCGACAACAGCGTCGAGGCCGCACAGGCCTCGGTGAGGCAGGCCCAGGCCTTGCGCGACGTCGCGGCGGCAGCGCTGCTACCGTCACTCAGCGGTACGGCTTCTGTCTCGCACAGCGGAGGCAGTACTGCGGCAGCAGGCCACTCAAGCACGACGAGCACCCAGGCGGCCTTGAGCGCCGAATGGGTACCAGATGTATTCGGCGGAAATCGCCACGCGCTGGCGGCCGGCCAGGCGGTCGCGGACGCGAGCGTCGCTAGCCTCGGCGACATGCAGGTCCAAGTGGCCGCCGAGGTGGGACTGAGCTACATCGCACTTCGCGCGGCGCAGGCGCGTTGGGACATCGCCAGTGCCAATCTCGCGAGTCAACGGGAGACGTTGCAGATCACGCTCTGGCGACAGCAGGCGGGCCTGGTGACCGAACTGGACGCTGCCCAAGCGCGTACCGCCGTCGAACAGACTCAGGCACTCCTGCCAGCACTGAGAACGACGATCGAGCAGAACCAGCACGTGCTGTTGGTATTGACGAACCGGCCTCCCAACGACCCATGGCCATCGACGCCAGCGTCGCTCGCCGGTTCTTCGGCGATTCCATCCGCTGCGGGCGACTTGCTGTTGGAGATTCCCGCGGAGACTCTGCGCCAGCGAGCCGACGTGCGTGCATCGGAGTATCAGGTGGCCGCCGCCTTGGCACGCGTCGAACAAGCCGATGCGGCGCGCTGGCCCAGCTTTTCGATCAGCGGCACGCTGGGCTACGGCGCGGCGTCCCTCGGCCTGCTCGGCGGCGGGGCCACGCTGGCGAGCACGTTATTGGCCGGCGTCTCGCTGCCTTTGTTCGATGGCGGGGCCGCTCGCGCACAGGTGCGTGCCCAGCAGGCCGCACTCGACCTGGCCCGAATCACTTACCGCGCGGCGGTGCTGACGGCGCTGCAAGAGGTTGAAGACGCACTCGTTGCGCTGCGCAACGACCGGCTGCGCCTTGCCAATCTGGGCGATGCGGCCACCGATGCAGGCAGGGCGGCCGAGTTGGCGCGCCAGCAATACAGCAGCGGCTTGATCGACTTCCAGACTGTCCTGACGACCCAGCGCACACAGTTGACGAGCCAGGATGCGAGCGCCCAGGCCGACGCGGATGTCAGTGCGGATCAGATTCGACTGTTCAAGGCGTTGGGAGGGGGCTGGCACGCCGACGGCATCGCTGCGAAGGCAACCCATCCCGAAGAGCGCTATCCCGCCCTTGCTTCCCAAACCACACGCCCATGAACGCTCCCTTGCCGCCCGAAGCACAGACAGCCGCGCCGCCCGTTGCCCGCACCGCCGAGGCTGTGCCGACCGACCTGAAGACGCTCCTGGACGAACCGGCCGGGGCGCCCTGGTATCGGCGTCCTTCGCTGTGGTTGATGGTCGCGGCCGGACTGATGATCGCCGGCGGGCTGTGGTGGTGGCTGGCCACCCGCGCGGCCAATGCCCAGCCAAGCTATACGACACAACCGGTGGCGCGCGGCAACCTGACGCTGACGGTCACCGCCAACGGCACGATCCAGCCGACTCGGTCGATCAGCATCGGCAGCGAGTTGTCGGGCACCGTCCTCAAGGTCAACGTGGATGTCAACGACTCGATCAAGAAGGGCCAGGTGCTCGTCGAACTCGACCCCTCCAAGTTCCGCGACCAGGTGCGGCGGTCGCAGGCGACTCTGGCCGCGGCCCGCGCCAAGGTCAACGAGACCGCGGCCACGATCGCGGAGGCGCGGGCCAGCCTTGGCCGACTCGAGGACGTCGCCAAGCTGTCCGGCGGCAAGGTGCCCGCCAAGACCGAACTGGATGCTGCCCGGGCCGTCGCCCTCCGCGCCGTCGCGGACGATGCCAGTGCACGGGCCGGCGTGAGCGACGCCGAAGCGGCGCTGTCCACCGACAAGACCAACCTGTCCAAGGCCTCGATCGGAGCGCCTGCCGACGGGGTGATCCTGACGCGTGCCGTTGATCCGGGCAATGCCGTCGCGGCATCGTTGCAGGCCGTCACGTTGTTCACGGTCGCCGAAGACCTGGCCAAGCTCCGGCTGTGGGTGTACGTGGACGAGGCCGACGTCGGCGCAGTCAAGGTAGGGCAGGACGCCACGTTCACGGTCAGCGCCTACCTCAACCGCAATTACCCGGCGCGCATCACGCGCGTGGGGTATGGATCGACCATCACCGACAATGTCGTCACTGACCTGACCTACCTGGACGTGGGCAACGCCGACCTCAGCCTGCGGCCCGGCATGACTGCCACGGCCACGATCACCGCGACGCAGCGCAACGACGTCCTCCTGGTGCCCAACACGGCGCTTCGATTCACGCCCTCGGCACCGGCTGCCGCGGCAGCCAAGAAGGGTCTTGCATCGAGCCTGATCCCCCGTATGCCCGGCGCCACCCGCAAGTCCGCGGCCGCAGGCGCCAGCACCGCCGGTGCGAAGCAGGTGTGGGTGCTGCGCGATGGATTGCCCGTCTCCGTGGCGGTGACACCCGGGATCAGTGACGGCCACATGACCGAGATCACCAGCGGGGATTTGCAAGTGGGCATGCAGGTGATCACGGACCAGAGATCGACGGCGGCCAAATGACTAGTGCGTTGATCGAGCTGCGCGGTGTGACGAAGCGGTACGGCATCGGCGCCACCGAGTTGATGGCGCTCAAGGGCATCGACCTGGAGATCGCGGCCGGGGAGTTCGTTGCCATCATGGGGCCCAGCGGCTCGGGCAAGTCGACGGCGATGAACATCCTCGGATGCCTGGACACGCCCACGGGCGGCGAATACCTGTTCAAAGGCGCGCACGTCGAGGCCCTGTCCCGCGACCAGCGCGCCAGGCTGCGTCGGCGCTATCTGGGCTTCGTTTTCCAGGGATTCAACCTGCTGGCCCGCACCTCCGCGCAGGAGAACGTCGAGTTGCCACTGCTGTACCGGGGCGACCCCGCGGACGCGAGGCGCGCGGCAGCGACCAAGGCCTTGGAGTCGGTGGGCCTGGGCGGATGGGAGCACCACACCCCGGCCGAGCTGTCGGGCGGCCAGCAACAGCGCGTGGCGATCGCACGAGCGATCGTCACGGAGCCGGCCGTCGTGCTCGCAGACGAACCCACCGGCAACCTCGACACGCAGCGTAGCCACGAAATCATGGGCTTGCTGCTGGCGCTGAACCGGGACCACGGCATCACGGTGCTGATGGTCACCCACGAGCCCGACATGGCGGCCTACGCACACCGCATGGTGCATTTCGTGGATGGCCAGATCGCCAAGGATGTGGTCAATCCACATCCGGTCACCACGGATCCGACCCGGCAAAGCGCGACCGAGACCATCTGATGCTGTTCAGCGTCTTCATGCTCGCCCTGCGCTCGGTCCAGCGCAACGTGCTGCGCTCCTTCCTGACCGTCCTGGGCATCGTGATCGGCGTTGGCGCCGTGATCACCATGGTGACGCTGGGCAATGGCGCGACTCAAGCCATCCAATCTTCGATCAGCAGCCTGGGTACCAACCTCCTGATGGTCTTGCCCGGACAACGCCAGCCAGGCGGCGGAGGTGGCGGCGGCGGCGTGCCGCAGTTCACCGAGGCCGACGCGGAAGCCATCCAATCGCAGATCGGCGGCGTGGCCGCAGTGGCGCCTCAGGGACGTGCCAGCGTGACCGTCGTCGCCAACGGTCGCAATTGGGCCACGAGCGTCTACGGCAGTACCAACCCGTGGTTCGAGACAGGCAATTGGACGCTGGCCAGCGGTCGCATCTTCGATCCCGACGAGCAGCGCGGCGGCGCTGCCGTCTGCATCCTCGGCGAGACCGTGCGCCGGGAGATCTTCGGCGGGACGGTGGGCCAGACCGGACTCGGCGAGCGCCTTCGCGTCAAGCTGTTCTCCTGCGACGTCATCGGCATCCTGAGTGCGAAGGGGCAGGGCGGCATGGGCGACCAGGACGACATGGTGCTCCTGCCGCTGCGTACGCTGCAACGACGCGTCACGGGCAGTCTCAAGGTCAGCATGCTGTCGGTGTCGATGCAGGAGGGCATCGACAGCGGACCACTCAAGGCCAGCCTGCGTCAACTCATGCGCGAGCGCCGGAAGCTCGGTGACGCCGACGACGGCGGGCTGGACGACAACTTCAACATCTTCGACACCCAGCAGTTGGCGCAGACGCTGTCCAGCACCATGGGCGTTCTGACCGCGTTGCTGGGCGCGGTCGCCGCCGTGAGCCTGCTGGTCGGCGGCATCGGCATTATGAACATCATGTTGGTCAGCGTGACTGAACGCACCCGCGAGATCGGGCTGCGCCTGGCTGTTGGCGCCCTCGAAAGCGAAGTCCTGTTGCAGTTCCTCATCGAGGCAGTGGTGTTGTCGGGCCTGGGCGGGCTGGTGGGAATTCTGATCGCTACGGTGGCTTCCTACGGACTGGCGAATGTGATGGCGGTGCCGTATGCTTTCGATGTATCGATCAACCTGCTGGCGCTCGTCTTTTCCGCGGGCATCGGCGTCGTATTCGGTTACTTTCCAGCGCGCCGCGCCGCCCGGATGGATCCCATCGAGGCGTTGCGTCATGAATGACGCCAGGCGTCAGGCTTGTGCGGTCGCCTGGGTCGGACGCGCCGCGACGGGGGAATGGTTGGTCTGTGACTTGGCAAACGTCGAAGTGCGACGATAAATCGTCTCTTTGTTCGGTAGCGAACAGACATTGGGGCGGCGCGGAGTAGAATGAATGTTTTGTTCGCCCGCCAATTTCCTGCTCCGGGAGCCGCGTGCACAGGAGCCCAGCCTTTCCATGCCCAGCCCGAAGAAGAATCACCTGCTCAGTTCGCTTCCCGAAGCCGTTTGGGAGCGTTGGGTGCCCATGCTCGAGGCGGTTGAGCTGCCTCTGGGATCGGTGCTTTGCGAATCGGGCATGACGTTGAGCCACGTGTATTTCCCCACGACGGCGATCGTTTCGCTGTTGTATGTCATGGAAGACGGTGCCTCGGCGGAGATTGCAGTCGTTGGAAACGAAGGCATCGTGGGCATCTCCCTTTTCATGGGAGGCGAAACCACGCCGAGCAGGGCGGTGGTACAGAGTGCTGGAAAGGGCTATCGCCTCAGCGCGGCCCACATTAAGACGGAATTCGACTTTGCGGGCCCGGTGCCGCACCTGCTGCTGCGCTACACCCAGGCCTTGATAACCCAGATGGCGCAGACCGCGGTTTGCAACCGGCACCACTCCCTGGACCAGCAACTCTGCCGTTGGTTGCTCCTGAGCCTCGACCGATTGCATGGCAACGAACTCGTGATGACGCAGGAACTGATTGCCAACATGCTGGGCGTCCGGCGCGAAGGCGTGACGGAGGGCGCGCTGAAATTGCAACGCGCCGGTCTGATCAGTTACAGCCGCGGCCGTATCACTGTACTCGATCGACCCGGACTCGAATCCCGCAGCTGCGAGTGCTATGCGGTCGTGAAGAAGGAGTACGACCG